>JANNWW010000091.1:0-1667 GCA_031409255.1 Crocinitomicaceae bacterium
GATTATCACATGCTTGGGGAGAAGATGTTTCGAAGAAAGGACTGACGAATAATTTGATGGATTACTCAGCTGGAACTAAACTCATAAAATCACAATGGAGTGCGTTGAATGTTGCGCCGAATGTGGTGAGTATGTTTGATGGTGAAGAGGATGCCGCAATTCTTAACAGTTTTGTACCACTTTATGATGGAATTACAACGGAACAAACTTTTATAAATACTAGTCCGAGTATATATATACACAATTTCAGTGGTTCATTATCTTGGAAATATAGAGCTCCAAATGGTTTGTATTTTAAATTTAGAGAAGAAGATTTTAACCGAATTGAAAAAGTAGTCTTAAAAAATGGATTTGTATGGTATATCGAATTAACTGATGATTCTTATCAAGCAATTGGAACAAGTTTAATTAGTAAAATTACAGGACAGCAAACGAATTCTGGTCTTTACTTTTTCAATCCTGAAAACGAGTTAATTTATGAAACGATAACTGTTGCTGGAGAAGCAACAACCATTATCAAACCGCACACAAACGATGTTCAGATTACACCTTCAGAAATTGTTGCCTGCCCGAATGTGGGAAGTTTTGTTTCCAGTCAAATTGAAAACAACACCGACCCTACTATTTTTGAACCCGTGTTTCAAGGTGTAACATGCCCTCCTTCTAATCAAGCAGAAGCTTGTTTAGCAAGCGATTACTTGAATCCTGATTTGAACCCACTTAAGCAAGAATTAAAGACTTTGGTATTGAACTATTGTTCTTCAGCCGTTTCAAATCCTCAAGTAAGCTCGACTTATGTTGTCAGAAAAACACAAAATTCGAATTTAGATTTTCTGTGTTCTCCAATACAAGTTGAACGTCTGAATGAAAAAATTAGAGCGCTTCGAGAACTTCGTCCAAATACACTAATTTGTATGATTGGCTATGAAGGCGATGCTTCAACTGAAGTTTATTCAGAAGAGCAACTAAAAGAAGCGGCTGAATATGCAGTCTCACAAGCCAAACAGCAATATGGCGGAAAAGATATTTCAGTGCTAATTTTTCATTTCCCAACCTATGACCGTGTTGGAACCTATGCAAAAAGGAATTGTTACCGAATTGGTTTTGCAGCATCAAACCCAAGCATGATGGAAACGAGTTTGCTGACTACAGATTTTGCAGATGCACCTTATTCAGCTTTCTTAAAATTCTTTGCAGCTCATAAAAAACCTTACCACATTTCAACAGTGTATGAACAGTTTGATGGAAGTATACAAACACGAAAACTTGTTCATTTAACAAATCCAACTGAAGACAAAACAGGTTTGCCTTTCATTTATGGTGGCAGAGTTTTGGTCTCTAAAAACAAGGCTTCATATGATGCCAAAATGTTAGAAGTTAACAGAGGGTATCTAGCAATTCACGAGAGAGACAATGTTGCAGGAGGTGGACAAGCTACTGCTGGCGAAAGTGTAAATTGGATTAATGATTTACCACAAAATATTGCTGATTTAAAACAACTAGAAGCGCAGTTTTCTTCAGAAAGCCAATGTGATTTGTCTAATACAAGTTTGTGGGTATGCGACGATGATATTCAGAAAAATATTGACAATGTAATTGAACGTAATCTTTCACTTAACCAAGTATTATTTGAGTTAAAAACCAAGCGCGGTTCAGAGTTTTTGACC
>JANNWW010000092.1:0-24220 GCA_031409255.1 Crocinitomicaceae bacterium
TATACTTATTCATACGTTGCTTTTGGTGAAATTATTGCTTGGATTATCGGTTGGGCCCTCATCATGGAATACGCAATCGGAAACATAACCGTAGCAATAATTTCACCAAAAGCAACGTATGAATAAGTATATGCAGAACCAGCAACTGGAACCATGGAGGCAAATTCGGCGTACGCGAAAGCTGCAAATCCGCAGGCAATTGCTGTGAAAATGAAAAGAAAAATAACTGCCGGGCCGCCATTTGAGCTTGCTTCTCCAATGGTAGAGAAAATACCAGCACCAATTATTGCTGCAATTCCAAAAGCAGCTAAATCGCGCACTTTCAAATGCTTGCCTAATGCATCGTGCTCGTTAGCTTTATTTGCTAAAATATCTTCAACTGTTTTTTTTCTAAAAAGCGAATTCCTCATTTTACTTGATTTGTGTTCTTGACAAATGTAAAATTTTCTTTTTGGATTCCAACCTTTTCAACTTCTAAGCATTAATGAAATGTAAATCAACTTTTTCGTTTAAAATTTAACAAACAGAAAGTTGCTACACATTATTTATTAAATTTGTTCAATTAAAAATTGTAAAACATGAAAAAAACTTTACTTAGTATTACGCTACTATCTGCATTAGGATTAAATGCACAAACCTTTACACAGGCAAATGAGCCAATTATTTCTGATAATTTAAATATGTTTGTTCGCGACTCGAATGCGAATGCATATTCTTCAACTACTGGTTCAGGTGTTACTTGGGATTACGCTTCTATAGTTGGTTATTCTGGTGCAACGAAATTAGTTACAGTTGTAGCTCCGTCTTCAACTCTTTATTCATCCGATTTTCCTGGAACTACAAAAGCAATTGAAATTCCGGGTTTTATTACATCATTCAACTATTCAACTGCTTCTGCAGCATTTTCAAAAGGATTTGTTTATGATGCAGGAGGTGCACTAGGAGTAATTGTTGTGAAATTAGATGGCGATGACCAAAAAGTAATGGATTACCCATTTAATTTTAATTCATCAACTTTTGACAATATTGCTGGAACAGCTGTAACAGGAGCCTTTGGTAATATTGCTTTAACAGGAACTTCAGTTACTAGTTTTGATGGAATTGGAACATTGAACACAGCTGCTGGAATTAGTTACACAGATGTTAAACGCGTAAAAAGTGTGGTTAACGCAAGTGGAACAGTATTGATATTGGGAGCTGTTGATTTACAACGTACACAATACGAATATTATGTTGCAGGAACAAGTTTACCTGTTTTCATTCACTCAACATTAGATATTATTGTTGGTGGTGGTGCTCCTCAAACAACTTCATTGGTTTTATCGAAAGACAATGTAGCTGGATTAAACGAAAATTCAATCGAATTCGGACTATTCCCAAATCCGGCAACAGATGTAGTCACTATCTCTGGCGTTGAAAATGGAACTGCTGAAATAGTTGAATTTAATGGAAAAACAGTTGTTTCAACTTCAATTAACGGAAACACTTCAGTTTCTACTGCAGATTTGAAAGCTGGAATGTATGTTGTAAAAGTTTCTACTGAAGCTGGAACTTCTTCTTCTAAATTGATTATTGAGTAATCAAACTTTAAAATAAATGAAAGCTCCGATGAATAATCGGAGCTTTTTTTGTTAATAACATTTTAAGTTCTATCTGTAACCAAAAAGGCAATTTTCGGATATTTGAAGTTCAATTTGAACTATGAAACATTTATTCCTTTTCTTATCATTAACACTGCTTAATTCATTTAACTCATTCGGACAAGTTCTCCCAGAATTAGATCAGTTTGAATCTGCTTACTTCTACCATGTTGTGCGCAAAAGTCCGATTATTGAAAATGAAATTGGAAAGTATATAGTGTATACCGGACCTGAAATTCGTTTCATGAACAAAGAGCTAAATCACGATTCAATTGAGCAATTAATTATTTCTGATATTCGTTTATTAAAAATCAACTATCTTGAATTACATAAATGTTCTCGAGGAATTTTATTGGAGGTGGCAAACAAAATGGCACTTCAACATTTAAATAAATTCATCGATGCAAAAGGAAAAACGGAAAAGGAATTTGAAGCATATTCCTACGAACAGAATTTATTTGAATCGATTTTCATTGTAAATCTTCCTTCGTCGGCATTAAAACTTCAGGATGGAGAAATGAAGCCGAATCAAAAACTTTATGCAGTAATTAATCCTTCTTTAAATTTTCAAGACAAAGCAGCAATGCTGGCAAGTTTTCCTTTTTTAAGTGCAGAGGAACAGTTGCAAACAATGAAAGCAATAGAAATAGTAATTTCGGACTTTGTAGGTAATTTCACAAGTCAATTTTATGTTTCAATTTTGGGCGGTTCACTTGAAAATGAAAATCTAAACTATCTTTTAGCTGCAGGAGATGGTTCAGACACTTCGGGAGAGATAAAAGACCGAGAGAAAGATGAAAACAACCGTTGGACGAAAGGTTTACCAAAAGCAGTTGGGTTTTTCCCTTACCAATCTTCACTAATTCCTGAAAAACAACGCAAAAAAACGTCTCTACAAGCAAATTTCTTTCCTGTAATTGATTTAAATACACCTGGAGAATCTTTGCAAAACGTTTTGCATTTTGACGTTTGGGCATACAATCCGAAAGCGCAAACAACGCTTGTTATTGAGCGAAATGGTTTGTCTTATCATTTGTTTGGAAATTCAGAGAATCGATTTTTGTCGCCTGATTCAAGTTTTACAGAAAACGGAAAAACCTTTCAACGAACAATTACCGACTTAGAACAAGTGAAAATTAAATTGCTTTTCGATAAAATTTATGGGAAAAAAGGTTTCGACGAGCAAATTGCAGAAGCAAAGAAACGCAAAGACGAAGTAGAATTGCTTATCAATAAAGGTGACCACTCTTATTCTGACATGACACAACAACCAATTCGAACAAGTGAAAAAGCACCAAAATCTGTAAAAAAGAAAAAAAGAAAAGCGAATTTAGGCACTAGTGCAAGTAAATCTTCGAACACAACACCTGAAACAATTACCTACTCTCAAAAGCAACAAAGAGGCAACAAACAAACAGACATAGTTAGTTTAAATGCTGAATATCAATATTACAGAAAATTAATAGCCGATTTGGAAAAACAAAAACAAGAGGCGATTGATTTGATGGCGCGTTATCAATTGCGTTTAGATATATACAAAACAGAAATTGGGCGAAATTGGGCGAAATACAAAATAATTGATGGAATTTACCATTTTCAAGATTCTTCTTCATTCAATATGGCAACGCAGGATTTCACATTTAAATCTGACACGCTCAAAACACCTTACGAAGTAAGATTGCTTGCTATTCCAACTGAATCACTTTCAAACGAGGCCGAAGAAGTTATTTTACACATGAGTTGTTCTGCTTTAGAAAGAAAATACGATGCCCGTTTTCAAGGAGTTTTCTCTTCAACAAACCAAGTCTTAGAAATAGAACCACTTCGTTTTATTGATGCCAAAACTGATAGTATTTCTATTCACTCTTTTATTCAAAAAGCAAGTGAAAAGAAAATGAAAATAACTACTTCTGGCATTGCACACGGATTGAGTAAATGGAATGGCTACAGAGCTGTTCGTTGTGATTTTTCTGAAATAGATCTGAATAATTCACCAAGTGAAAACGATCAATTGCGTAGTTTATATTTTTACATTTCGATGCAAGGTAGTATTGATATTGAACTGAACTCGACAACATTTGCTACCGATGAAATAGATATACCTACTGAATTAACTGAGTTCTTCACTAAGAACAATTTAAATGAAAACGATTATTTTACGCTTTACCAATTAAAACAAGGACTACAGATTTTACAGAGAGATTTGAATGAAATGATTCTACAAAATTGCGATCCGATAACTGCAAAGAAAGTGAACTCCAAAATAAACAAAGCGTTTAAATCGGCGAAAGTTACTTGTGGAAAAGCGGAAATTAAACTAAGTGATATTGAATGATTTCGTGCGTAAAAATGTGAGATAGAGGTTGAACCACGAATACAGAAAATCTACGCGAACTCAGCAAGTTCCATCCAACGCCTTGTTTTGGAATCAATATCAGAAACAATTTTACTTAGTTTTTGTCCAGCATCTATTAATTGATCGGTGGAAGCGTCCGATTTCGACAAAATTTGTGTGAATTTCTCTTTTTCAAGTTCTAATTTCTCCATTTCAGCTTCTAACTGGTCGAATTCGTGTTTTTCTTTGAACGATAGTTTACGTTTTTCAGGAATTGGAGCAGTAAATGTGTCGAGTACTTTTACGACCTCTACTTTTTCTTCTTTCTTTGTATCGAGTTTATCTTTTTTCTGTCCTTCGCCAATTTGCTTGCGGTAAGCAGTATAATTTCCGATAATATCTTTTATTTTCCCTTCTCCTTCGAAAACGAAAAGATGGTCTACCATCTTATCCATAAAATAGCGGTCGTGAGAAACAACAATCAAACAACCTTCAAACGAGCGGAGGTAATCCTCCAAAACGCTCATTACGAAAATATCTAAATCATTTGTTGGCTCATCTAAAATCAAGAAATTTGGATTCGACATGAGCACTGTCATCAATTTCAAACGACGTTTCTCTCCCCCACTTAATTTGTGAACGAAATTGTAATGCATCGAACGCGGAAAAAGAAAACGTTCTAAGAACTGAGCTGCAGAAAGTTGTTTTCCTTTTTCAAGCGGAATAAATTCAGCAATGTCGCGAATTACATCTATCACTTTTTTATCATCTGGAACTTGAATAAGTTCTTGGCTGTAATAGCCGAAGAGAACGGTTTCGCCAGTTACAACTTTTCCTTTATCTAGTTCTTCTCGACTTTGAATAACATTCAGAAACGTAGATTTTCCTGTTCCGTTATTTCCTACAATTCCAAGGCGTTCTTTACGTTGAAAATCGTAGGTAAATCCGTCTAAAATGACGCGTTCTCCATACGATTTACAGATTTTGTGAAGCTCTAATATTTTTGTCCCTAATCTTTCCATTTTAACGGGAACCTCAATTTCGTCTTCATCTATGCGTTGTGAGGCAACACTTTTTACAACTTGGAAGTTATCTACGCGCGCTTTTTGTTTGGTTCCACGTGCTTTTGGCTGACGACGAATCCAATCTAATTCCCGTTTAAAAGTATTTCTCGCTTTATCGATTGTGGACTGTAATTGATCTTGTCGTTCAGATTTTTTCTCTAAATAATAAGAGAAATTTCCTTTGTATTTGTAAATTGTTTTGTCTTCAAGTTCGAAAATGGTATCACAAACAACTTCTAAGAAATAACGGTCGTGGGTAACCATTAAAATCGTTGATTTAGATTTAGAAAGGTATTCTTCCAACCATTCAATCATGTCTAAATCGAGGTGATTTGTTGGCTCATCGAGAATTAAGAAATCTGCTTCAGCTACGAGAACTTGTGCTAGGGCAACACGTTTTTTCTGTCCGCCTGACAATGAAGAAATCTTTGCTTCCGTATTGTCTAATTTTAAAACCGATAAAATTTGATTTACACGCACTTCAACTTCCCAAGCATTTAGTTCAGAAAGAATTTCGTAGCAAGCATTTATTTCGTCTTCATTTTCAGATTTTAAAGCCTGATTGTAGCGTTTAACGATTTGTAATTCGGGCATATCGTGATCGAAAACGGCTTCTAAAACAGTAAGTTCTTCGTTCATTAATTCCGATTGCTGCATGAATGCAACACGCAAATCGTTTCTATACACAACCCTTCCAGAATCGAGTGGTTCAATATTCATTAGGCAGCGCAACAAAGTTGTTTTACCGTTTCCATTTTTAGCAACAATTGCTACTTTATTTCCTTGGTCTATTCCGAAAGAAACGTCACCAAAAATTAGACGATCGCCATACGATTTAGCGATGTTTTCAACTGAAAGAAAATTCATATTTATCTTAAACGGTTAAGAGACTCAAGCAATTTTTTATCTTTCCGAACGTGACGCAAACCTTGCATAACGAAGAAAATTGAGAGTGCAAAAACATAAACTGGCCATTCTAAACCACTTGTTTTTACTTTTTGTTTCATAATTGTAAGGTATTCCATTTGAGCATTCATTCCAACAAACATCCAGGTGGCAGTTAGCAGTATAAAAACCAAAACAAACCAACCTAAAAAGATTTGTCTTTTCCTATTTTTATAGGAGAAAATAATAAATTGTATGCAAAGCAGTGCAATTAAAATAAGGATATAGAATTGATTTTCGAAAATAACTTCCTTGCCCTGAACTGTTTGGAAAGCTGTTGCTTCGGCTATTCCTTTGTTGGTATCAATGGTGAAAATTGTTAATCCAAAAATGGGGAAAATCACAAAAATACTTGCGAAGAAGAAATAAATTGTTTGAATTCGTTGTAACATAACTTTAATTATGCTGCAAAATTAGTCTTTTTTGTTGAGTTTGAGTTGCACATTTCTAAATCGATCTGTATTGTAGTGTGAAGTATGAAAAAATGTCATTGAATCAATTTCTTTCCAGTTTATATTGGGGTAAATGGGAAATGAAAGATGTGTCCATTGTTTTTCTTTGTTGATTAAACATCCAAAATCAAGTATATTTTTTTTTATTTCCTTTCCATTTTTGTAATAAATTTGATTGAGCGAAATAATTTCTTCTGGTATACCAATTTCAATATCAAAAGAGTATTTTCCAATGATTTTTTTACTAGTTTTTGAATCTGATACAACTGTAAAATTTGGAAAGTAGTCTCTTTTCAAATTTCTTTCAAAAATTTTATTTCGATTTTGAAGAAAAGAATTAAGCAGATTACTTCTATCAAATAATTGTTCGTTTTTATTCTTAGTAGGAAGAGAATCTGATTTGAAAAAAGATGAATATGCGAAGCGTTTTTCTGTATGTAAAAATGAGCGTTTGAAATGTGTATTGGAATATAATTCATAACTTAAAATACTGTTTTTGTATTGAAATTCAAGAATATCATAAAAGTAGACTGCTAAAAATAAAATTGGAATGGCTAAAACTTGAATAAATTTCCAAGAATAATGAATAAAAAAGGAAATTGGAATTGCATAAAGCGGATAGAAATCAATTAATGCACGCATTCCAAAAGCTCCTCCATACGACCAAATCCACCAAGAAGCCATCAAATACAAACTTATTGAGAATGTAAGAATGGTTCCATAAAAAAGTGAGCGTTTGTGTTTGAAAAGAGGAATTAATCCAAAAATTGCTACTAGAAAAATAGGGGCATAAATAAATAAACCTCTATTGAAACCAAATAATAATTCGAAGAAATAAGGCGATTTCCAATTCGTAAAACTTTCACCATCATATGTATTAAATCCAAAATGACCTGTTTGCTCATAAATATTGTAAAACTGGAAACTTAAAACGAAAACTAAGGCAAACAATGCATAAATTAAGTGTTTGTTATTAAAACTATTGATCAAGAGTAATTTAAACGACTTCCAATTTGTTAAAAACGGAACTATAATCAAAATCAACACATTTGTAGGACGAATTAAAAAAGTTAATCCAACTAAAAGAGCAGTTAGAACTAGGTATTTGAGTTCTTGCTTTTTTAACCATTTGAAAGAAAAGAATAATATCCAAGAATTAACTGCGAAACTAAAACCATGTGCCATTGGGAGTTCGATAGTGGAATAATATCTCAAATTTGTAGCAAAAGCAAGCGCTGAAACTGTAAATAAAACAGCAAAAGAATTTAAGCCCAGATTAAGAAGAAACAAGCGTAAACCAATAAAACCAATTAATGTAATTGAAATACAACCAATGCACAACCAAAACATGTAAGGCCATGAATATCCATCGGTTTCTTCTCCACTAATTTTGGCATGAATATGACCGATTCCAAAAAAAGGAGCTAAAATTATAGCTGCTCCGTTGTAACATTTGTTTGTGTATCCACCAGTGGAACTTTTTACGGCAAAATAATCGTATCCTTCAAGTGGATAAGTTTTAGAGATGATTTCTCTTGAAAACCGAAAGTCATTTTGATACAAAAACCATTCTGGCAGATAAGCGTAATAGCCTGAAGCATCAGTTTTAGCTGGGAAATTTTCAAATCTATCTTTATTTGTCCAGCCAAATTTACGGTCAGAATTTTGAAAGTAAATGAACCCAATAAAAAGTAAAAGGAGTGCAAAAAACCAAGAGTTTGAAAAGAAATTTTTAAGTTTAGAATTCACTAGTTAGAATATGGAAACAAATATAGTTTTTTCTTTTTTCACAAGAGATATTCAATAAATCTAATATGATCAAAATTACTAACTCATACTGATTTTACTAAAAAAACAGTAATTCTTCATGAAATAAGCAAATAAGCAAATAAGCAAATAAGCAAATAAGCAAATAAGCAAATAAGCAAAATTACTTACTCCTACTGATTTTACTACAAAAAACAGTAATTATCAAACAAATAAAAAATAAATACTGATAAAAACTGTAATTTTGCACTATGGTAAAAATCCGTGACATAGAATTAGGTGAATTCCCCTTGCTTTTGGCTCCAATGGAAGACGTTAGCGACCCACCTTTTCGTGCTTTGTGCAAAAAACATGGTGCAGATTTAATGTATACCGAATTTATTTCATCTGAAGGATTGATTCGGGATGCAATCAAAAGTCGTAAAAAACTAGAAATATTCGATTACGAAAAACCAATTGGCATTCAAATATTTGGTGGAGATGAAGATGCAATGGCACTTTCAGCAAAAATTGTAGATGCAACTCAACCCGATTTATTAGACATCAATTTCGGTTGCCCAGTAAAAAAAGTAGTCTGTAAAGGAGCCGGAGCTGGCGTTTTGAAAGACATCGATTTAATGATCAAATTGACAAAAGCTTGCATAAAATCAACTTCACTTCCAGTTACAGTTAAAACACGATTGGGGTGGGACCATTCCATGATAAATATCCACGAAGTAGCTGAACGCCTTCAAGACATTGGCGTTGAAGCCTTGAGTATTCATGGTAGAACGCGCGCGCAGATGTACAAAGGCGAGGCAGATTGGACGCACATTGCCGAAGTGAAAAATAATCAACGAATTAAAATTCCGATTTTCGGAAATGGCGACATAGATTCTCCTGAAAAAGCATTAGAATATAGACACAAATATGGCGTAGACGGAATTATGATTGGTCGCGCAGCTATTGGTTATCCTTGGATCTTTAGAGAGGTAAAACACTTCTTCGCAACCGGCGAACATTTGTCTCCACCAACAATTATAGACCGAGTGGAAGCAGCAAGAGACCACCTGAAAATGTCGGTTGAATGGAAAGGTGAAGGATTGGGGATTGCTGAAATGAAACGCCATTACACCAATTATTTCAAAGGAATTGCACATTTCAAAGACATTCGAATGAAACTAGTTACTTCCTTCGATTTGACTGAAATTTTAGAAACCTTGCAAGAGATTGAAGAAAATGCCGACGAGTTTCATTTTGTATAGAAAAAATTATTTTTGATTCATGTCTGCAACACTTCTTCACAACGACGATGGTTCAACTCGATACGGCTGGGGAAATAGTGCCGTTTTTGAAGTGTACGAATCTATAGATTGGATGGAATTAGAAGTATTTCTAGAAACCAATAAATCTGAAGAAAAGTTTGTCTTTGTTTCGTATGAGTTGGGAAAACAAATTCTTCCTGTAAATAAACTTCGTGTTAATAAACTTCCGCTCATTCTAATTTGGGTGCCTGAACACTTTGCTTTACTTAAAAAGAATGGCGAACTTCAACTTATTGGACTAACAAAAGAACAATTCATAGAAAAACAAAAATTACATTTAGAAACGGAAGCAATTTCCTTCGATTGGAAGACAGAATCGACGAAAGATAATTATATCAAACAAGTGAATTTTCTGAAGGATCAAATTCAATATGGAAATAGTTATGAAATAAATTACTGCCAGAAATTAGCTGCGAATTTTGACTCAAAAACAAATATTCCTTCCATCTATGCTCAATTATATGCGAAAAACCCAACTCCATTTTCGTTTTACTTTGAAAATGAAAACTTTGCGATGTGTTCATCTAGTCCGGAAAGATTTCTTAAAAAAAATGGTGATAAACTAATTTCTGAACCTATCAAAGGAACTATACGAAGAGGAAAAGAAGAACAAGAAGACACTGAACTAAAAACACAGTTACAGAATGATCCAAAGGAACAAAGCGAAAATGTAATGATTGTAGATTTAGTTCGAAATGATTTGTCAAAAATTGCAAAAAAATCATCCGTAAAAGTAGATGAATTGTGCGGTTTATATTCCTATCCTACTGTGCATCAGTTAATTTCTACTATTTCGTGCGAATTGAAACCTAAAACTACATTTTCAGAAATTCTGAAGGCAACATTTCCTATGGGTTCTATGACAGGTGCGCCGAAAATTGCAGCAATGAATTTAGCTGAAAAAACAGAAAGTTTTAGTCGCGAAGCATACGCTGGAAGCTTCGGATACATAGACTCAAAAGGAGATTTTGATTTAAATGTGATTATTCGAACGCTTGTTTTTAATAAAAACACCAACGAAGTAAGTTGTTCTGTAGGTGGTGCGATAACAATTCATTCAGACGCTGAAAAAGAATACGAAGAATGCAAAACAAAGGTGAGTAAAATTATTAATTTGTTTGGCCAATGTCCGCTGTAATTTCTGCGCTAAACTCTATTAATTGGACAGATAAGAAAATACAGCTTGCCTGCAGTGGAGGTGCAGATTCTACCGCTTTACTTATTTCTTTACTTGAAATTGGTGCTAAACCATCTGTTTTACACGTAAATTACCAGCTTCGCGGAAACGAAAGCCAAGCTGATGAAAAATTTGTGCGGCGCTTAGCTGAACTTCACGGTCTTGAAATTGAAGTGGTTTTTTGTCCAAAGGAAAAACTGAAAGGAAAAGGAAAAAATCTGCAAAATGAAGCCCGAAATTTTAGAAGAGAGTTATTTAATAAATGGATTTCTAAATCTGAAAATCATGTCGTTGTTTTGGGTCATCATTCAAACGACCAAGTGGAAACGTTTTTTTTACAACTCATTCGAGGTGCAGGAATGTGGGGACTTGCTGGAATGGAAATAAATCAAAATCAAATTATTCGGCCATTTATAACTATTTCAAAACAAACAATTGTTCAGTTTTTGAAAACCAAAAAACAAGACTTCCGAACAGATTCTTCAAACTTGAACACCGATTATTTGCGCAATTTATTTCGAAACAAACTCCTTCCTGAATTAGTAGAAAAAAATCCCAATTTAGAACAGTCAGTCTTGTTTTTTCAAAAAGTGTTGCAGCAAAATAAAAGTAACATAACGCTTCAACTTAAGCCATTTATTGAACAATCTCAACAATTGAATGAAATTAGCTGGGAAAATTGGCGAAAACTGAATGAAACAGAAAAATATGCTGTTGCACGAATCTTGAAATGGGAGAACTCAATTTTAGTGCGTTTGAACGACTTAGAATTGGCAAGCTTGAGTAAGCAAATAAATAAAAGTTCGCTTTTTAGAACGAAAACTGGCTTTTCGTGGTGTTTAGAAAATCCGTTTGAAAAATTATGGGAATTCAAGAGTACTATAATTGAAAAGCTACCATCTGAATATTCGAACGAATTCTTTATTATATCTGAAGAGAATTGGAAGAATTGTTCCATTTCTTTAGCGCATGAAGGAATGTTCTTGACTAAAAAATCAGGGAAATCTGCTGTTTTTAAATTACTGAAAGATGCTGGAGTACCGCTTCAATGGCGGAAATTTTATCCCATTATTGAATTAGAAAACGAAGTATTGTGGATTCCAAATCTGGCAATTTCTAACAAACACGATTCAAAAAAATCAGAAAAACTACTTCAAATTGAATGGCGAAAAATAAAAAAATAAAAATTATTTGCGAATTCAAAAAAATGTTTATACATTGAGTTTTCAAACCAAATAAGAAAATTTTTATGGAACCAATTTTAATCGAAAAAGAAACGATCAAAGACTTGAGTTTTAAGCATCCCCTTGAAGTGGAGCAGCAAGAAAATATCCATAATAAATTAGAGGAAGCTACACGTTTGGGCAATGGATATCGTACAAAAGTTGGTATAATTTTTCAAGACGATGAAGGTTTAAAACGTGTTAACACAACCGTTTGGGCAAAGGGTCAGAAATTCATTTGTTTAAAAGGTGGAATGTGGATTCCGATTAACCATATTGTGGAACTGAAATTTTAGCAGTCCAAGAGTATTTGCTATTCTTAACGCTAAAAACAGTTTTGCTTTCGTAGATTTGATTAGTCAAAATGAATCAAATTTATGAGAAATCTGTTATTTTTATTTCTATTCATCTCATCTTGTGGCGTTTCGTATGCACAAGAGAAAGTGAAATGGACATTTTCCTACAACAAAAAACTCAATCAAATTGAACTTTCTGCAGAAATTTCAGATGGTTGGCACATGTATTCCCAATTTATTAAAAACGATATTGGCCCGGTTCCAACTTCATTTACTTTCTCTGAAGAAGAAGCTAAAAAGTTATCTGGAAAAGTAATTGAACCAAAACCAATTCAAGAATACGATCCTAATTTTGAAGCCAACCTCGATTTTTTTAAACACACCGTTGTTTTCGTTCAAAAATTAAAAAAAGGCACAAAAGGTAAA
Organism: Crocinitomicaceae bacterium; assembly: GCA_031409255.1. Taxonomy (GTDB): domain Bacteria; phylum Bacteroidota; class Bacteroidia; order Flavobacteriales_D; family Crocinitomicaceae; genus Fluviicola. Next base: position 12,630 of record JANNWW010000092.1, read on the forward strand.
ATCTCTGGATCGCTCACATTTATGGTTTGCAATGAAAGTATGTGCCTACCTCCTAGCGACGTTCCGTTTACTATCGAAATAAAATAAATCAATAACTGAAACATTACCCAATGAAATTAAAAATGAAATCAAACAGTTTGAAAACACTTTTCGTATTCCTTTTAGGAATGTTGTCATTAAAAGCGAACGCGCAAATTGAATATGCCGACGAAAAAGTAAAATGGAAATTTAGAGTTGAACAAAAAGGTTGCGAAGGAACTATTATTGCTGATGTGCAATGTGAAACTCATTGGCATTTTTCAGCAATTACACTACCAAAAGGTTCATTTGGTTTGCCCACTTCTATTTCTGTTGAAAAAAACAAAGACATTCAACTTATTGGCAAATTCACTGAACCTAAACCAATTACAAAACACGACGACGAAGCCGACGAAGACATTGCCTACCACGAAGGAAAGTTACAATTCAAGCAAAAATTTAAAACACTTTCTTCGAAACCCATAAAAATTAAAATCAATTATGAATTTCAACCCTGCGATGAAACCCATTGTTTAGCTCCATTTCAAGGGAAAGCAGTTTGTACTATAGAAGGTTGCGAAATTGTTGAAACAAGTTTAGACACGTTAAAAAGTTCTGCTGCAATTACAAATATCCAGAAAAAGGAAAATAACCAAAAGAATACAACTAAAATAGAACCTAAAAAGAAAAAAGAAAGTCCTAAATCTTTATGGTTAGTATTTATTGGAGCTTTTTTTAGCGGATTCTTAGCGTTAATAATGCCATGTGTATTTCCAATGATTCCTATGACTGTTAGTTACTTCACGAAACAAAGTAAAACGCGCGCATTAGGAATTCGAAATTCGTTTTTATATGGTGGGTCAATTGTTTTGATTCACGTATTGTTAGGAGGAATTGTTGTAATCACTGGTGCAGAAACCTTATTAAATGAACTCTCAACGAATGTTTATTTTAATATTTTCTTCTTTTTAATGCTTTTTGTTTTTGGATTGTCATTTTTAGGAGCTTTTGAAATTCAACTACCAGCTAAATGGGTTAACTCTGCTGATGCTAAAGCAGACAAAGGTGGAGTTGTTGGAATCTTTTTCATGGCACTTGTCTTGTCTTTGGCATCATTCTCATGTACTGGTCCAATTTTAGGAGGTTTACTTGGCGGACTTTCAGCTTACGGAGGAAGTTCAGCTTTAATGGTTGGCATGTTTGCATTTGGCTTAGCGCTAGCGCTTCCTTTTATGTTATTTGCTCTTTTCCCATCTTGGTTAAACTCAATGCCAAGTTCTGGTGGATGGTTGAACGTAGTGAAAGTTTTCCTTGGTTTCTTAGAAATTGCTTTCGCATTTAAATTCTTATCAACTGCAGATACTACAATGCAATGGCATTTGTTGGAACGCGAAGTATTTATTTCTATTTGGATTGCGGTATTCGGAACTCTTGGCTTATATTTATTAGGCAAAGTTCGTTTACCACACGACAGTGCTATCGAAAAATTATCTGTTGGTAGAACAATGATGGCAACTTTAACAATTGCATTTACTTTTTATTTAATTCCTGGTTTATGGGGAGCGCCACTCAAATTAGTGAACGCATTTCTTCCACCAGATTTTTACGCTGAATCACCAAAAGGTATTGGTGGTGGCGGAAATAATTCATCATCAAACACCTTACATATTGACGGAATGCATGAAGGTCCAAAAGGTTTAATGGCCTTTAACGATTACGACAAAGCTTTAGCTTATGCAAAAACAGTTAACAAACCACTATTTGTTGACTTCACTGGCTGGGGATGTGTGAATTGCCGTAAAATGGAACAATCAGTTTGGGGAGAACCAGGAGTAATTGAACACTTGAAAAATGATTTTGTAATTGTTTCTTTGTATGTAGACGAACGAACTTCGCTTCCTGCAAAAGAGCAAAAAACAATTAAATTAAACGGGCGAGATTTCTCATTGGAAACAATCGGAAATAAATGGTCGGCCATGCAAATTGAAGATTATAAAACTTCTTCACAACCCTATTATGTAATAAAAACTCCAGAAGGTGAAGATGTTCCTATTGGATCTGCAGATTATCAAAACCATTCAGAACCAAAAGTTTTCCAAAACTGGCTTGAAAAAGGCTTAGAAAAATTCAAGAAATAGAACAATATCTAATTTTAAATTTACGTAAATTAAATACTAAATTCAACCATTCACTTTAGAATTTTAACAAATTACATTATTTAGTCATTTTTGCAGGGTCGATTTTTTTTGTAATCGTCGAAGAAAGTAAGCCATTCAACTATACTAAATCAATTATAGGGCGAAAAAATGAAGAATACCTTTAAGAAAATTGCATTTCAATTATTTCAAGTCATATCTTTACACTGATTTAAGTGGTTAGGTTAGGTTGATTAGTGAGTAGGCTTCGAACACCCGTTTGGAGCCTACTTTTTTTTTAGAACTTTTTTTAAATTGTTTCTTGAATTTAATCTCACTGCTTATCTTTGTCTTGTGTCTGAATTTCTTGAAACAGCTATTGAATTTGTAAAAGGTGTTGGTCCGCAAAGAGCCAAACTTCTTCGTTCCGAATTAGGCCTTGCAACTTTCGAAGATTTACTCCATCATTTTCCTTTTCGGTATATAGATCGCAGACATTACCACCCAATTTCTGAAGCAATACATTCCGAAAATTTAATTCAATTAAAAGGAAAAATTCGAAACATTCAAGAACAAAAAATGGGCAAAACGAGTCGTTTAACCATTCAATTTGAAGACGAAACCGGAATAATTGACCTCGTTTGGTTTCAAGGATACCAATACCTCCTTCCGAAACTCTCTGATCGAAATCAGATGTATCAAGTATTTGGAAAACCAAAAAGATTTGGCGCCAAAATAACAATTCCACACCCAGAAATTACCCCACTAAACGAAGTAGATGAAAATTTAGGATGGCAAGCAGTTTATTCTTCTACAGAAAAATTAACTGCCGCAGGTTTGCATTCTCGTGGAATTCAAAAAATTATTTATTCGTGCATTGATCAACTGAAAACCCAGTTAATTGAAGAGAATCTTCCTACAAACCTAATCCATAATTATCAATTCCTCGATAAAAAATCTGCGCTCGTTTCCATACATCAACCCAATCAAGTTGAACTAGCTAGCAGAGCACGTTTTCGGTTCAAATTAGAGGAATTAATTGTTCTTCAACTCGAATTATTACTCAGAAGAGCAATTTCGATGAATAAAACAGCTGGTCATTTACTTCCAGAAGTAGGCCAACCTTTCTTAAATTTCTATACCAACTATTTGCCTTTCAAATTAACTGAAGCGCAGAAAAAAGTGCTAAAAGAAATTCGAAAAGACTTGGGCTCGGGCGGACAAATGAATCGTTTGCTTCAAGGAGATGTTGGAAGCGGAAAAACAGTAGTTGCGTTGCTCACGCTTCTAATGGGAATTGGATCAGACTTGCAAGGCGCACTCATGGCTCCAACAGAAATATTGGCGCGTCAACATTACATTGGCCTATCCGAATTGTTAGAAAAAACGGCTATTCGAGTAGAAATTCTGACCGGTTCAACAAAAACGAAAGAAAGAAGAAAAATTCATGCCGATTTGTTAACAGGCGAAATTCACATTCTAATTGGAACACACGCACTTCTTGAAGATATTGTTCAATTTAAAAACTTAGGAATTGTTGTAATTGATGAACAACACCGCTTTGGAGTTGCACAGAGATCGCGATTGTGGCGAAAAAACACGGTTCCACCTCATATACTTGTAATGACAGCCACGCCAATTCCGCGCACGCTCGCCATGACATTTTACGGAGATTTAGATGTTTCTGTAATAGATGAACTTCCACCTGGTCGAAAACCCATCACAACAAGTCATTTTACAGAAAAAGACCGCCTAAAACTATTCGGATTCTTGAAAAAAGAAATTGCACTAGGCAGACAAGTTTATATCGTTTATCCACTCATTGAAGAATCTGAAACCTTAGATTATGCCAATTTACTTGACGGTTTTGATGCAATATCGAAAAGTTTTCCACTTCCCGAATATGCCGTAAGTATTGTTAATGGGCGCATGACAGCTGAAGCAAAAGAATACGAAATGCAGCGTTTCGTGAGAAATGAAACACAAATAATGGTTGCAACAACTGTAATTGAAGTAGGCGTAAATATTCCAAACGCATCGGTTATGGTAATTGAAAGTTCAGAACGCTTTGGATTGTCTCAATTACATCAGCTTCGGGGAAGGGTTGGACGTGGAGCAGAACAATCGTATTGCATACTAATGACGGGCGAAAAACTCTCGAACGATTCAAAAAAACGAATTGCAACAATGGTTCGAACCAACGATGGCTTCGAAATAGCAGAGGTTGATCTTGAATTGCGTGGACCTGGAGATATAATGGGAACTCAGCAAAGCGGAAATATAGAATTGAAGATTGCCGATTTGGTGAAAGACGGACAATTAGTAGCAATGGCGAGAGATATAGCCCGCGATTTGTTGAAGGAAGATCCGCGCTTAGAGAAACCGGAACACAAATGGTTTAAAAAAACGTTGATAAATAGATTGAACGACAAGCCAAACTGGGCAGAAATTTCGTAATTTTCCGATATGAAAATACTACTAGTCCTTTTTTTCTTTCTAAATATTGAAAGTTTTAATTCTCAAGTTTTGTCGGGAAATGCCGTAGACGCAGGTCGCGTTTGCACAACTCTAAACCCAAATTTTGTTATTAAGGGTAAAACTGAAGGCAAAGTTATAGTTGAATTAGCAATAAATTGGGATGGAAAAGTAACAGGGGTAAAAGTTATTTCGGTCGGAACGAGTGTTAAAAGTACGCCTTTCCAAATGTATGCAATTAACGCGTCAAAAAAATTAACTTTCACTGCTGGAACAAAATATGATAAATTTCAACAGGTGCGGGTTCAATATACTTATCAAAAGGAAACAATTTAAATGAACGCAACTAAATTATCAACGATTTAAAGATGCTTTACACATTTCTTCGCTTTACAATTTCAGTAGGAATTCGTTTGTTTTATAAGGAAGTTAAAATCAAAAATCAACACAACTTAGTTGACAACGGACCATGTATAATTATTGCAAATCATCCAAACACCTTAATGGACGCTTGGTTAATGGGCTATATCAATAAAAGACGTGTTTTTTTCATGGCGAAAGCTACCTTTTTCTCTTCCCCATTGAAACGCAAATTATTGGGCTCTCTCGGAATGATTCCAGTGAACAGGAAAGCAGACGGAGCTGTTAGCGGTGTGAATAACAAAGATTCCTTTGAAGCTTGCTACAATTTATTAGAAAATGGTGGTTTATTGGTTGTTTTCCCTGAAGGAACAAGTTATTTGGAACGCCAGCTGCGCGAACTAAAAACCGGTACCGCACGAATTGGACTTGAAGTGGAACGCAGAACAAAAGGTAAGATTCCGTTAAAGGTTGTTCCAGTTGGCTTGAATTATTTAGACGGTGATTCGTATCGTGGGCGCGTTTTAATTGATGTTGGCCTGCCAATTGAATTGAATAAATATTGGACAGACTATGAACTTAATTCTATTGAAACTGCAAAAGTAGTTACGGAACAATTTCGACTTGGTTTGTCGCGTGTTTTCGTTAATCTCGACGATTCTCACCGCGAAAAAATGGTAGAAGAATTAACCAATTTATTCGACACGCGCTATTCAAACAAAGATGAAAAAGCAAGTTCTTCAATGACTTTGATGCGTAAAATTGGTAACAAGCTAGATGAGCTAACTCTAACTCAACCTTGGAGATTGGCTGAAATTCAGACGCGAATTACTAATCTGAAAGCAGATTTAGCTTCCAATTCTGTTCGGGAAGACTTTTTAGATCGTTCATTTAAAAGATCCATGTTCATTCGTCAATCTATTCAATCGTTTTTCTTTTTATTGGTAACCGTTCCGATTTTCATTTACGGATTTTTGCACCATATTCTCCCCTATCGTTTCATTGGATTTATTTTACCTAAGCTTACGAAGGAAGTAGAATACCATGCACCATTAGCCATTTTGATTGGTTTATTTTTGTATCCACTTTTTTATGCTGCGTATTTAATAACGGTTAATTCTTGTTTTGATGTGAACTGGTTGTTTTTGCTAATCTATTTTGTGAGCTTACCTTTTTCGGGTTTATTTGCGCATTTTTATATGGAATATGCGAAGCATTTATTTGCGAAGGGAAGATTCACAACCTTTGTTAAAACAAAGCGTTCTGTGTTTGATCATCTTAAAAAGCAACGCGATGAGTTACGCGATTTAATATTGAGTTGAATATAGAATCTAACTCAGCTAATTTAATTAGTTCTAGACAACTGAATTTCAGGATATAAAATTTCACAAATCAAAAAACTAAAAAAAAACGACATAATTATTGCGCTAGATATGCAGAATTGTTTATTTTTGCGCCCGGTTCTTTGAATAAAAAAAGGTGGGATGGGTGAGAGGCTTAAACCAACAGTTTGCTAAACTGTCGTACGGGTAACTGTACCGCGAGTTCGAATCTCGCTCCCACCGCATAAAAAAAAGGTATTTTTTAATTCTACAAAAACTTGTGAAATTTGAAAAAACAACTATCTTTGCACCCGCTTAGAACGCTAAGCGCAACAAATTGAAATAAAAAGAATACGGAATAGATACTAAGTTCGGGGTGTAGCGTAGCCCGGTATCGCGCCTGGTTTGGGACCAGGAGGTCGTCAGTTCGAATCTGGCCACCCCGACGTTAAAAAGGGGATGAGCAATCATCCCCTTTTTTATTTTATTTTTTTTTCAAGGCCCCGTAGCTCAGCTGGATAGAGCAACGCCCTTCTAAGGCGAAGGCCAAAGGTTCGAATCCTTTCGGGGTCACAAAACAAGCTAAAAGCCCCATTCCATATAGGTTTGGGGCTTTTTTTTTATGGTTAAACCCCAAGCGGAGAACATGAAGGAATTTTAGGCGTTCCCCCTTTATTTTACTGAGTTTAGAGAAAAAACGAAAAGTTAGAACTTTAACGCTGTGATTAAGTGTTTTTCACTTAAATTATATTATTTTAAGTGAATTTCACCCTGATTACATAAATTTCACCTACCTTGCACTTAATTAAATTTCACCTATTAGTATGAATATTAAGCGTTTTTCCTTGCAATTAAGTGTTTTTCACGGCAGAACTGTTCCAGAAGATGGTGTTATTATCGGATATGGTGCAATTATAGAAGCATATAAATTAGCTGTTCCCATACCTGTGAAATTAACTTTTATAAGCACAAAGAAAAGACAATTTGAGAATAAAGAATGGAAAGTATTCCCTTCAAGATACCTTCCGGAGGAAAACCTCTACAAGCAAATCACTTTCGCACTAAAGTATGAGGGAGTTGATCTACTCATATTTAAAAAATTATTTGAGTTGCTCAAAAAAACAGAGCTAGAAGAAATGATTCAACAGGAAATACAAGGACAGTTTAGTCGCAGAATTTGGTTCTTGTATGAGTGGCTAATGGAAACTAAATTGAACTTACCAGATCTAAAAACTGGGAATCTCGTCTCTGTTGTTGATGAAAAATTACAATATGGAATTGATGGCGTAAGTTCGCCTCGGCATAAAATATTTAATAATCTTCCTGGTAATAAGGACTTTTGCCCTCTAATTCGTAAAACAGAAAAGCTTGAGATGTTTATTGAATCAAATATCCGTGAGGAAAAAAGTAACTACTTAAATAGAGTTCATAAGGATGTACTACAGCGTGCTTCATCATTTCTCCTTTTAAAAGATTCAAAAGCATCATTTTCAATTGAGGGAGAAAATCCAAGAAATAATCGTGCGGCCCGCTGGGGGAAAGCAATTGGTCAGGCGGGTAAAAACGAACTGACAATTGCTGAATTGAATAGCTTGCAACAATTGGTAATAGAAAATGACCGATTTATCAAAATGGGAATAAGGCAGCAGCAAGGATTTATTGGAGATAGGGATCGTGCAACACAAGAACCAATTCCGGATCACATTTCTGCAAAGTTTGAAGATCTTGACACATTAATGGCAGGATGGATACAAACACAAAAAGTGCTAACGCAATCGAGAATGGACCCCGTATTAGTGGCCGCTAAAATTGCATTTGGATTTGTTTTTATTCACCCTTTTATAGATGGAAACGGACGTTTACATCGCTATATAATTCACCATATTTTATCGCAAACAGGTTATACCGAACAAGGAATCATTTTTCCAGTTTCAGCTTCTATCCTAAAACATATTAAGGACTATGCAAAAACATTAGAATCCTATTCACATCCAATTTTGAATTTTATTGATTGGAAACCATCAGAGAATAATAATGTCGAAATTTTAAATGATACCATAGACTATTACCGCTATTTTGATGCAACAGCACAGGCTGAATTTCTATTTTATTGTGTTAATGACACTTTGGTTAATGTTATCCCTAAAGAAGTCGAATATTTAATGAAGTTTGACGAATTCAAAAGTTACTTAGATCATAAATATGAGATGCCAGACAATATGATCTCCCTTTTAGTTGGATTTTTAGAACAAGGAAATGGAAGACTTACTAAACGAGCAATAAGTAATGAATTCAACGCATTAACAGTGGATGAAATCAGAATCATCGAGGAGCAATATCAATTAGTTTTCTTGGGAAATTAAAGAATCAAGCAATTACATATAAAACGGTACTTTTATTGTTTTTTTCCGTTTGCAGTATTTTTGACGGTATCTTTGCATTCCAAAACTCCCTCCAAATCCTTATAAAAGTTAGATTTTTCGACCAAAGGTCACTCTGATGAAAGCTTCTTCAACGCAAGTTGGAGGAGCTTTTTGATTTTTACACTACGCAGAAAACACCGTTTTCGAAAGCACGTTAAATCAAAAAAAAGTATTAGATTTGACTAAGAGAGACTGTGCATACAGTCGAAGGAGGAGCGGTTTTGCTCACAAGCAAAATTCGCGGAGGAAATGGGGCATCGAATAGCAAAACATCCCGCAAGGAGAACGGGACAGGCAGTGGGCACAACAAACACAGCAAATACAAATCCAGTAACGAACTTTATCTTAGAGATGAGTACGTATTATGTCCTCGACGCTCAGGGCAATGTTTTAAGTGTTTACGAGCGTTCTGTTAATGCAATTGCTCAATCTGTAAACTACAAACAAACCGAGCGATTCATTTATGGCTCTGACCGTGTTGGAGTCAACAACAGAGAAGTAAATTTATTAGGTTCGGCAGGCTCAACACCTTACAGCCAAACAAACTGGACGCACGAAATAGGAAAAAAATCATATTCTTTGAGTAATCACTTAGGCAATGTTTTGAGTGTGATAAGCGATAAGGTGATTCCTCACTACAACGCGGGCGTAGTTGACTATTACATGGCAGATGTTCAACAAAGCACCGATTATAGCGGCTTTGGAGTCCAGTTAAAGGGAAGAACACTCAAAAAGACTGGTTTAGCTGATAAATATCGCTTCTCTTTTCAAAATCAGGAATCTGATAATGAATTAAAAGGAGAAGGGAACTCTGTGAATTACACTTTTAGAATGCATGACCCGAGATTAGGAAGGTTCTTTGTAATTGACCCTCTTTCTGAAAGATTTGTTTGGAATAGTCCTTATTCTTTTTCTGAAAATAGAGTGATTGATTCTAAAGAACTTGAGGGTCTTGAAAAATTTGAGGTTAATAAAAATTATACATCTACTAATGGTAGTGTTTCAATAAAAACTACTTGTGCATATGTTAATTTTTCTGCAAATCAACAAGTTGTATATAGCTACAATGGTGGACCTTCAAAAATTGAAGCTAATTTTCATGAACATTCATTAGAATTTGATTTTGACATGCCTACAGGTAGGTGGGCTCAAAAGACTTGGCAAAATATAGCTTGGGCAAATAAAGAAATAAAGGGAGAATATCTGCCTAGTTCTCAAAAAGGAATTGTTAGAACTCATCGTCAATCGAAAACACAAAATGCAAAATATGCAAACTTTTCAACAGTAGCAGATGTGCCAGATGTTCATCTTTGGGTAAAAGCTTATTGGGATCAAGAATATGATGCATTTTCTGTAAATTATGACACTGATAAAGCTATTACTTTTAGCAATAACCAAGCAGAGGTTGATAAAGCAATTACTGGACTAGTAAACAATCCAGAATTAAATTTAGAACTTGTTGGAAACACATCGAAATTAGGTACAACTCAATATAACCAAACTCTTTCTGAAAATCGCGCTAATGAAGCTTATGATGCATTTATGGTGAGAGCTCAACAATTACTATCTCCCGATCAATATGTAGCAATACAAGACCAAGTAACAAAAAGAGGTGTTGGGGAAACCAATGCAACAGGTTTGGATGAATCCGATAATGCCTCTGATAGAAATACTAAATTTAATTTTAGCTTTAAGGCCCCATGAAACTTATTTTGACATTTATATTTTCTTTTTTTTCAATATTGATTTTTTCACAATTAATATTACCTCGTGATGAGTTAAAAAAGAATTATCCAAATTTGCATATTAAAAAATCCACAAATTCTATTGAGTTTTATTCAGACTCTGACTTTCAGAAAAACGTAGGCTTTACACTTTCAACAACAAGTTTAGGATATTGGAATTCTATACCTGATACGTTTAAACTCAATGATAGCTTATTAGTAGTCTTTATTAACCCATTTCCTAACGTTCAATTGAAGGAAATATCACAAATGAAATCAACCGTTAAGTCAAGCGCGATTGGCTATAAGGGGTATTTGTTTAGTTGTGATGTTGATGGGAATTCAGAAAATGAATGTATTGGCTCTGACGAATTAGGAAGAACTATGTGTTTATATTTTGAATCTCCACAATCTGTATTCCAAATAAAATATTTTTTAGATGGCGAAATCGTAGAATGTAAATCTTTTGATAATACAGTGTTTTTTCCTTCACATTTTTTTTCAAAGGGATATTTAGATTCTTTATTTCTATTATTCAATAGATTTACAGATAATTAATCAAACTATTGTATCAAACATAAATAAAAGAAAATGAACAAAAGCGAATTAGTAAAGGCATTAGCCGACAAGATAAATCAAACACAAGTAGAAGCTAAAGCGTTTTTAGATGCTTTCACAGATACGGTTTCAGAAACATTAAAAAGTGGTGATAAAATCACGCTTGTAGGTTTTGGAACGTTTGATGTTTTAAATGTAGCTGCTCGCACAGGTAGAAATCCGAGAACTGGAGAAGCGATACAAATTAAAGAAGAGCGAACGCAGTTTGTGAAGACGAGTGTAGCTTTTTAAAAAGCGTAAAACGAGGTAGTAAAAACCAAGGTTCAAGGCAGGTGCTTATTTAAACAGCTTTGTAAATTAATATTTTAGTTGTGAAAGAATTGGGCGCAGCAAAATCTATCAAATTTCAATTAAAGAATCCCGAAATTCGGGATGAAGACGAAGAATAGTCCCGAACGTTCGGGACGTAATGCGAGGTAAGGTACGGTACACCCCCGTATCGTTCCTCACGGGGTGGGCGGTACTTATCTGAAAATCAATTCAATAAAAAAGGCTTTGTAATTACAAAGCCTTTTT
>JANNWW010000093.1:0-2504 GCA_031409255.1 Crocinitomicaceae bacterium
ACTGTACTGAGTGGAAAGACAAATCTCTTTCGTCCATTCGTCGGCACATCGAACGGATCGATTTTGGAGTGAAGCGAGCGCGCACCCGAGTTTCCTTAGAAAAAGAAGAGCAACGATTAGGTGGAGCTGCAAATGTGGCCTTGAATTTGAAAAGTTTAGGCGCGGAAACACTTTTGTGCTCTGTAGTTGGAAACGATAAAAAAGGAAAACAATTTGTTTCTATTCTTGAAAATGAAGCCATGAAAACTTCAGGTGTTTTTCTTTCAGATGATCGCGTTACAACAGTGAAAACTAGAGTAATCGGAAACAATCAACAACTGCTTCGGATAGATCAAGAAGACACGTTTTATTTATCTGAAAAAGAAGAAGAAACGTTTATCAAACTTGTGAAAGAAGTAATTTCTGCTGAACAAATTGATGCAATCATCTTTGAAGATTACAATAAAGGTGTTTTGAGTTGGAAAGTAATTACCGAACTGATTCAATTTGCAAACGAAAAACAAATTCCAACAACAGTAGATCCAAAAAAAGAGAACTTTTTTGCCTATAAAGGTGTTACATTATTCAAACCCAACTTAAAAGAGTTGAAGGAGGGAGTTGGAATAGATTGTTCTTTCGAGAATCGAGAAAATTTCGACAAAGCAGTTCAGATTTTAGAGGAAAGATTGCAAAATAAAATCAGTTTTGTAACGCTTTCTGAGAATGGTGTTTTTATAAAAGAAGGAGAAAATAATTCGCACAGACCAGCGCATGTTCGAAATATTTCAGATGTCAGTGGGGCAGGAGATACCGTAATTTCGGTTGCAACATTAGCTTTAGCAGCTGGTTTGTCTATTGAATCTATTGCAGAGCTCTCCAACTTGGCCGGCGGTTTGGTTTGTGAGAAAAGCGGGGTGGTGAGCATAGATCTAGATCAGCTCATTGAAGAATGCGAAGACAAAGAATGGAATTAATTTAAATAGACGTGGGAACAACTGTAAAACCTTATAACTCGGACGACAAATCTAAAAAAGAAGAAGTTGCCCAAATGTTCAATAATATTTCGAAACGTTACGACTTTTTGAATCATTTTTTATCACTTGGTATAGATAAAATATGGCGAAGAAAAGCAGTAAAAATGCTACACGAAATTCAACCCAAACGCATTTTAGATTTAGCAACAGGAACAGGAGATTTTGCGATCGAAAGTTTAAAACTAAATCCGAAGGAAGTTGTAGGAATGGATATTTCTGAAGGAATGCTTGATGTTGGTCGGGAAAAAATGAAGAAACGTGGTTTCGATAAAATCATCTCTATGCGCCTAGGCGATTCGGAAGATTTGCCTTTCGACGACAATTATTTTGATGCTCTAACAGTTGGTTTTGGGGTTCGAAACTACGAAAACTTAGAAAAAGGTTTGTCTGAAATGCTTCGTGTAGTTCGCACAGGTGGAAAAGTAATCATATTAGAGTTTTCGAAACCGAAGAAATTTCCTATAAAACAATATTATGGTTTTCATTCGAAATACATTATTCCATTTTTTGGAAAAAGAATTTCGAAAGATAGCAGCGCTTATGCTTATTTACCAGAATCGGTAGCCGCTTTTCCTGAAGGAAAACAATTCGAAGATATACTTTCCCGTTTGGGTTACAAAAATGTGGAAGCAAAATTGGTTTCGGGCGGAATTGCAACAATTTATTCCGGAATAAAATAACTTACGCTTTCAATCGTTCTTGAAACATGAAATTTTACATCTTTTCTCTGTTTATTCTAGTTTCTAGTGTTGGTTTTTCTCAAAAAGAAAAGACAAAGAATTACCGTAAGTTCGATGAGAAATGGTTGCACTTTGGTTTCATGTTGGGTTTCAATTCCTCTAATTTTAAAACAACACCAGTTGTTGACGCTTACGAAAAGTATAAACTCAAGTCTTTAGTTTCAACTAAAACTCCGGGTGGTCAGGTTGGAATTATAACAAGTTTAAAACTCGGAACCCCCGTTTTGCGCTTGCGTTTTATTCCAACGCTATCTTTTCAAGAAAAAGTTTTAGATTACGCCTTTGTAAATCCCGATCCGAGCGCTAAAACAGATAAATTTGCTGAAGAACGTGTAAATTCAACCAATCTAGATTTTCCTATTATGTTGCAATTTCGAACCCTGCGATTGAATAATTTTACTGCTTACGCCCTTGGAGGAGTTCAATATTCGTATGATTTACAGTCACAAGAAAATGCTTCACAAAGTTTTATTGAACCCTTCATTAAAGTCAAAGCAAGCGACTGGCAAGGTCAGGTGGGAGCCGGATTAGAATGGTTTGCAGTATATTTCAAGTTTGGTTTAGAAGTGAAATATTCATTTGGAGTCAATAATGTTTTCATTCAGGACGGAACGAACGTTTCAAAACCTATTGATCAATTACATAACCGTGCTGTTTGGATTTCGCTTATCTTTGAAGGATAAATGGAAAAAATACTACAATTTCAAGTTTCGCCAGAAGAAGCGAAAGACCCTCAATTTTTAACACAAAA
>JANNWW010000094.1:0-14017 GCA_031409255.1 Crocinitomicaceae bacterium
GGAAGATTTGTTTTTGAATCTGTAACTAAAGCGTACAAAGCTAAACCTGGATCTTTATCTAAATCAATATCTTTCTTAACGATTGTTAAAGATGGGTCTAAATTCTCTGTACTCAATTTCGTAGAATTGTCGAAATAATCATCTTTTTTAGCTTCAAGGGTGTATTTCAAGTTTTCTTCAATTGGGAAAGAATATTTACCGTTTGCGTCTGCTTGAACAGTTGTTTTAGTTCCATCGGGAGCAACTAAAGTAATTTCAGCACCTGGTAAGATTGCTTTCGAACCCTTTTCCATTGCAATACCTTCTAAAATCAGTTGTTTTTTGAAAGGTTTGATTTGTTTGAACCAATAAATATCATCGTCTCCACTTCCACCTACACGGTTTGAGGAAAAATAACCAGTCATTCCATCAGGATTAACAGATAAAGAGAAATCATCAGCAGATGAGTTAACAGGCATTCCCACATTAATTGGGTTACCCACTCCACTTTTTCCATCATTTAAGCAAACGAAAACATCTAAACCACCTAAACCAATTTGACCATTTGAGGAGAAGAATAAGTTTCCATCAGGAGAAATCCAAGGGAACATTTCTTGCCCTTCTGTATTAATTGATTTCCCTAAATTTTCAGCTTTTCCTAATGAACCGTCTGGATTAATTGGGCATTTCCAAATATCAGCACCACCTAAAGTTCCGGGCATATCAGAAGCGAAATACAATGTTTTACCATCTTTCGCAATTGATGGATGACCAACAGAATAATCTTTTGAATTGAAAGCGATTTCTTTTTCAGATCCCCAAGTTCCATTTACATCAACAGGTGCAACATACATTTTTAGGTTTTGAATTCCTTTTTGGTCTTTTCGCATTTTTCCTTTTGAGATATTGTTGCGTGTAAAGAAAACTGTTTTCCCATCAGGAGTAAATGCAACTGGACCTTCATGAAACTTAGAATTCACTTTCTTCTTCATGATTGAAGGGTTGGTCAATTCTTTGCTTTCTGGAGTTGCTTTGTACAAATCCAAAAAACGTCGGTTGTTCCATGTCCAATCTCTGTGAATCAAGGCTTTTTTCTTTCTTGCAGAAACGAAGTAAACACTTTTAGCATCGTGGGTTGGATAACCTCCGAAATCTGCTTCAGAAGTATTTACTTTTAAGTGTTGAATTTCAAATTTGATTCCTTGAGCTTCAATGTCTTTTAAGTAATTTTTGTTAGCAATATACTTATCTGAACGGATATCAGTAGCTTTTTTCATTTTCACTTTCTCCATCCATTGATCAGATTCCGCATACTTGTTGTTTTGCTTCAAGGATTGTGCGAAATAGAAATAATCGTCTTCCGTTGCGTCGGCAGTATTAACTACATCACGATACGTTTTTTCAGCTTCAACTGAACGACTATTTTGATAATAGCAGTATGCTAATTTACTTTTTAGCTTTGGCGAATCTACTTCGCTTCCAATCAATTCTTCATAGAGTGGCAAAGCCAAGGCGTAAGCCAGATGATTGTAATAATTATCTGCTTTTTTCATTTTTCCAGCCTGTCCAAAAGTGGAAGTTGCTGCGAATAATGCGATGAATAATACTAAATTTTTCATTTTATCGATTACTGATTGATTAGAAATAACGAGGTGAACGAATACCCACTTTTTTGAACACAAAATCGTATGAGATCATCAATTCATATGTTCCGTAGTTGTAATTGCGAATTGCTTGTGTTCCGAAATCTGTTGCAATACCAGCCTTAAATTGAGGTGTAAATTGGTATTGAAGAAATGCTCCGAATGCAGCATCTAAACGGTACATTGCACCTAAATAAAGTTTTTCTCTATAAATAGCAGCAACACTCGCATCAAGAGAAATTGGTGCATTTTGCGTCATTTTCAATTGAGCAGTTGGGCGCAATTTCCAGGTAGCATTCATTGGAATTACACCCCCAATAATCCCAAAAATGTGTCTTCTTTCTAAGTTCGTACTTGAAGCTCCACCATATGCTTTCTCGATAAACTTTGGAACACTTGCTCCAATGAAAAATTTTGGCGTATGATACAAAATTCCTGCTCCAAAATTTGGATTGATCGCATTTGTTGTATTCGATAAAAACTTAGGGTCGCCAGATTCAACTGTAACTAAAGAAGATGTACCAATATTGATAATATTCAAACCTGCTTTCAAACCAAAGCTCAATTTTTTCTTCTTGTCTTTGAATTTAGCTGTATAAGAAAAATCTCCGTAGAACATCGATTGATTCATTGGTCCAACTTTATCGTTCACCATTGTTAAACCTAAACCTACTGATTCGTAAGTCAATGGTGAATGAATACTCAAGGTTGTAGATTGAGGACGACCGTCAAATCCAACCCATTGTTCACGGTGGATTCCAGTTACATTCATCACACCCTTACTTCCTGCATAGGCAGGATTAATAAACAAAGTATTATCAAAATACTGAGTGAAATGTGGATCTTGTTGTGCAGTTACCGAACAAACGAACGATAAGAAAGCTGCTAAAATTATGCTCTTTTTCATATTTTAAAAATTTTAATAGCTCCTCGGCATTTTTCAACCGAGGAACTTATTAATTTTTATCGTTGGATATAAACGTATCCTTTTTTAACTGTGTTTAATATTCCTTCGTACTCATCATTCTGAGCAGTAAATACATAATAGTATGTTCCTGTTGGCAACTCTTCACCTCCGACTGTTAAGTTTACGTTTGTTGTACCAACCCAATCATTTTGGTAATTTTTAGTTTGGTAAACAACATTCCCCCATCGATTAAAGATGATGATTTCATTATTCGGGAAGTACGCAATATTTGGAATAACAAAGAAGTCATTGATACCATCGCCATCAGGAGAGAATCCTTCAGGAATCCATGGATCACATACATCGATATCATACCAATTTGGAATCTCATCACCGTCACAATCGTCACCTCCACCAGCTAATGTTTCGTTGTACTCATCTTCATCAATAACACCATCGTTATCTGAATCTAAGTCCCGGTAATCAACTTGGTCTTCACCATCTGTATTATTCGTATCTGTGTTTCCATTGTCTTCAGCATCGTTCACATCCCAACCATCACCAGTTGTTCCGTTCTCGAATCCATCATCCAATCCGTCTCCATCTTCATCTGAACCTGAGAATGTTTCATCTGCAACTCCATCGTGATTGTAGTCCCAAGCTTCTAATGTATCTGGAATCCCGTCGCCATCTGAATCTAAATCTGTGTAATCAGGCGTATTATCTCCATCTGTATCTTCTGGTTTGATTGGATTTGTATCGTAAGCATCGTCACGACCGTTTCCATCCGCATCAACTCCAGAAGGTGAAGTATAATTTCCAGTTGGTTGACCCTCTAAGTTATCTGGAATACCATCATCATCAGAATCAATATCAATATAATTTGGATTTCCGTTATTATCCGTATTAACTGGATCTTCATTGTCTCCACCGAATCCTGCAACATCAATAGTTGGGTCGTTTACGATACCGTCACCATCTGTGTCAGCACCATCTACCATACCATCATTATTCGTATCAGGGGCACCAGAACCACTTTCAAGTAAATCTGTAATACCATCATTGTCAGAATCAATATCTAAATAATTTGGAATTGAATCGTTTTCAGCATCATTTGGTAAATCTGCATCTCCTCCGAATCCAGCAACATCTATTGAAGAATCATTAATGATTCCATCTCCGTCTGTATCTGTTCCGTCTACGATTCCGTCGTTATTTGAATCTGAAGCTCCTGTTCCACTTTCTGTAACATCAAAGATTCCATCGTTATCAGCATCTAAATCAAGCATATTAACTACACCATCTCCATCTGTATCAACTAAAGTTCCTTGATTTCCACCAAATGTAGCATTCGTATCTGTTAATGGAGTATTGATGATTCCATCTCCGTCTGTATCTGTTCCGTCTACGATTCCGTCGTTGTTCGCGTCAATCGCACCCGTTCCTGCTTCTGTAACATCGAATACACCGTCGTTATCTGAATCTAAATCAACAGAGTTTGGAACGCCATCTCCATCAGTATCTTCTAAAACAACAGTTGGAATCCCACTACCTGGTGAAGTTTCCGCTATATCAGCTAATCCATTAGTCCCATAAGGTCCGTCAACAACTCCATCACCATTTGGATCCAAAGTATTTAAAATTGCAGGATCGGTAATTGACTCATAAAGATCTAAAATTCCATCATTATCTGAATCTAAATCTAAATTATCAGGAATTCCATCACCATCAGTATCTAAATTTGTACATGCACCATTCGCATATAAAATACAAAAGTCTGAATCATTTGAATTTGGAATACCATCACCATCATTATCTTGAGCAGGATCAATACCACCTATACAAGCAAAAGTAGTAGCGCCAGGACCACATACTTCTTCAGTATCTGTTAATCCATCATTGTCATCATCTAAATCATTAATATCAGCAATTCCATCACCATCAGTATCAGCAAATACTGAAACAATTAAGTATGCAGTATCACACAAAGTTGGAAGAGGAGAACCATTATCACAAATTGAATAGATTAATGAATCTAGACCACTGAAACCTGGGTTTGGAGTATACGTAACATTTCCAGTTGCAGTATCAACAGCCCATGAACCATTAGTCGAAGTACCAGTTAATTGTTGACCTGCAGAACCTAAATTCAAATCAATAGTTGCATCATTTGCAAAAGTTTCTAAATCTGTATCATTTCCATCAATATTTGGAATAACCACTGGAATACCTTCACCTGTTGAAGTTGTATTTACAATAGCAACAGGAGGGTCATTTACAGGAGTAACTGTTATAAAGATCGTATCAGGTGAACATAAAACTGGTGAACCGTTATCGCATACATTAACTACAACAGTATCCAAACCATTGAAATTTAAATTAGGAGTATACGTATAGTTTCCAGCTGCGTCAAAAATAAACACCCCATTACTTGGTGCATCTAAAACACTTGTTACAGAAAGTAAATCACCTTCTGAATCTGAATCTCCATTGTTTAATATCCCTGAACCAGGAACAGTTCCACTAATTGGGGTATCCTCTGGAGTTGTAATGTTTTCATCAACAATAACTGGAGCACAGTTAGTTGGGAAAGAAATTTGAACATTATCATTTGAAGCTGGACAGAATCCATTAGTAATAGACCATTGATAAACATACGTTCCAAAATCTGTCCCAGCAATAGCTGTATTTGGAAGTGTTTCATCTATAAATAAAGTCGTTGTTGGCCCTGAAATTTGAGTCCAAATTCCTGTACCTACTGTAGGAGTGTTACCTGAAAGAACAATTGCAGTTTCCAAAGGACAATAAAAATCATCTGGTCCTGCATTCGCTGTTGTAGGTAAACCGCTATTTACTATTGTAACAGTATCTTGGAAAGTACAACCTCCGTTTGATGATGTCCATAACATTCTATATGTACCTGCAATTAAACCATTCAAAGAAGTTGTTGGGTTATTTGCTGTAAATGTTGGAACATTTGGACCTGTAACTAGTGTCCATGTGCCTGTTCCAACAGTAATTGTATTTCCAGTTAAATTAGTTGTATTTACATTACATATACCTTGATCAACACCCGCATTTGGAGTGGTAGGAGTTGCTGCTGGAAAAGTAATACTTACATTATCTGTACTAGGTAAACAAGTTGGACCGTTAGTAATTGTCCATCTAAAGACATAAGTACCTACCCCTAAATTTGAAACAGTTGATGTTGGTTGACTTGGGAAATCAAAAACAGCAACAGTTGGTCCTGAAATTTGTGACCAAGCACCAATCCCATCAACTGGTTGATTAGCAGCTAAAGCAAAACCAGTTTGACAAGCATTTAATTGATCTGAACCTGCAGCTGCAACAGTTGGCGCATTGTATACATTAATACGAACAACATCAGCAAATGCAGAACAGTTTCCATTAGCACTGTTCCAATTAAAGATATATAAACCTTGAATTAAACCAGTAACTGTTGAAGTTGGAGAATTAGGAGTTGTGATGGTTGGAGTATTTGGACCAAAAGCCAAAGTCCAAGTTCCTGTTCCAACAGCAATAACATTTCCTGCCATTGTAATTGAAGAACCAGATGTTAAACATAAATCTTGATCTGGACCAGCATTTGGAACTGTTCCATACTGAGAGTTTACGATTGAAATATCATCATTAGTTGAAGGACAACCAAATACTGAATTTGTTGTATATCTAAAAGTATAATTGTTATTTGGAGTTATTGTAGCTGTAGCAGAATAACCACTGTTAATCGTAATAGTTGACGCTGGACCTGCAATTTGAGTCCAAGTTCCAGTAGATCCATCAGTTCCAATTAATTGAACTGCATTTTGTTGACATACAGTCAAATCAGAACCAGCATTTGCTGGAGCTGATACATTTATTACAACATCATCAGTTGAAATTGGACAATTTGTACCACTAGTAATTGACCATCTAAACGTATATGTTCCAGTTACTAAACCAGTAACCGTTGTATTATTTAAATTCGGGTTCGTAAATACTGGTGAGTTAGGAGCTGTTCCAACTAAAGACCATACGCCTATTCCGGAAATTGGTGCATTTCCAGCCAAAGTTGCGGAAGTTACACTACAATTCGTTTGATCTGGACCTGCACTCGCAGTTGTTGGTGGGGCAGTAACAGTTATTACTAACGTATCTCTGGAAACTGATGCACAAGCACCATTTGTAATCGTCCAATTAAATCTGTAAAATCCTGGAGAAAGTCCAGTAATTCCAGAAGTTGGTGAAGATGGAGTAGTAATTGTAGCTCCACCTGGACCAAAGGTTTGAGTCCATGTACCTATTCCAATCGCTGGAGTATTTCCTGCTAAAATAGCTGTTGTACCACAAATTGTTTGATCTAGTCCTGCATTTGAAGTTGAAGTTGTCGGATTAACGGTAAATCTAACAGAATCTCTGGTTGTTTGACAACCAACAACTGAACTAGACCAAGTATAAATATATGTTCCATTTACTAAACCAGTTATTGTGGTCGTTGGACTAGAAGGAGTTGTTACTGTTGATCCACCAGGACCAGAAACAAATGCCCATATACCAGTACCAATTGTAATAGTATTTGCAGCCATTGTTGCTGAAGTCGAACCTGCAGGTAAACACTGATCTGGACCAGCATTCGCGATTGTTGGTCCAGCTGTTCCAGAAACAGTTACAACTACAGCATCATTAACGCTTCCACACACGTTTGTTACTGTCCATGTAAAAGTATAAATTGTACTCGCAGTTAAACCACTAACAGAAGTTGTTGGTGAATTAACATTTGCTATTACTGGTCCAGCAGGTAAAACTGTCCAAGTTCCTGTTGCACTTGCAGGAGCTGCTGATGCAGCTAAAACAGTTGAAGATCCTGCACAAATATTTTGATCCGGACCTGCATTTGTTGGAGGTAAAGGAGTACGAACACGAATTGTTACATCTGCACTTCTTGGTGTACAACCTGGACCTGTTGAAATAATCCATCTAAAAACATAAACACCTGAAATCAAGCCTGAAACAGCTGATGCTGGAGTGTTTGGAGTAGCAATAACTGCTGTATTTGGTCCACTAACTTGTGACCAAGCACCAATTCCAACTAAAGGAGTATTTCCTGCTAAAGCCGTTGATGTAACATTACACGCTAAATTTTGTGTTGTCCCAGCATTTGAAGCTGATGGATTCAACGAAACACTAATTTGAATATCATCGAAAGAAGATGCACAAGCAAGTCCATCAGTATAATTTTCGAAACGCAAAGTATATGTTCCAGTTTGTGGTAAGGTTACATCTTGAGGATTTCCAGATACACCAACAAAGCCTTGAGTAAAAGGTCCACTGATAATCGCAAATCTATTACTAGCTCCACCACCTGCTACAAAAGGAATTGAAAAAGTTGTATCGTTACAAGATCTAATTTCATCCGCTGGTAAAGTCATTGCTGTTGGTGTACTAAAGTATGAAATAGAAACCCCACCATCTGAGCTAGCACAACCAGTAACACCATTTGTTAATGTATAAGAAAAAGTATAAGAGCTTGATCCATCTAAACCTGAAACTACAGTTGCAGAAGAGTTAGGATTAGCAATAACAGCTGGTGGACCAGATAATTGAGTCCATGTTACTGTTTCATTAGAAAAAGTTGGAACAGTACCACTTAAAACTGCAGTTGTAGCTGCTAAACCAGAACAAAAAACGACATCAGTTCCCACAACTTGAGTTACATCTTGTGTTCCTGCAGGAACGTTTATAACTACATCATCTGTACCACTTCCACATGGACCTGAAACTGACCATCTGAATGTATAAGTACCTTGTATTAGATTTCCAACACTTGTTAAATTACTTGTTGTTGAGCCAATTGTTGCATAATTTGGTCCAGTAACTTGCGTCCATGTTCCAATTTGACCACCTAAACCAGCTCCACCAAATGTTCCTGATAAGGTAGTTGATTGGAAAGCCGTATAACAATTACTCAAAGTTTGATCGGGACCAGCATTGACTGGAGTAACTCCGCCAAAATTAGTCACAACCATTTGATCAAAGGAAATACAACCATTTGAATTTGTGATAGTCCATCTCAAGGTTGATAAACCTGCATTTCCATTTGGCAAAGTGATTGTTGATGTAGGTGACGTAGGTGTGTTTATAACAACACCCGCATCATTTGAGCCAAAAACGGTCCAAACTCCAGTCTCATTAACTCCAGGCGCATTACCTGCCAAAGATAAAGTTGCAGGACAAGAAGATTGATCAATACTTGCTAATGCTTTTGTTATTGGTCGAACAATAATTGTCACGTTATCATTCACCAAACTTGCATCCTGACAAGTTGCTTGCAATCTAAAAACATACGTTCCTGGTGTAATTCCAGTAACAGTAGTTGTTAAACTTGATGGAGAAGTTATAATACAAGATGGTCCAGAAATTTTAGACCAAATGGGGCCCGTAGTAATCAGTCCCCCAGAATTCCCAACAAGGTTCAATGTTTGATTTGCACAAATATTCTGATCGACATTTGCATTTACAGTACAGTTTTGAGCAAAACTATAGCTTGAAATTAACAAAAGGAACAAGAACTTTAAGAGCAGTAACTTTTTTTTCATAAAATACTTTATTTAGTTCAATTTTGATTTTCGGTAGTTATGTTAAAATTTATTTAACAAAGTCATTTCGTGAAATTTTCAGAAAAGACTGAGAAGTATAAAAAAATGTATTGTGATACTGAATTTGTAGATAATACTAAATTATTATCTTTTCAGAGTATAGTAATAAATTATTTATAGGGTACTTTTAAAAGTTTGCAAATATAGTTAAGTTTTTTAAAAAAAAAGGGAATTAAACAGCTAATTTTATTACCCATGGTAAGTAATATACATTAAAATAATAACCTTTTGTTTTACAAGCTTTTAAACGTAATTAGTGTTGGTGTTAATTTTAAATTAAATAATTAAAAAACTGATTTAACTGTTTATTTGTATGTTTGAAAATGGAAATTCAAAAAGTTAAAAATTTATTAAACGTTTTGATTGAAGCTTCAAAAGAAATTGAATTAATATATCTAACAAATTCTACTGTAGAATTAAAATCGGATGGTTCGCCAGTAACACTAGCAGATAAAATATCGAATCAAATATTGTTGAAATTCCTGAATCAACTTAATATACCAACCATTTCTGAAGAAACAACTCAACTAAATTATAGTATTCGGAATTTGTGGAATAAATGCTGGCTGCTCGACCCCTTAGACGGAACAAAAGAATTTATCAAAAAAACCGGCGAATTTGCCATCTGCTTAGCTTTAATCGAAAACGAAAAACCAATCTTCGGATTCATTGCTTCGCCAATTGAAAAGAAAATTTTGCTCGGAGGCAGCTATTTTAATCCAACAATTATCAACTTTGAAGACATCGATTATCCTGAAAAATGGATTCAAATTAAAAACGAATCAACACTTAATTCGCCCCTAAAAATTGCCGCAAGTATATCTCACTTTTCAGAAAAAGATGCCCAATTTATTTCTCAAGTTGAAAAGTTGTTTGAAGTTAGTTATTCGAAAAAAGGAAGTGCACTAAAATTCTTCGATCTTGCTTTGGGTACAATCGATTTATATCCGCGTTTTAGCCCAACAATGGAATGGGACATTGCCGCCGGACAAGCAATTTTAGAAGCTCTTGGCGGAGGAGTTTTTGATGCGCTAACTTTAAAACCACTAACATACAACAAAGCAGATTTGCACAATCCACAATTTATCGCTTGTTCAAAAGCATTTCTTCCTTATCTTCGTGAATTATCAAAAGAATCGTAAAATATCGTCTTTTCATGCTACTACAGAAACAATTGGTCTTAGTGGTCTTGTTATTGTTTTTTTCTAAGTACTATTATTCACAAAATGGAACCCGCATTCTTCCAATTGGAAGCTATTTTAGAGACGTGTCTTTGAGTTCCCCAAATGAGTTTTCGGCTGTTTTTCCGCTGTCAACAAATATAAGTTCCTACTACGAAAAAGTAAAAGACACGGTAAAACGCTATTCAAATGTGGAATATTTTCTTTTTCAACGCGAATTAATTGAATTAAAAACAGACGAGGGAAATCTTTGGATTACACCTCTTCTCGATATTTCTCTTGGAAGAAGTTCGGAAGACAGCTTAAATAAACTCTTTCAAAATACTCGTGGAGCAAGAATTGAAGGAGAATTGGGTAAAAAATTATTTTTTTCAACTGCCGTATTTGAGAATCAAAGTATTCTTCCTTCTTACGCGCGTCAACATGCACAAGCACGCGGAGAATTATATCCAAATTATTCAAGCGGAACGGTCAATCAACAAAATAGCGTTATCTCAGGTGGAGCTCGAACCAAACCGTTCAAAGAATATGGCTACGATTATGCCTATGCTGTTGGAAGTATTCACTGGCAGGTTTTCAAAAAACTGAATGTTTCCTGGGGAAATAACCAGCATTTTATTGGAAGCGGATACCGTTCTTTACTTTGGTCGGATAATTCGTTGAATGCAATGAACCTTTCAGTGAATTATTCTCCTTCAAATCGCTGGAACTTTTATTCGATTAAAAGTCGCGGGTTGAATCTCTTACGCCGCGGCGAACAAACATCGGCTGAAGCTTTATACGAAAACAAATTGCTCTCGATGAATGCGGTTTATTATAGAATTACGCGTGAATTACAAATTGGCTTAGTTGAAAGTAGTGCTTGGATGCGTGAAGATTCACTTCGAAGAAAACCAATTCCGCCCTTTTTTTTTTCTCCCCTACCCGGATTTTCCATTTTGGAAGAAGCAACAAATCAGCGCAGTAATTCAATCATAGCTTTCGATATGAAATACAATTTGGGAAAAGTGCTTTTATACGGTCAATTGGGAACCAATCTATTGAAAACAAAAAGCGCGGTTGCACAACTTGGAACACGTCTATTTTTATTCAAAAATTGCCTGTCGTTTGTGCAAGTCGAATACAATTTCACAGATGTAAATGCATACACGAGTTCGAACCCACGCATACATTTCACAAATGCAAACCTTTTTCAAGCACACCCAATGGGAAATCAGGTTTCCGAATTGTTGTTCCGTTTCAATTACGAGTTTAAAAATGTATTTATTTCAGGAACCCTGAATTATTACTTCAAACAAAACAGCAATTACGGTGCTTTGCTTCCACTTACTTTAGATAATTCTATCTCAAATCAGAGTGTTTTTACTAGTCTAATTGAAGTTGGTTACCGCATAAACAGAGCATTTGGTTTTGAGGTTTTTAGTGGATTTAGACTGCGAACAATTACGCGTTCAAAAAACGATGTGGTGACATGGCTAAATGCAGGAATTCGGACGAATATTAACAACCATTATTTCGATTTCTAATGAGGCTTTTACTTTTGACATCGCTTTTGCTCGTTTCGAAAATCACTACTGGCCAGTATTTCATTAGATCTATTTCTAATTGGAACCATTCTGATTTATATAATTACCACACGGCTATTCAACCGCCAATTATTTATTCTGTCGTAGTTCCAGAAAATCATTACAAAAGAATCATTGATACAATTTTTAAAGAAAATGATACAATCATTCAAATTTCAATTCAAGGAAGTCCTAAATTAGATTTAAACTTTGATTTCAAAGCAAAGCTCCCTTTTGCGATTGCCACAGAAAGTTATGCCCAATTTGATTCAACCTTCACTTACCGCAGTTCAATCGGTTTTCAATTTTCAAAAAACTGGAATAAATGGATGAACAAAACCCGTTTTTTAAGTGGATGGAGCGCTCGTGAAAACGACAATCAAATTCATTCCTTCGTTTTACCATTGAACAACAATTCGTATTATTGGTACAACGACCTTCGAACACGATTTGGTTTCAATGCCAACAAACAATTGCACATCAGTTTCGGAATAGATAATCAGTTTTTTGGCGAAGGGTACCGCTCACTTATTCAAAGCGACCAAGTTGCTCCGAATCCGTTTGCCATGCTACGCACCAAGTTTTGGCATTTTGAATACGGTTTACTTTACCAGTTCATGAACGAACAACTTCCAAACACGCGCTTTTTGAAATTTTCGGCTTTGCATTATTTGAGCTACAACATCTCTAAAAAATTAAATGTTACCCTTTTTGAACAAGTTTTATTCCCTTCAAAAGACGGAAACTTGAAACGCAATTTTGAAGTGGAATACTTGAACCCAATTGTGTTTTTTAGACCGCAAGAATATAGTATTGGCTCTGCAGACAATGTGCTTCTCGCCTTAAATACTTCATATCAATTCAAAAACGCAACAATTTATGGTCAGTTGGCCTTAGATGAATTCGTTTTATCTGAGATTCGGGCACGTTCCAAATGGTGGGCGAATAAATATGCGGTACAATTGGGTTTCAAAGGATATAAGAACAAATTGGTTTATCGTTTGGAAGGAAATTTGGTTCGACCGTACACTTACGCACACATCGATTTTTCGCAGAATGCCGGAATCTTGGGCAGACCAATGGCGCATCCGCTAGGAAGTAATTTCATCGAACTATTAGCCATGAGTGAATATTTCTTTAAGAAAAATAGTTCTTTGTCTTTGTATACCAACTTCGTATTGAAAGGAATGGATGAAACTGGAAAAAGTTGGGGTGGTGATATTTACCAAAACTATGCGTTTCGGGTGAAAGAATATGGAAACACAATTGGACAAGGACTAACACAACGAACCCTTAATTTGGGCACGGTTTACAAATACAATTTACGAATAGATAAGAAATTACTGCAAAGTACCTTTGAACTATACGCACAAGTTAATGTAAACATCTCTTGGGGCGAGTTAGGTGACAATATTTTACCCGCATTTACCCTCGGAATTCGAAACAATATTTTCCAAACAAGAAAACATTTTTAGAAAAACAATATATTTGCGCATTCCTAGTTATATACTTCGTGAACCGAATTACAAATAAAAAGACATATTTCATTGCCATTCTAGTTTCTCTGGCAGGAATTCTTGTTGCATGTTCTACCGAGAAAAACACGGCCTTAAGCAGAGCTTATCATGGAACTACTGCCCACTACAACGGTTATTTCAATGCAAACGACCTATTAAATCAAAGCATGAAAACCTACCGTGAAAATTTGAAAGAGAATTTTTATGAGGTTTTACCAATTACTCCGCTTCCAACTGAAGAAGAAGTAAAAAACATGTATACGCCAATTGATACTGCAATTTCTAAATGTGCGAAGGTTATTTCGCGCCATGCAATGCCCTCAATGGAAAATCCTTCTGCCAAACGAGAAGAACACAATGAATGGATTGATGAAAACTGGATTACAATTGGAAAAGCAAATTACTTGCGAAGAGATTACGATGTTTCGATCAAAAACTTCGACTATGCTCGTAAATTTTTCACGAATGATAAATCTTCTCACATTGCGCAAATGTGGATGGCGCGCGTATATCTTGAACAAAACAAATTAAACGAAGCTCTCTTTTGCATCACAAGTTTAGAAAAAGCA
>JANNWW010000095.1:0-8808 GCA_031409255.1 Crocinitomicaceae bacterium
GATTCTTCAAACTTTGCGCATTTTGGCAGCGAATAGGAATTGAACCCAGCATGCCGTAAAATTGATTCGTTATGGGTGCATTTGGAACACTTCCCAAGGCAGAACAAATGTCATTCAGCCAGAAGCGTGTTCTATCTTTGCAGTGATCAATTTTTTCATTCCATTTATTTTCGTTCATGAAACGAATACTTTCCGGAATGGTTAAATAGGCAGAAAAATCGCGTGTGCCGTTGAATTGGTGGTAATCGAAAAATTGCGAATCGGAGGGAAACTCGGCATCATAACCCCAACTCACAATCAATGGGTCGAGCTCGTTTTGAAGTTCTTCGCGCACATACATGAAGGATGAACCTTTGGGTGTCATCATCCATTTGTGGCAAGCACCCGTGTAATAATCTGCATTTAAGTTGCGAATTGACAGCGGAATATGCCCCGCAACGTGCGCTCCGTCTACAAAAGTAATTAAGCCACGTTTTTTTGCTTCGTCAACAATTTCTTTTACGGGTAAAATAATTCCGGTAACAGATGTAATTTGACTAATGAACACCACTTTTGTTTTATCAGAAAACCCTTTCCAAAAATCTTCCAGAAATTGTTCTTTCGATTGAATTGGCAAGTTTATGTGTTGCCGAATGTATGTAAATCCTTTTTGCTTGGAATAGAAATTCCAGATGCGATCGCAGGCGCCATATTCCAAATCTGTTGAAAGAACTTCGTGGTTTTCGTTCAAATTCAAACTCTTAACTATGGCGTTCACAGCATAACTTGGATTTTGCACAAACACCAGATCTTTGTCTGAGCAATCAATAAAATGTGCCAATTGCTTTCTACTTTCATTCAAGTAGTTTGGACCGGTTTTTAAAATAAATTGCACCGGACTGGCTTCCAATTCTCTTTGAAAAGAAATATACTTTTCAAAAATAGGTTTCGGGCATGCACCAAACGAACCGAAGTTCAGGAAGGTAATTTCCGGATCGAGTAAAAAGTGATCTTTCATTTTAAACGGAATGAGTTTCCCAAATTTGTACTAATTCAATGAGCATATCAACTGCTTTTTGCATGTCTTGAACGCTCACATATTCTTGGCGCGAATGAATTCCCATTTCTCCGGTAAATAAATTCGGACACGGCAAACCCATGAAAGACAAGCGCGAACCGTCTGTTCCACCACGAATTATCATTGGAAGTGGTTCAATGTGTGCGTTTTTCATTGCTTGAATAGCATAATCTGTTACAAAGGGCACGTCTTTTATGATTTCCTTCATGTTGCGGTATTGTTCGCTCACTTTCGCACTAAAACTTGCGCCCGGAAAATGGTTAATTGTAGTTTCCAGATAGGCCAATAAACGCGCTTCGTGTTGAGCTAATTTAGCTGTTTCATGGTCGCGAATGATGAAGGAAATAGTTGCTTCTTCTAGTCCGCCTGAAATAGAAGTTGGGTGCACAAATCCTTCTCGGTTTTCGGTTGCTTCTGGACACCATTCGTTTAAAGGAAGTGAGTCAATAAAATGAGCAGCAACTTTCATTGCGTGCACCATTTTTCCTTTTGCGTAACCTGGGTGAGCGCTCACACCTTGAATGGTGAATGTCATTGCGTTTGCTGAAAAAGATTCATCTTCAACAGAACCCAAAACTCCGCTATCGAGTGTGTAGCCGTAATCTGCATTTAGTTTTTTGATGTCTAAATGTTCTACTCCACGTCCAATTTCTTCATCTGGAGTAAACAAAATACGAATTTTACCGTGTTGAATCTGCGGATTTCGGACGAGCTGTTCGGCTAGGTTCATAATAATTGCCACGCCTGCTTTATCGTCGGCTCCAAGAAGTGTGGTTCCTGAGGCGGTAATAATATCGTCGCCAATTTTTTCTTTTAAATACGGATGGTTTTGAAGGGTAATTACTTGATTTTGATCTTCGGGTAAAACAATTGCTTGTCCTTGATAATTTCGGTGAACAATTGGTTTCACGTTTGTTCCTGAGCAATCTGGAGCGGTATCCATGTGGGAACAAAAACAAATTGTAGGAATATTTTCTTTTGAACTTGTTGCCGGAATTGTGGCATAAACGTAGCCCCACACGTCCATTTCTGCATCACTAATTCCTATGTTTTTTAACTCTTTCACCAATACTTCGGCCAAATCTTTTTGTTTCATTGAGGAAGGAAAAGAGGTGGAATTTGGGTCGGCTGTGGTGTCAATTTGTGCGTATCGAATGAAGCGTTCTTCTACAGAATAAGGCGTGTTTTTCATGTTTTGAAAGTTTAGATACAAATGTAGTTTTTTTTATTTGAGTGAAAAGTTTTGAGAGGAATGAAAGATTAGTATGCTTTGGCAAATTAGGGAATTAGCAAAATGGCTCACAACAATTTGATAATTAAAACTAGCTTTGCATTCAACTAAAGAATTCAACAATAAATTGGAAAACAACTTTCACGCATTTAAAAACGATATCAAAGGAATTGAACTTCCTGAAAAGTTTACTTTTCCATTTTATTATACCCCACATGAATTAACAATTCAAGCGGCAAATCAACTTAAAAAAGAGTTGAAAAGAGCAGCAATTCAGCACAACTTCGGGCTTGGAGCTTATGCAGATGAATTGCTTATTGGAAAAATGTTTGGTGTGTTGGTTGTTCAAAATTTAGCCGGAGAAATTGGTTTCTTGCGAGCATTTTCAGGAAAATTAGCCAATTCAAATCACCATTTAGGTTTTGTTCCACCTGTTTTCGATATTCTTACTGAAGATGGTTTGTTTCGAACTGGAGAAAAAGAAGTAGAAAAACTAACCGCTAAAATTGTTGCACTCGAAAAAAGTGATGATTTGGCTTCACTACGACTGCAATTAAAGCAAAAAACCAAAGAACAACTCGCACAGCTTCAAACCATCAAAGCAACAATAAAACAAAACAAAATTGGTAGAAGCATTAAACGGGAAACCTTAAAATTAAGTGATTCCGATTTAGAAGATTTACGTAAAACAAGTGTTTCAGAGCAATATTTCCTTAAAAAAACAACACAAGATTTCAAAAACGAATTAGTAGTTAGTTCGGAAAAAGTACAGTTACTTGAAGTTCAAATTGAAGAAGTAAAAGAAGAACGTAGGCAACTTTCAGCCGCAATTCAAAAACAATTATTTGCTTCCTATTCCTTTTTAGATTCTACTGGAAAGAGCAAAGATTTAAATGAAATTTTCGATTCTATTCCGAATGCAAATCTTATTGCCGGAGCTGGCGAGTGTTGCGCTCCAAAACTTTTGCAATATGCCTATTTAAACAATTTGAAGCCGCTTTGCATGGCAGAATTTTGGTGGGGAGAATCGCCTAAATCTGAAATTCGTGTTCACGAACAATATTATCCGGCCTGCAGAGGGAAATGTGAGCCCATTTTAGGACACATGTTGCAAGGTCTTAAAATTGAATCAAATCCTTTAATTGAAGGACCAGACGAAAACATCATTCTTCCAATCTTATACGAAGATGATTTTCTTTTGGCAATTAACAAACCTGCAGAGTTTTTAAGCGTTCCAGGAAAAACAATTTTGGATTCGGTGTATACGCGCATGCAAAAGTATTTACCCGAGGCAACGGGTCCGCTGGTTATTCATAGATTAGACATGTCAACTTCCGGAATATTGTTAATTGCAAAAGACCTGGAAACCTACAAACGCATTCAAAAGCAATTCATTAAGCATTCTGTAAACAAACGTTATTTTGCTATTCTAGAAGGCGAAATTACGCAAGAATCGGGTGCCATTAATTTGCCTTTGAGAGTAGATTTAGAGGATCGTCCGCGGCAATTGGTTTGCTACGAACACGGAAAAAAAGCGTTCACAGAATTCAGCGTTTTACGAGTAGAAAACGGTCGAACTTGGATTCATTTTTACCCCAAAACCGGTCGCACGCATCAACTACGTGTTCATGCAGCACACAATTTGGGTTTAAACGCTTCAATTGTAGGCGATGATTTATATGGAACAAAGTCTGAACGTTTGTGTTTACACGCTGAATACATTGAATTTTATCATCCTTGGAAAAAAGAACGCATGGAAATTGAATGTAAGATAGCGTTTTAAAATACAAGATAAATTTAGCGATTATCCTTTCATTAGTTTAGCTGCATGTGGCGCGAAATACGTCAAAATTCCGTCGGCACCTGCTCTTCGAATACTCAACAACATTTCCATTACAGCTCTGTCGTAATCTATCCAGCCATTCTTTGCTGCTGCATAAACCATCGAACATTCGCCTGAAACATTGTATGCAGTTATTGGAGTAGAAAATTTTTCTTTCAGCAAATGAATTATATCGAGGTAACAAAGTGCGGGTTTGACCATTAAAAAATCTGCTCCTTCGGCAATGTCTAACTCAGCTTCAATTAGTGCTTCGCGCTTGTTTGCCGGATTCATTTGATAGGTTTTCTTATCGCCAGATTTAGGAGCAGAATTTAGCGCATCTCGAAACGGTCCGTAAAAAGCACTGGCATATTTTGCGGTGTAGGACATAATGGAAACATCCGAAAAATTGTGTGCATCTAAGGCAGAACGAATTACGCCTACTCTACCATCCATCATGTCTGACGGACCAATAATATCTATTCCGGCTTGTGCTTGAGCAACAGACATTTTTGCTAAAATGGGCAGCGTTTGGTCGTTCACAATTTGTCCGTCAATTACAAGTCCGTCATGTCCGTCAGAAGAATACGGATCTAAAGCCACATCCGACATTAGAACGGCTTCTGGAAAGCGCTTTTTGATTTCACTGATAAAGTTCAAATAAAAATTATCTGAAGCATAACTGAACGTTGCT
Organism: Crocinitomicaceae bacterium; assembly: GCA_031409255.1. GTDB lineage: Bacteria > Bacteroidota > Bacteroidia > Flavobacteriales_D > Crocinitomicaceae > Fluviicola. Next base: position 4,805 of record JANNWW010000095.1, read on the forward strand.
GTCTGGTCTTTCAAACTATCGTCAACAGCAGGAAATAAATCGAAGGTATGAATTCCGAGCTCCATCCATTTTTCGAATTCAGGTAACAATTTGTCTAAACTCCATCTGAAATTCTCGGGCATTGATTGAATTTCTTCTTGAATATTAGTTCCATCCTTCAAAAACAATGGATAAATTAAATGCTGAGTACCCAATTGAGTTTCTTCAATCATTTCTCTAATCACTGCATTTTTTCTATTTCTTCTTGGACGAATATTCATCTGATAATTTTCTCCAAAAATACTGTTTCTGATTGAATTCAATAATAGCTTTTAAACAACTTACGTGAAATAAATCAGCTATACATATTGAAATCAATAAATTACAAAAAATCAATCTTATTATTTTTTAACAATTCAACCACTGTTATATTATTTCTTACTATATTCACCCTGTTAATTGTGAAATAACCCAAATGAGAACAGTACTACACACAGTAATTGCAGCTACATTACTACTCGCATTAAATTCTTGCGGCAGCGGAGAAACAGTGAAACCAGAAATTGAAAAAGAGGTTTTAGATCCAAACTCAGCCTTAAATATGGACTTTGAAGGGAAAATATTCAGTATTCCTTCACCCATGCAAACTGCTTTGTTAATGGAAGAAGTAAATGCCCCGTTTAATTCTGCTTATTTGAATGATTTAACAAGTGTTGAAAATTACACTACAGATTACCAACGTGCACTTAATCTAGGAATTTACGGTACAGACTTAGGGTATTTAAGTGTTTACAAGAAAAACAGTGAAGCATTAAAATACCTATCAACAGTAGAGAAATTGACAAATAAATTAGGTCTTGAAGGTGCTTTCGATAAGAATTTTATAACGCGTTTCGAGAGAAATTCAACGAACAAAGATTCAATGATGGTTATTGTTGCAGATGCTTTTAAAAAATCTGATGCTTATTTAAAACAAAACAACCGCAAAGAAATTAGCGCATTAATTTTAATTGGAGGATGGATTGAGTCGCTTTATTTAGCTTGTGAAATCAATAAAGCAAAGCCAGACAAGAAATTGATTGACCGCATTGGTGAACAAAAAGAAACCTTAAATACAATTGTAGAAATTTTAAAAAACTACAACAAAAAGAACAGTTACGATGAGTTATTGGAGCAAATGGAATCATTGCAAAGCTACTTCAATCAGATTGAAATAGTGTATGATTACGCACAACCTAAAACAGATGCAAAGAAAAAATTGACTACTCTTCAACACAATACTGAAATTCGTTTGGATAACAATTTATTGAATTTCATTCATCAAAAAATTTCTACTATTCGCAGTTCAATAATATAAAAATACACCTATGAAAAAATTAGCAATCTATACGTTATTTTCAATTTTCGCTATTTCAACTACCCAAGCACAAGACTGCGAGTCGTTGGTAAAAGAATGTGAATTGATTTTGAAAGGCAAGCAAAACAACTTTGTTTCTGATGGACAAGTATATACTGCTTTTCTAGATCGTGAAAAAGCGGAATTTAAAACAACTTTTTTTGGAGGAAGTGTTTACCGAATTGCAGCAACAGCTGGAACTGACGACAATTATGTTGTTTTCACAGTGAAAGATTTTCAAGGAAACATTATTTTCACTAACCGTGATTATAAAAACGCTGAATACTGGGATTTTAAAGTTCCAAAAACACTACCAGTTGTAATTGAAACTGAGTTAGATCTAGACAAAAAAGTTACTGGTTGTGCTGTCATGATGATTGGCTTTAAGCGCTAAATTAACCTACATTATAACTTGATTTTCTATGAGTGAAAGGATACTTCGGGCATTGATGCAGCTTTTTGCTATCATTGCTGTTGTCGATGATAACGAAACCGACAATGAGGAAGATTCAAAAGTAAATAGCTCCAAAGGTCGGGGCATTATTGAAGCTTTTTTACGAACTGAATTAAGCAGTGAAATGATTCATCGCTACCTTGATTTGTTCGATGAATTCTTATCTCTACATCATGGTGGAACGAACAAAAGAGACGGTGCAAAGAAACGTACTTCTGTAAATTCAGTTAAAGTATTACGTATTTGTTCTCAAATAAATGAAGAATTAACACAACGTCAAAAAATGATTGTTTTGTTGCGTGTCTTTGGATTTATTTATTCCAATAATGCAGTAACTGAACAAGAGTCTGAATTTGTGCAAACAGTTGCCGAATCATTTAATATTTCAGACGAAGAATACAAATCCTTGAAAGCGTTCGTTGAGTCTGATGAGTCTAAATTATTAGACAACAAGGGAATTCTTTACGTTTCAGGAGATGAACTTCAACTTTCAAATGCCAAACAAATTGTTTCGAAAGGATTTATTGGAATTGGTCGTTTTATTCGAATGGAAAGTGTTAACACCATTTTCTTTCGCTATTTTGGTGAAGATCAGCTCAATCTGAATGGCTTAAATGTTCAACCAAAAACAAGCCAAATCTTTAACCAAGGTTCTATTATAAAAACGTCTAAAAGCGGATCTGTTTATTACAGTGATGTAATTTCTCGTTTCTTAGAAAATAAAGGCAGAGAGAAAATTTTGTTCTCTATAGAGAAAGTAGTTTTTAAATTTAAAAATGGAAACATTGGTTTACATGAAATAAATGTAGCCGAAAATGAAGGAACACTTATTGGTGTAATGGGCGGTTCAGGAGCTGGTAAATCCACGTTCTTGAATGTCATGAATGGAAACATGAACCCTACTGAAGGATCTATAAAAATTAACGGAATTGACCTTCACAAAGAAAAATCTAAGCTGGAAGGAGTTATTGGTTTTGTTTCACAAGACGATTTATTGATCGAAGAACTTTCAGTTTTTCAAAACCTTTTCTACAACGCTAAGTTGTGTTTCAATGACTTATCACAATTTGAAATCAAAAAGAAGTGCATTGAATTATTGTCAGATATTGGTTTAAGTGATGCCTCAAGTTTAAGAGTTGGAAGTCCGTTAGATAAAACTATTTCGGGCGGACAAAGAAAGCGATTAAATATTGCACTTGAACTTATTCGAGAACCGTCTATTCTTTTTCTAGATGAACCTACTTCTGGTTTGTCTTCCAGAGATTCTGAAAACATTATGGACATGTTGAAGGAACTTACACTAAAAGGAAAATTAGTTTTCACCGTAATTCACCAACCTTCATCAGATATTTTCAAGATGTTCGACAAATTATTTTTGTTGGATCAAGGCGGATATCCAATATTCGATGGCAACCCAACAGATGCTGTTGTTTATTTCAAAACGCATGTACACCATGTAAAAGCGGGTGAACGCGAATGTCCGATTTGCGGAAATGTGAATCCTGAAATGATTTTCAATGTAATTGAACAAAAAGTAGTAGATGAATATGGAAATCAAACCAAATTCAGAAAAGTAAGTTCGAAAGAATGGAATGAACGCTATTTAGCTGAAAAACCTGAGTTCAGTATAGTTGATGTGAAAACGCCAATAATGGGAACCTCAAGAATTGCCAATAAACTGAAGCAATTCAAAGTTTTCTTTAAAAGAGATGTGTTAAGTAAACTTGCCAATAAGCAATACATGCTAATTAACATGTTAGAAGCACCACTTTTAGCTGCAATTCTGGCATTTTTTGTGAAGTTTTTTAATACGGAAACAAACGGCGACAATGGTTATTCATTCTTCGGAAACGAAAACATTCCGCAATATTTATTTATATCAGTAGTTGTTTCACTTTTTCTTGGCTTAACGGTTGCGGCAGAAGAAATTATCAAGGATAAGAAAATCTTGAAACGGGAAAGTTTTTTGAACTTATCTCGTAGTTCTTATTTGTGGTCGAAAATTGGAATCATGTTTATTATTTCCGCCATTCAATCTGCTTTGTATGTATTTGTAGGGAATTTAATTCTTGAAATAGATGGAATGTGGCTTGCCTATTGGTTTGTTTTATTTACTACAAGTTGCGCTGCAAATGTTTTAGGTCTAAATATTTCAAGTGCCTTCAATTCAGCTAA
>JANNWW010000096.1:0-1733 GCA_031409255.1 Crocinitomicaceae bacterium
ACCTCCTATAATTGGCCAATCTTTCAAAAAGACCTGGAAAATTTATACAGAGAAACATAATTTTTTATTGGATGATATTCGAGCAAATGATTACGATGTGATTTTAGTGAAATTTAATATTCACATGAAACCACAGCAACACGGAATGCAAGAATCGGCAGGAATTTTAGAAAAATTCTTGATTTATTTAAATGAAGAGTACAAACAAAATGATAATTATGAAAATGTCATTCAAGGTTCATCAATGGGTTCTGATATTGCACGGTTGACATTATTAAAGATGGAGAAGTTACATTTTCAAGACCCGACTTATCCTAACCATCATACTCGATTATTTATTGCACATGATGGAAATTTTTACGGAGCTAACCTACCTTTAGCAGTTCAATATCACATTTATAGCGATGATTATCATCCATCACTTATTAATTCAAATTTCTTAGTCTTACCCATTTTTCTAAAAATGTTTATTAGATCTACAATAAATCAAAAAACTGTAAAAGAGTTATTGATGTATCACGCACAAGCAACAGATCCTGGAATATTTATTTCTCATACGTATGATGTTGATATACAACCAACACATCATCCTTTAAGACAAAGTTATTATGATGCATTGAGCATTTGGGATAACCACAAATTTAATATTCCGATGCAACAGTATACTCGAAATATTGCTATTTCTTTGGGTGATTATAAAAGAAAAAATAGTGAAAGTGTTCCAGATGATTACTTAGAGGCAGGAGATTATTATTACAATTATGATTTGGGTTTAAAAAAATTAAGATGGGGTTCTCCTAAATACATGAATTCTCCTGAAACATATAATATTTTTAGAAGAAGAAATATTAATTCTTTTAGTTTTGGTTTTGGGTCAGGTTCAGCTCATTTTGGTACTAAACACAACATTGATGTAACTGAAATGCAAGAAATAGATGCAGCTTCTGGTTCTTACCTCAACTCTACTGGAAATTTATTGTCTGTTGCACGGATTGCCTATTTTGGAGTGTTTTTTGACAAGCACCGATTTTCGCATAAACCTGTTGTTACAGCATTAGGAATTGATAAAAGCTTATGGCCAAGTAATGGTTCATTGACGATAGATTTACAAACAAATGGATTTATGTACACATCGTTTTCAGATGTAAGTAATAATGAATATTCAAATTACTTTGGTTATCCTCACCTAGGTCACCCTAATAATCATTATCAACTAACACCATTTGATGCAATATATTGTGACGATCATATTGATCCTCACATTGTAATGGAAGGAGGAAATCAGGACGAGAAAGAAGCCACTAACAGTTTTATTTACAACGAACTGGAGCCTTGGTATTTAGGGTTGCAAAACCAAAATGTAGGTAGTCAAGCAAGATTAGATTATGAATATCGTGTTACACTTCAAGCTAGGAATTTAATTCAAATTGGTGAAAATGTTACACCAAGCACTCCTATTGGTGATTACAATACGGAAGAAAATGCAAAAGTTAGTTTGAGAGCAGGTGATCAAATACATGTGACAAATGGCGTACATTTTAAACCAGGTTCTGATGTGCACTTATACATTGGTTATTCAGCGTGTACATCAAATAATAAAAGTGCATCTTCATCAACAGAAGGCGAAGTTATTGAAGGTAAAAAGGATTATAGAATTGAAAAGGAATCTAAGAGTGTTAACGAAGAAATTGTAAGTGTTTATCCAAATCCCACGAACGATTTAATTACCATTC
>JANNWW010000097.1:0-2126 GCA_031409255.1 Crocinitomicaceae bacterium
GTTGGCGCCAGTTTCGGCGGATATGCCGTGTATTGGCTGGCCGGAAATCACCAGAAACGTTTCAAGGCTTTTATCGCCCACGATGGTTTGTTTAACCTCGAAAGTTGGTATGGAACAACAGAAGAATTGTTCTTTGCAAATTGGGATCAAGGTGGAGCATATTGGCTTCCAGAAAACAAAGACTATTATGAAAAGAATTCTCCTCATAAACTGATTCAGAACTGGAACACGCCAATGCTAGTTATTCATGATGGAAAAGATTTTCGCGTACCCGAATCTGAAGGGATGCAAGCTTTTCAAGCATTACAATTGAAAGGAATTCCAAGTAAATATTTATATTTTCCAGACGAAGGACATTGGATAACAAAGCCACAAAATGGTGTGTTATGGTATCGTGAATATTTCGATTTTTTGAATAGCTATTTGAAGAAATAGGTTTTATTTTTAAACTTTCGGGATCACTATTAGAATCTCTTCACTGCTTTTAAGTAGAATTCAGAAATTATTTCTAGTTTTCTGAAATCTTTCGCATTAGCATTTCTAATGGACCAGTTTTAAAATACTTCAACCATAGGTTGCAAAGTAAAAAACTTAAAAAAAAGTATCCGCAAGAATAAAGTAAAATAATCTGCGGTGAAACAACTTTTTCTTGCTGTAAAAATCCAGTGTATTTTAAACCACTAATCATTTGTAAAATGAGCATCCCAACTGTGAGGTGTTGAACATAATTAGTTAAAGTCATTTTACCCATATTTGAAATACTTTTTATGAGCCATTTTTCTGCGAATCGTTCACCTATCCAACAACAAAAGACAATCACCATTACTCCAAATGAAGCTGAAATTAAAACAAACGGGAGATAAGGTGGGAAATAATCATACATGATGTAATCTAAAATTGGCTTTTCAAATTCACAATACATTGCTACTTTTCGTATGCCTTCAAAACTTATAAAAACACATAAAGCTAGTATAAAAATTTGTTTTTTAATTCGACTATTTTGCCAATCGATACGTCCGAGATACATTCCAATTAAAAAATAGCTCATCCATGGAAAAACAGCGTTCCAACCGTTATATAATGAATTTCTAAGAAACCCAATTGGTGTCCAAAAATCTGAATACTCGTAGGTGGTAAAATTCCAACTTGTTTCAATCGGTATGATGAATAAAAGCAAATGAAAAATAAAAATAACCAACAAAGCAATCCATAAAAAGATTTTCTTTGGAATGAACAACAAAAATGCAGCGACATGTAAATATGCTCCATAAAAGTGTAAAATATCTCCTGGCCACCACGGATAAAGAACTAAACCTAAAGCGAAAAGAAACCATGAACGTTTAAAAATAAGTGTTTTGAATTTTTTCTTTTCAATTCTATTCGAATCTAACGCACTAGAAGTCATTAACGAAACCCCCATTCCAGCACAAATAATAAAAATCGCAGTAGAATTTCCAATAAATAAATTCAAGAATTGTCCTGTTGCTGATTGATCACCAAAAGATCCGAAACAAAAATTAAAATTCACTATAAACATACCGAAAATAGCATATGCACGAGCCATATCAAAACCCTTAATTCGAATGTTCATATTGATATTGATAAGTTACTTTTGTTTCGAAAATGAAAAGAAAATTGAACTTGCTTTTCCGTTTTCTTTGCCTGAAACTTCGGCTGTAATTGAATCACTTGTGATTTGTGTATAGCTAATTTTCTGAGGGAAATCATGCGTTTTGTTTTCAAAAACCAAATTTTTACTTGTTGAACTTGTTAACTTAAATTCAACAGTTTTATCGTTATTCTGACCTTTTATCTTTGGAATATAAAACAACTCTTTTCCGCGCTGTTCCAAAACAATTGTTTCAGACGAAAGCGTGTCTTTCCCCATAATATAAAGTGCATCAGCTGTGAAAGTAGAATCGTTTTCCAATTTCCAGATTTCACTCATAAAAACTTCTTTAGATTCGCTTTTCCAAAACCCCACTAACCAAGTAGCTTTTTTTAGTTCTTTAAAACGATTTAATTCTACTTCATTTTTGAGACCTGAACTTACACAGGAATTCACTAAAAGAACAATTCCCAAAACAGCAACTGAAAGAATTATATTTTTCATAGTTGACGAATTA
>JANNWW010000098.1:0-6281 GCA_031409255.1 Crocinitomicaceae bacterium
GTATTCTTCTGCCACTTGTTTTACATTTCCTCTTTGAATACTGATTTCTACCACTTTGAGTTTATACTCTTTGTCGTATTTTTTTCTCTCTTTTGTCATTTTTTTTAAAATTAAAATTAAGCTTTATTTTTTATAGCTTAACTTTGACTCCGGTAAAATGAGGAACTCCATTTACTTTCAAATCCAAAGAAAATCACAACTGATAAACTAAACATCTACAAAGAAATTATTCCAAAATCGATACATTCAACTAAGTTCAGAGGAATCAATGGAATTGAACGCATGAACTTAAATCTAAGAACTCACTTAAAACGTTTGAATCGGAGAAGTATTTACCGCAAGGGCGGTACAGGTGCTTTTCAAAGTCTTTGATGCTGCTTTTGGCGTATGTACGGATTTATTTTTGGGGATAAACGTTAATATTCTTTAATAAAAATGTAGATTTGCACCATTAATTTTTATAAATATTTCATGAAAAAATTCTTTGCAAGTGCATTTGTACTGTTTATCGGTTTATCTACTTTTGGACAAGCTCCAGCAACACCTACAATTCCAATAGAGGAAGTTATTTTTGATTATCAAGATGGCTACATAGTTTTAATTACAAATGACACTTTAAAAGGTAAAATTAGTTTTTCAGATTTTGGTGATAGAACTATTTATTATTACACTGGTAAAAGCACCGATAAAAAAGAGAAAGCACGAATTTTTGAGTCTAAAGATTCAATTTCAGTATTAGTAATTACTGGTAAAGCAAACTTTGTCACTATTAATCCTACTGGATCGCTAACTGGTCATAGATTAGTAAGAGAACTTCAATCTAACTCTGTTTTTACAGAATATAAATTTGCTCAAATTGCTTCAGGTGTTATAGGAGTTAAAATAGCTGGTGGTGGAATTCAAGGGAGTTACAAAAACTATATAAAAATAAATAAAAAGAACGTATATTTTTACGAAGATAATATCACTAAATTGAGTAAAAACATTGATTTGTATTTAGATGAATGTCCTGAATTGATAGAAAAAGTTAAAAATGAAGAAAAAGGATATAAAACGGGATTGTTAATGAATAATTATAGATTACTAATCAAAGTATTAAGTGAAGCGTCTGATAATTGTGGAACAAACATTAAAAAATAAGATCATAATTTAGTATCACAAGTGTTCTGTAAAACATTCTGAAAAGCGGGATTTCCATATAGGTTTTCCCGCTTTTGATTTAGTTTAATTAGTAGATGAGCTATTCACATTAGCTGGAGAGACTTTTCCCGAGAGGGTAGATTCCGTTGTTTGTTACCATTTCATTGCGTTTCACTTATTCTTTTAAAATCAAAGGTTTACGGAGTTTTTCAAGTGTAATGACACTTAATGAAATTCAATGAAATCTAAGTCAAAAACTCAAGATTCCGCACCTTTTTGACACCATAAAATCTTTTTTTATGCGTTATACTTGAATCAGATTTTAAATTTAATAAAAAATGAAACTACGTGTAAATTTTTCTTTGAAGAATAATGATAATGGAGAAATTCCAATTATTGCAACAATCAATTTTGGAACAAAGGAATTTGATATTCTAAAAAACAAAATGATCTATAAACCATTAAGATATTATATCGGGGTCAAAGTGGAAAAAACGCTTTGGGATAATGTTACTAAACTTCCAATTGAAAAAAGTAAACAATTTGAACTAAGTCGGATTTCAAAAATAATTGATGATGTTTTTAACTATTTAACTTTTGAAAAAATATTAACTAATGAAAATTTTAAAAACGAACTTGACCATAGAATCAAAGGAGAAGTTAAAAACGCAATTATTAAGAAAATAAGGCTTATTGATTTTATTGAAAAAGAAATTCTAACTTCCACTCGTTTGAAACCTAAAAGTATAATTCCATACAAAGACTTTATTTCTAAAATAAAAGTCTATGAGGCAAAAATTGGAAAAGAATTATATTCTAATGATATAAATGTGACTGTCTATTTAGACTTTATGAATGATATTAGAAATAGAGTAAAACGGATAAATTCTGTATGGAGTACACAGAAAAGTTTTAATGCAGTCTTGAATGAAATAAGACGAAAATATAAGATTGAAGTTTTCAACGCTACATTAGAATTAGCCAACAAAGATAAAGTTCAAATCTCTGTTTCTGAATCCATTTATTTTAATTTCGAACAAATCCAATGTATTATTGAATATAAGCCTAAAACTGAAAGTATGAAAAATGTAAAACTCATTTTAATGACTTTGATTTTTACTGGATGTAGAGTTTCGGACGTTTACAAAATAAAGCCTGAGTTTGAACACAATGAAAAAGGAGAAAGGTTTTATTATTCAAGGTTTTTAACAGATAAGACAGATACAGAAATTATTGTTCCAATTCTAAAACCATTATTAGAACTGTACAAATTAAACGGAATGAATCCACCTTATCCAATCTCTCAGAAAAACTTTAACGAATATGCAAAAAACATCATTAAAGATTGCGGGATGGATTATGATGTTACTTGTTCTTTTACAGATTCAAATGGAAAAAAACAATTTCAGACGAATAAGTTTTTTGAGTTAGTTTCTTCACATATTGGAAGAAGGTCTTTTGTAACGAATTTGATTAATTTTATACCTATTCCAATTTTAACAAAAATAACAGGACACAGAATGGTAGAAAAAAGTATCATTTTCAGTTACAACAAAATGTCCTTGATAGAAAACGCTATACTTTTCAGGAAACATCTTAAAAAAGCAACAGAGGATAATCCTGAGTATTTTCCTTTTGAAATAGTTTAAAATCAAACTATTTTATGATTAAATATAAATTCAACTTTTACTTGAGATTTACAAAAGAATTAATATGGATCAATAGAATTGAATTTAGTAGTACTCTTTCCCATGCTTCTAAGAAATAAAGTAATTAATGTTTTAATTCTCTGTTTCTTTTACTAAGTGTTTTTCCTATTCTAAATTTCGTACTCTAATGAAAAAATCAAACTCATTGTCTCAATATTTTATTAAACTTTTACTTTTTACAAAAATCTAGGTATTTACTTAAATCGATTTTAGAACTGGATGAATCGGGATTGATTGGGATGAATTTGGTTGGTTTTGGTGATGTTTGGTTGTTTTATGACGATACACCCTAAACTAATTACTACAGATTTTTATTCTCGGTTAATCTCCAACCAAACGTAAATAGATTACGTTCTTGTGTTTATATCTTTGTAAAAAGTTACAATGATTTATGATAATTTGAAATCAATAAATTCGCTTAAAGGCATTTCTAAAGCATTTGCAATTGATATAATTGTATCTAAAGTAACATTGAATTTTGCATTTTCAATTGATTGAATAGTAGACTTATGAATATTAGCCATATCAGCCAGTTTTTGTTGACTTAGTTTCCTGTCTTCTCTTAATTTTCGAAGATGAGTACCGAAGTTTAATATAGCTTGACTATTTTTCACTTGGCAAAAGTGATTCTACTTTGTTGATAAGTTGGTAGTGTATATCATGTTAAAAAATTATAAAATGTCAAAAAAAAAATTATCTTTGAAATAAAATTAACTTTTTAATCCACTATAACTTGCGGTGGCATGTGCAAGTAAAATGAATTATTTATGAAAAAAATCTTAATATCAATCTTTGCGTTAACTTCTATTTTAACTTACGGACAACACAACACTAACTGGACTTATAACACTTCTCATCAAACAAATCAGGGTTATGTTGGTATTGGAACTAGAGCTAGTGCTTTAGGAGGACCGAACAACAATGCACCGTTACCAAATTTTAATTTACAATTACACGGAACTTTTGATTATTTATTTGATCCTACAGCAACACCTGAATATCCATCAGGATTGGCATTGCTTGGAATGGAAGCAGATTTGTATTCTAATGAAAAAATCGCTATCAATTATGGTAAAACAGCTCGTTTTGGAATGACGAATTCAAGTGTTGGGAATTTAGAAACTGATGGTTTTCTATTTCGATATAGTGAGAAAAACATGATAATGTTTAATCAAGAAGGTGGAAATGTAACGCTATCAACTTCTGGAAACACTCCCACAACTGGAAATATAAATATTGCTACTACAAATATAGGTATGAATTTTTCAGGTCAAAATGGTGCAATTTTCGTTAATTCAAATTCTAGTTCGATGCCAGTATTTGGTCGTTTTAATGTTTTGGCTGATATTAATAATAGCGGGATGCATATTCGTTCTTTGACTCAAAATCCAGCAAAATTTGGTTTCAGAGTAACTGTTAGTGAAAAAGTTGATGCAATTCAAGTTTTTGGAGTAGCAAGTACAACAAACAAAGTGTTTAAGGTAGATGGATTGGGAAGAGTTTATGCAAGACAGTATACAACTACAGTTACAAATATTCCTGATTATGTTTTCCAACCTGAATATAAATTAATGCCAATTGATGAGTTGAAAACATATGTAAAAGTAAATTCTCATTTACCTAATATTCCTTCTGCAAAAGAAATTGAAAGTAAAGACGGTGAAGTTGATTTAGGTGAAATGAATCGCTTATTGTTAGAGAAAACAGAGGAATTAACTTTATATATCTTCCAATTGGAAGAAAGACTTAAGTCTTTAGAGGAGAAAAAATAACTAACTCGATTCTTAAAATGAGAAAAATATCACTAATTATTTCTTTATTGATTCTTTTAGTAAGCTGTCACAAAGATCAAGATATAATGCCAAATCCGACTCAAGGATGTGATTGTGCACATGAGGTTTCATCTGATTTTTTGATGGAAGAAATGACAGAAAGCAATATAAATTTTGCTAGATATACAGATACAGATACAATCTATGCTAACAAAAATGTTCGCTTTACGGCAAAAGAAGAAGGTGCTGAATATACTTGGTATATTGGCGCGGAAGTTTTATATACAAATACTGTTACTAGATTTTTTTCTGATGCTTTAATTGGTCAAACATTGCCAATAACTCTTGTTGTAAAGAAAAATCCAAATACTATTTGTTTTCCTAATGATGATGGCTTTGACTCAATTACTAAGTATTTGACGATTATTGAAAATAATGTGTTTTTCGATAATACTATTTCTAGATTAGAAGGTCAATATAAGGTAAAATCTCCTTTGTTATCTGACAGTACAATAATAACGATTGATATTTTTTATTTGAATGGATCAAATAAATTTTTAAATATTTACAATTATGATGGTCTAGGATCAAATTGTATAAATGTGATTGGAACGTCTGATATGAGTTTAAATTTTCGTCAAATTTTCGTTGAAGATGGTGAAGGTGGGTCAATTACTCAAGGTGACTATATAGACGGGACTATATATTGCGATAAATTCAATAAAAGTAGATTGGACTTTAGTACGGGTGGGTATGTAAATGGAAATTATATACAAAATTTAAAAGACTGGAAATATAGAGGTCGAAAACTTTAAATATATGAAAAAAATACACGTTTTTATAGCATTATTTTGTACTTTAGGTACATTATATGCACAAACAGAAAATTGTACTCATAATGTTAGTACTAATTTTCAAAATCCAACAAATAATTCAATTCCGTATAATACTTCTTTAGATGGAGATGAATTTTTAAATCATTTCGATTGGAATGCTTTAAATGGTTCAGGTTTTTTAACTACTTATCAGTTACAAAACATGACCTATAATCAAAATATGATTAACATTCAAAGTGTTGCTTCTGGTTCTTATTATTCATATTTGTATTCTGGAGAAAGAATGTCCTATGAAAATGGATGGGAATTATTGTTATTAAACATAGGAAGTTTTCCAAATTTAAACCCTTTACCTAATTCGGATTATGCTGATATACCTTACATTGTGTTGTATAATAGATTTAAAGGTATAATACGATTATTTGCTAATTATGGTAATGGATACATTTCAACCCAAGCAAGTATTGATGCAATGCGTATCGAATTGAAATTTGCAAGCAATATTAACGGTCAAAATGTTCTAAATGGTATGTTTAGGCTAAATTCTGGAAAGGATGTTACTTTAGATCAAAATACAAATATTAAAACAATGTCTTCGATAACTTATCATCCTAATGCAGCCAATAAATGGTTTTCATGTGATTTTCAAGTTGCATATGACCCATGTGTATGTTATTATCCTTCTTCATTGCAAATTAATTTCTTTGCAGTTGAAAATCAAGATCTTGAATTACATGGTAGACAAATATCCATTGAACAAAACTTAATTACAGGAAAAGCAATCAATCAAAAAGATTTTTTATCCAACTTTGACTATACAGGGG
>JANNWW010000099.1:0-23025 GCA_031409255.1 Crocinitomicaceae bacterium
CCCACTTGTATCATTTTTTTCTTTTTTTGTATATGAAAGGTTAAATTACTTTTAATTCCTTACCTACTTTAATGAATGCTTCAATAGCCTTGTCTAAATCCGATATTGAATGCCCAGCAGAAATTTGTGTACGAATACGTGCCTGGCCTTTTGCTACAACTGGGTAAAAGAAACCAACTGCGTATACACCTTCTTGCAACAATTTATCTGCAAAATTTTGAGAAAGTGCAGCATCGTAAAGCATAATTGGAACGATCGGAGAATCTCCAGCTTTAATATCAAAACCAGCTGCAATAATACGGTCCTTGAAATATTTTGTGTTACTCTCTAGTGTGTCTCTTAATTCAGTTGTGGAACTTAGAATGTCGAATACTTTGTTCGACGCACCAATAATTGAAGGTGCTAAGGAATTCGAGAATAAGTATGGACGAGAGCGTTGACGTAGAATTTCAATAATTTCTTTTTTTCCAGTTGTGTATCCGCCCATTGCACCACCCAAAGCTTTCCCTAATGTTCCTGTAATAATATCGACACGATCCATTACATTGTGGTATTCAGGAACTCCTCGTCCAGTTTTTCCTATAAATCCTGCAGAGTGACATTCATCCGTCATCACTAAAGCATCGTATTTGTCGGCTAGGTCGCAAATCTCGTTCATTTTAGCAATATCTCCGTCCATTGAAAACACACCATCTGTTACGATAACTCGAAAGCGTTGTGCTTGTGCTTTTTTCAATTGCTCCTCTAAATCAGCCATGTCGCTGTGTTTGTATCGGTAACGCGCAGCTTTGCACAAACGAATTCCATCAATAATTGAAGCGTGGTTCAATTCGTCGGAAATAATTGCGTCTTCATCAGAAAAAAGGGGTTCAAAAACACCGCCATTTGCATCAAAAGCTGCAGCGTAAAGAATGGTGTCTTCGGTACCGTAGAACTTGGCAATTTTCGCTTCCAATTCTTTGTGAATATCTTGTGTTCCACAAATAAACCGTACAGACGACATACCAAATCCGTGAGAATCGAGCGCGTCTTTTGCAGCTTTAATTACATCCGGATGGGAAGATAAACCCAAGTAATTGTTTGCACACATTATAACTACCTCGTTTCCTGAATTTACTGTCACACGAGCTCCCTGTGGAGAAGTGATAATGCGTTCGCGTTTGAAAATTCCACCGTCTTTAATAGCAGTTAATTCTGATGAAAGATGTTCTTTTATTTTTCCGTACATGTTTTCTAGTTTGGTCTACAAATATAGTAAGTCCGTTAATTGAATTGAACAAACTGTAATAAAAAAAGGGCTCCTCATTTCTGGGAACCCTTCAATTTGTGTAAAAAAAAGTTTTATTTAATAGTAAAGAAAGCTTTTGCTTGCGGATCGTTTGGTTCTAATGTGCGAACGCGTTCCCAATTTTCTGTTGCTTTTACCTTGTCTTTCATAGTTGAATTTACGTAGTAATCGCCCAGGTATTTTGAAGCTTCAATCATAAATGTTTTGCTTTTTGGTTTTTCCTCTTCTGTAAGTTTAGTCAAAAACAGTTCATACATATCTTTCGCTAAGAATTTACGTAATTTCACATCTGCAACATCTAACTTGTCTTTTGAACGAGCAGACCAAAAGTAACCTCCAGAATAAGATGGAGCTTTCTCGATTAATTTTGCATATTGCTTTTCAGCTTCAGCATATTGCATATTGAAATAGTAAGCTCTTCCAAAATCAGATAAATCGTTTGCAGTCATTTTATCAGCAAATTGCGCTTGTTTCTTTGCAAAAGTTTCAATCATTTTCGGGTAGTTTTTAGCTTTCCCATACATTTTTGCAACTTCTGTCAAATAATCACCTCCTTTTAAAGTATCTATTGTAGCTGCTTTTTCGAATTCAGCAATTGCTTTATCGTCTTGTTTCATTTTTTGAAAAATCATTGCGCGGTATTTGTAATCGTCGCCTATAATTTTATCGGCAGTAACCATTCCAAAAAACTCGTTGCTTGCATTCAGTGCTTTTTCGTATTGTGCAGCATCTTCTGTTTTGTTTGTTTCGTAGATTGAATAGGCTATAAATCGTTTTGTAAATGCATTTGAATAACCTTTAGATTCTAAAGTGTTTAGTTCAACCATTGCTTCGTCATATTTTCCAGAAGCAAATAATGCAGTTGCCAAACGGTAACGCGCTTCATTTGTAGGATTAATTGCAAGGGCTTTTTTGTATAGGTCTGCGGCATTGTTGTATTTCGCAAAAGCCATATTTAATTCTGCATGCTGTCGGTAAGCTGGTGCAAAATTTGCATCCGCGTTTTCAGCTTTCATAAATTCGTCGTTTGCTAATTGGTAGTTTTTTACACCTAAATAGATCATTGCTTTTTTAGCAATAACTGAAGCGTTTGCTGGTTCAACTTGAAGTGCAGCGTTGTATTGTGCAGTTGCTGAAGAAACATTTTGAGAACTTTGAGCCAATAACACATCGCCTAACATAACCAATGCTTCAACGTTTTTAGGTTCAAGAGCAATAGCTTGTTTCAAGAAACCTTCAGCTAACTTTAAGTTTTTAATTGGGCCAGTAAAATAAGTTTCACCAACACGCAATAAAACTTGTGCGTTTTTTGACTTCGTTTTTTTGATTGTTGCACAAAATTGTTGTGCTGCAGTTGTTGTGTCTCCACCAAAATAGATAGCTTTTGCTAATGAAATTTGACTTAATTTATCTTCGGGGTTCAAAGCACCTGCTTTTTGCCACATGCTAATTGCACTTTTATTGTCACCAGTAACTTGGTAATAATTTCCGAAGAAATACAAATTTTGAACACTTGTTGGATCAGAACTAATTAAACTTTCGAAGTTTCTTTTTGCTTCTTCGTAACGTTCGTTTTCAGTGTTTTTAAGCGCATCCTTTAAGGTGTTTTGTGCTTGTGTTGAGGTTCCCAAAACCAAAGTGAGAACGGTAAAAAATAGTTTTTTCATTTTATTTATAACTTTTTTGTTTTGTTTAACAATTGCGTGTTTTTGTGTTTTTATTAGTTATCCCAAACTCTATACAAATCTCTTGCCAAGATACAATCTAATCTGTTTTAGCGCTGCAAAAATAAACTAAATTTTAGTTAGATTGATTTAAGTGGTTTCTTTACTTATTGAATTGTAATATTTACAACTCTAGAAGTAATTATTCCTTGAATCAATTCGCATTTTTCGACAAGTAGTTGACCGGGTCTGCTGATTAAAAAATCTATGAAATGCTGATCAACAGATGTTGGAGTTGAAACAGTGTGCAAATAAATAGGTCGGAGAAACACGTATTTTTTTTCTTGAATGTTTGGTTTGTTTGGTTTCCAGAATACTTTTGTAGATTTAGGAGCAATTGCAACGAGTGTATATTTTTTTAATAGTTCTTTTACGTTCGGATCATCGAAATCTGAAAAATTGTTGTATCCTAAAATAGCTATTGCAGCTTTGTTTTTATTCAAATAACTGAGTGCTTTTTTAGTTGAACCAGCTGCGTTTACATTATCAGAAAGGCGAAGTTTAGGATAAGTAGTTTCGAAGTAATTGAAATTTGCAGATTGAACAGCATCGAACGCTACTTCAATTTTTTGTTTGTTGATGGGCCAATTTTTAAGTTTACCCGAAAGAATGGCTATAATTTGATTCTCTGTTAAAAGGCTATCCGGGTTTTCTTTGTTCAAAACAAAAACAATTGCATCGTGGGCAATCAGATATGAACGCAATGGTCTGTTTGCTTTTGTGAATTCGAGACTGTCTTTTTTACTGTAAGGCAAACTACCAATAAGTGAATTGGTTTTACCTTTTGCCATTAAATTTCGTGCATCTGTTTCGCTAACAATATTCAGAACAAGTGTTCCGCGGTTGGTCATTGGTTCAAATGATTCGTAAGCTGTTTTTATGTATGGCTGAAAACTATGGTCAACAGCTAGCATTTGTGGTGCTTTAAAATCTTCCTTGTTTGGTTTCCCATTTCCACAAGAAAGTAATGTTAGTAATGGAAATGCAAAAAGAAGAGCAAAAAGTTTAGAGTTGTTTATTACTTTTTTCACGTTTAATTTTTTGAAGATTCATGTAAATGGTCGTCATTCTGAAAACGGCATACAATAATGCGAGTGCTCCGAAAATTTGTCGGTTATAACCGTTGAGTCCTTTTTCGCCTTTGTATGCATCTGTGAAAAACAAGCCATAAGCTAAAATCACACAAATAAGAACTACAACACACGAAAGCGCAATGTTGATGTATTTTATACTTTTCATAGAACAAAAATAAAAAATCCCACCAGTTTTTGACTGATGGGATTGAGTTTTAACTATTTTTTCTTAGTTCAATTTGTATTGAACAGGCAATGTAAATGTTGAATTAACGGCTCTACCGTTTACCTTTCCTGGTTTCCAATCTGGCATTGATTTGATTACACGAATTGCTTCTGCATCACATTCAGGACAGTCTTGTACGCCACGAATCACTTTCACATTTGAAATGTTTCCAGACTCCGAAACGATAAATTTCAGGTAAGCTTTTCCTTCGATACCCATATCTACAGCAGTCTGCGGATATTTGATATTGTTGGCAAGGTAAGCACGAGCTGCAGCCATTCCACCCGGAAAATCTGCTGGCTCATCTACGATGTCGTAGATTTTAACTTCTTCTTTTTCAATCTTCACCTCCTCTTTAATAACAGGCACTTCTGTAGAGAAATCGTCGTTTCCTTCATTCGTTGTTTCACCAATGTTCACTTTCGGGTCAACAATCTGAATTTCATCAGCTGGTTCATCATCTGAAACAACTGGCGCAAGGAATTGAATTTGTTTTTGAGCCGGTGGAATTTCAGGTTCCAATGGTTCAATGATTTCTTCTTTCTTGAAAGAATCGTCTAGTGCAAAGGCGCTGTTGTCTTTTTTACCGTCTTCACCTTTTTGTTCAGGATTTCCTGTTACAGTATAATAAACACCAAATGCAGTTCCGATTGAAAAAATTACTGCTCCCATAACAATTAGCAAGTTTTTGCTATTGTCGCGGCGCAATACGTATGCTCCGTATTCGTGGTTTCGACCTTCGAATACATCTTCACGGCGATCGTCTGCTGTAGGTTGAAGCCAATTTCTTGTTGAGAAATAGTCATACAAACTTAAAGCTGCAACTACCACCATGATAGAGAAAATAACAACTAATGAAGAATCCATAATAATTTAATTTTAGTTACTTAATTTTTTCATCGATGAGTTTTTGCTCATCTTTCATCAAATCCACTGGAGCAATCATTCCGATGTTCGCAATATACAATTCGTCGATTAGATCAATGAACTCTTTTGTGAGTGCTTTTGTGTCTGTTTTAACTAATACACTTAATGGATCATTTCGTTCAGTATCTTTCTTCGCTTCTTTAATTAAGCGCAAACGAGTAGAGTCTGCAATCTCTTTACGTGCGAAACGAGAATCGATATCAAAGATTGCTCTAATAACTCCTTTGTTTCCTTCGCGAAGCAACTTACGCACCCCATTTGGTCCCATATCTGATTCCTCTAATGTTGTTGCAGGTTTACCTTTTGAATTTCCTTCCGGATAAAACTCACCTTTATAATAGAACACTTTGTCTTTAGATAAAAGAAAAGTAATTGCATTATTAATTTTTGGTGGGTCAAGATTTTCCTCTTTTTCTTTTGCTGGGTAAGCCAAGTTCATCACTTTGGGCTTCTGGAAAGTTGACGTTAATACAAAGAACGTTAACAAAAGGAATGCTAAATCCACCATGGGTGTCATGTCTACTCGTGTAGAACCTTTTTTGGAGCGCTGTTTTCCTTTACCTCCGCCGCCACCGCCCTCATCTGCTATTTCTGACATGTCTTACTGTGTTATTGGTTTCGCTTCTTGCGAAGTAATAAAATTCAAGTTGTTTAACTTCAAGTCGCGGAATGTTTCAATGACAGCTTTAACGCGCACATATTCTGCATCACCTGCAACTTTCAATACAAATCGGGGTTTGAAGTCGAACGGATCTAAAGCTTCAGCTTTTGCAGCCTGACCAGCAGTTGCATTATTGAATTCTTTTTGACCGTTTGCGTTCATTACTTCATTTGCGGCTTTAAGCCACAACTTTAATTCATTTGGACCTCTTGCAGTATCGATCGGAATTGCTACTTCAGCGTTTGCTGAAATTGCTTTTCTTTCTTCACTCGACATTGCAAAAAAGTCACCTAATTTACTTACACTACATCCAATGTTTCCGTTTTTAGCGAACTCGTCTGACATTGCTTGTGTTGGCTTTTGGTTGTAATTTGCCAATACTTGCGCTAAAACCATACGTCTGTTTGTATCTCCAGCACAGGAGAAAAACACTTGTCCACCTTTTGTTACAGTAATTTGAACCAAAGTTTTCTCTGGAATTTCTTCTTCACCAATGGAAGAAGGAATGGTAACTGTAGCTAATTCTTCAGAACGGAATGTAGCAGCAAGCATAAAGAAGGTTACCAAAAGGAAGGCCAAATCCACCATCGGCGTCATGTCGATGGAAGGGGAACCTTTGGGCATTTTTAACTTCGCCATTGCTACTAATATTTAATTATTTGCTGAAACAATTACTTGTTACGAGCTGTAAAATTTTGTACAATTGAGTAACCAGCTTCGTCCATTGCATGAGTTAACTGATCAATTTTCGTTGTAAAGTAATTGTAAACGACAATTGCCAAAGTTGATGCGAAGATTCCGAAGAAAGTGTTGATTAAGGCCTCAGAGATACCAACAGAAAGTTTTGATGTATCTGGTGTTCCTTGTCCCATTGCTTGGAACGATTTAATCATCCCGACAACTGTTCCAATCAAACCAATTAATGTTCCGATAGAAGCACAAGTTGAAATAATAACTAAGTTTTTAGACATCATTGGCATTTCTAATGCAATTGTATCTTCAATTTCTTTTTTGATTGCATCAATTTTACCTTCACGGTCTAAAGCTGTGTCATTTTGAACGAATTCATATTTTTCTAAACCAGAACGAATAACGTTTGCAATAGAACCTTTTTGAGAATCACATAATTCAATTGCACCAGCAATATCATTGTTGTCTAAAGATTCTTGAACATTTGAAATAAAACCATTTAAGTTTTTCTTTCCACGCGCTGCGAATAATCCAAAACCGCGTTCTACAGAGAAAACGATAACTATTAAGTTAACTGCAATAAGAAAAGGTACAATAAATCCACCTTTGTAAACAATTCCCATTAAATTCAATGGATGCGATTCATCAAGAATTTCTCCTTTAACTACTCCTGAGAAATTTCCTACGTTACCGAAAACGTATTTGTAGATAATAAAACCGATAACTAATAAAATAACGATCGTTAATGAGGCAACCAGTGCTGAAAAACCTCCATTTGTTCTTTGTGTACTCATAATTTAGTTTTAAATTGAACTTTTTATTTGTTTAAGGTCCAAACTTACTAAAAAGGTTTTGAATAAAACAAGTTGGTAAGAAAGATTTAATATTGAAATTGACTAAAGTGTATGTTTTTGGCCTTGAAATGTATTTTGATTTGTTGAATTTCAGCTATTTATTTAGTAAAAAGCTATAAATTTTATTTCCTCTACTGCCAATCACTATTCGATTGTTGTAGGCAATGGGAGATGATTCCCAAGTTGCATCTAATTTAGTTTTAAAAAGAATTTTTCCAGTTAAACCATCTGCTAAATAAATTCCGCCATACACATCTGTAAAAAAGAGCGTTCCATTCCCTTTTTTGTCGTAAATACAAATTGGCGACGACCAGGAGAAATTGGCTAACGGGATTTTGAATTTTAATTTACCGGTTTTTTTGTTTATTGCTACAAGTTCACCTTTCAAGGTATTGTCTGGTCGGGAATAGAGACCGTAAATAAGTTCTGAATTTTTGTTTTTTCCTACTAAAATGGTTGAAAGTACTCCGCCAGAATTTACACGGCCTTGAATTAAACCGTTTCCGCATTGGCGTTTTTGTTCCCAAATTTGTTTTCCAGTTTTTGCATTGAGTTTTCGGATATACGCAAAACCGCTTGCGCCTTGTTTATCTACTTCGTTGGCAATGTAAAGATATGGATTTCCATTTTCGCTGTCAATAACCATGGAAGCATCTGTGTCGTCTGTATTGTTGAAATACCACACAACTTTCATGGTCATGAGGTTTAAGCAAAAAACATTTCCGCTGTTGTCTCCGAAAAAACCTAAATTTTTCCAAGCTGCCATGCTGCTTTCAATTCCTAAACTCGGTTTTTTTATTGATTTGTATTTGAAAACGGTTGGTTTTTCGATTTTCTCATTTGTTATTTTGGTTTTGTAAATTAAACCATTTTCTCCTGGGTGAAACCAATAACCTGATTTTTTATCGATGAGTGAATTGCTGTCGAAAGCTCCCCAATTTCGAGGTGCGTTTTCATCTAAACCCGACCTGTAAAAGATTTCTTTACCAGATTTTAAGTCAAAAACATAAGATCCGAATCGGGTTTCGTTTTTAATTCCTTGTCCAACATAAAGTAAGCCATTCAAACGCGGGTCTAAAGAAATGGTTCCTTTTATAGGGTTGTTAATCGTTAGGTTTTTGCGTGATGGTTTTCCTGTTAGGAAATCTAGGAAGTAAATATCTCCACAAAGCGAACCAATAATAATTTCTTTTTTATTTTCTTTAAATGATGGGTAGAACTTCGTTTTTTCTCGAATTTCTTTTGGCCAATCAACCAAAAGCGCCTGGCCTGTCCAGCCAGAACCTCCACCCCAAGCACCCATTCCAGAGTTTCTGTAATCTGTTCGTGTTTCAAAAATCCAATCTAGTTCAACTTTCGTGGGTAAGAAATCAATTTCACCTCTCACGGGTTCATTTCGTTGAGCGTTTCCTCGAAAACAGAGAATACCTGCATTTTGCGAATAATTGTCCGTAAAAATGATGGAATCTGTTTCTATGTTTCGTTCACCAAGAAGTTGTGAACTAAATTCAGTGCTTTCGAAAAGGTTTGTTTCTTCAGCTTTCCATGGGTTTTCGCCATCTAAAAGTAGTTCAACCGATTTGGGAAGCATTTTTACTTCAGGTTTCAAGTAATGTAAAACAACTCCTAAACCAAAATAGCCAAGCGCAAATAAGAGCGAATAAATTAAGAAAAGCGTTAGAAATTTCTTCACCTTCCTTGAAACGCAATCAGGAAGAAAAAGTTACCAAAGACAGTTATTTATCGCCAATCAAAATTTGCGGAGCATTTTTTCCACCCATAACAATTACTTTCGAATTATTGCTTTGCGAAAGTTCTTTCATTGCTTTTATTTGCTCGTATTGCAATTGTTTATCTGTTAAACCCGTCGAAATTATTCGCTGGTAGTCGGCAATACCTTGTGCCTCAACGCGTTTTCGCTCTGCCTCTTGACGTTCTTTGTCGAGCACATATTGCATTTTTCGCGCTTCTTGTTCGGCATTAATTTTAGATTCAATTGTTTGTTTTACACTTTTTGGTAGATCAATGTTTCTGATTAAAACTTGTTCTAAAACCAAACCACGTTTTTTGAAGTCGCGTTCAATTCCGTCGAAAATTCGCGTTTGAAACAATTCACGTTTGTTGCTGTACATGCTAATTGCTTCAAAATCTACAGCAAAATCGCGGATACGAGTGCGCGATACAGGACGTACAATTTTTGCTGCATAATCTGTTCCTAATTTACGAAATACATTTGGAGCTTCGGAAGGTAAAACTCTAAAAAGAACCGTCAAATCGATGCTGACTTCTAGTCCATCGGAAGTTAAAACGCGAATGGCATCGTCTCCCATTAATTGGCCTTCAGAATTAATTGCACTCATGGTGTAGTTTTGCGTTCGAATATCAAATTTTTCAACATCCATAAATGGATTAATCAAGTGTAAGCCACTTTCTAAGGGGTCGTTTTGAACTTTTCCGAATAAAGATTTCACGCCAACGTTTCCACTGTCAACTTGAACAAAAGAGCTCATCAAGATTCCAATTGAAAGTACAAGTGCTGCTCCAATTCGGAAATAAGTAGTATAATTTTTGAAAGGTGCTTCTAAGTTTGCGAAAACGAAACTTAAGATAATAAGTATAATACTTAAAGTTACTGCTATTGTCATGAAAATGGGTTTAAATTATCGAACTAATGTAGTCAATTTAAAGCTCTGAATTTTATATTAAGATAATTTAACTTTCAGAAAAATAATCAGAATTAATTCAAAATGAAATCTGTAAGCGTTTTTAAATAATTTTCGTAACCATAAACAAAAGGTGTGGTCTCGTGCTCTCCGTTAGGTACAAGTACGCTTACTTTTTTTGGACCTGTATAATTATTAAAAACTACCTGTCCGTGCGATTGAACTGTCAAAAAAGAATCTGCTTCGCCATGAATCCATAAAAGTGGAACTTTCACTTTTTTTATTTCCTCGGCATTGTCAATTTTTAGGTTCACAAAGTAAGATGCGGGAAGAGATAAACCAGCTGCATCTTGAATAAGCGTTTCTGAAGAAGCAAATGGAGCTTCCAATATTACTTTTGATGGAGCCAAAGGATAATCTGAAGCGTGTGCCGCAATTTCGCACGCAGGAGCAGAACCTAATGAAAAGCCGAAGATAACTAAACGATCAGAACTCAGTCCGTTGTTTTTCAACCATTTGAGGGCCCCTTTCACGGATGCATACATATTCTTTTCTGTTGCAAGCCCCTCAGAAACACCATATCCGGCATAATCTACCATTAAAACACCATAGCGATATGCGCCACCTATGTGTGCGTAGAGTTTTTGTCTGGGCCAATAAAAATCGTTGTGTTTGGCGTTTCCATGGCAATAAACGATTACGGTATCTGTTGCAATTGAATTAATATCTCCAACATAAGTTGCAGCAATTTCAATGTTTTTATTTTCCTCGTCTAAAACAGTGAAGCGAATTTCATGAATTTTTGAAGGATCAACATTATATTCTGAACCTACGATTAGTGAAGTTTCACCCGTATAATCGTCAAATTTGTATGATTCGAGCGTATTGTCGTTTGCAAATAGAAATGGATCTAGTCGTTTTTTACATCCTGAAAACAGAAGTATAACGAAAGAAAAAAGATAAACTACTTTCATGACTTAAAATTTATAAGTTAAACCAACATAAAACGCTAGGGCACCTTTAGATTTTGATAGACTTACGTAATCAACCACAATGCCTTGGTTTGAGCGATTTGGGCCAATCCATTTAAATTCAGTTTGAATATTTAGGTGTTTGCGTTCGAAAGTATGCCCTATTTGAGGCATAAACAACCAACGTTTTTCTTGGTCAATTAAATGGGCTTTGTTCCCGCGCATTTCTAGCCAATTAGAACAACCGATATACATAAAATTAGTATTCGAATGTGTTAGTTTGTCTTTACAGTGATATGTCCAAAACCAATTTCCATCTATTTGTGGATATAAGCTGAAGTTTTTTTCAAACACGTCACACATTATTTGTGCATTTGGACTAAAACTTACGCCCATTTTTGTGGATTTACTTTCCCATACCCGTTGCGTGCAACCTAAGTTTAGGTGAGCAACTCCGAAAATGGCAGAAGTTGTATGAATTTGGGTGTAAATAGTTGTGTTTCTTCGAAGGCCATATCCAAAACCGAGTGTTGTATTTGGAAGAGGTAGCACACCAATTCCGGGAACTTGGGCTAAGGCCCCGCCTAAGCTTGCAGTAATTGCTTTTTGTTTGTATTCTAAAGGTTTCACGAAGTTGGAAGGAGCGCATGACTCAAATAGAAGAATAAACAATAAAAAGTAGAAAAATTTTACCATGAAAGAAATTTCATTTATTCTAATTCGCGGAATTTTTCCGAATAAAATACTTTGTCTTTATTTAAGCGTTCGTCTAATGCAGTTCTAAATTCAGAATAATTTCCTTTAGTGATGCAATTTGAAGGAAAGAACAATTGAAGATTTTCAATATATTCAAAGTAAATTGTTTGCTGATGAGATTCTACTCTTCTCAAACCCGAGAACCATAAAACACGTGTTTCACGATCTGCAACAACAACTGCTTTGTGCGTAATTCCTACTCGAAACCATTTTGGAGCGAATAAAAGAAAGATGAGTTGGTCAGTAAATATCAATAAAAAAACACAAGAGATTAACCAAGCTTCGGCTGAAACTGAATAAAATGCATACGCAATAATTAATGCAATTATGCTTTCAATGATTAGAAATAGTACAACATTTTTTTTACGTTCGGAATCCATAACTGTCGACCAAATAAATTTCTCTGGTTTTCGTGTCATGTTCACTCCAATCCATCGTTTTACAGATCTGAGAGCTGAAAGTAATAGAAAAATTCCAGCAAAAATGATGAACAGATTACTTCGCCACGGAATTGTTGATCCATTTTCTTTCAGAAATTCTAGATATATGTCGAAACCAACTACAATTGTAAAAAAGAGTGCTGGAAACAAGAAAAAGAGCATTAAGCTATTTGTTGAACGATTCATCCTTGTTTGAGTGAGGAAATTTTACTTTTTAATTCATCTATTTTTCTGTGTGATGCAGCAATTTTAGCTTCTACTTCTTTTCGAAGCACATCTGCCCCTTTCGATTTTGAGAAAAACCCCAAGTTGTTTTCGTATTGTAAAATATCTGACTTGAGGCGATTCAATTTATCTACTAGGTCTGTTCGTTCACGTAAAATTGCTTTTTCAGCATTCGGACTAGCTTTTAATGTTTCAATTCGCGATTGAAATAGAATGCGGTCTTTTTCTTCGCCCTCTAATTTCAATTTCGTGTAATGATTGTTAAGCGCTTCGCGGTATGCATTAAAAATTACATCTTTTTGTTTCATCGGAACCTTGCCAATTTCGTTAAATTCTGCTGAGAATTGTTTCAATATTGCTAATGCTTCGTGTTTGTTTTCTGGAAGATCTATTGCGTTAATTTTTTTTATTAATTCATTTTTCAAAATTAAATTACCGCCTAACTCTTCGTCTTGTTTTGCGTAAAACGTTTGTTTTGCATTGAAAAAGAAATCACAATGAGCTCTAAATTCTTTCCATAATTTTTGTTCAAAACGCTGACCGGCGCTTCCAAGTGTTTTCCATTCGTTTTGAATGCGCACAATTTTTTCACTTGCTTCTTTCCATTCAGTTGAATGACAAAGTGTTTCTAGTTGAGCAACCATTTTTTGTTTTTTCTCTGCAACAGCATCAAACTGTCCGCGAATACTTTCAAAAAATATTTTTTTCTTTTTGAAAAAAGCATCACAATGTGTTCTAAATTCTTTCCAAGTATCTTCGTTTTCTTTTCTCGGTCCGAAACCAATTTTTTTCCATTCTTCTTGCAAAGCAATTAAATTTGCTGTTGCTGTTTCCCAATCTTTGCTGCTCGTTGCTTCAACGCTTGCAACCAATTGTGCTACTTGAACGGCCAGTGCTTGTTTTTTTGCTAAGTTTTCAGTTAGTTCAGTTCGGCGTTCATCATAAAACCCTTGAATACGCGTATAAACTACGCGTACATTTTCCCAATAAGTGTTTTTTAAACCTTCCCATTCGTCGTTGTTCACAGGACCAGTTTCGTCCCATTCGTGCTGTAAATTACGTATAGATTGTTCCACGTCTTTCAATTGTTCCACTTTTTCGAGGGCTTGCATGCGTTGAATAATGTCAATTTTTAACTGGTGATTTCTATGAAAATCGTGGTCGCGGAGTTCGCGGTAAATTTTTATGTGGTAGAAAAACGTTTCAATTAATCGGGAATATTCCGATTGAATATCTTGTCGTTTGTCTCGCGGAATTTCTCCTGCAGCTTTCCACAGTTCTTGAATTTCTTTGAAAGCCGACATGGCAGAGCCAATATTTTCTTCTTTCTCGACCACTTCTTTCATTCGTTCAATCAATGCTTTTTTACGGCGAAGATTCGCTTCTTCGGTTTCAGTTTTAATTCGCTGAGCGCCATTTTTACGTTCTCTAAATTCAGAATGAAGTGCATAAAATTCTGTTCGAACTAAATCTTCGTGCTTTTCTTCAGGTTCTTCACCTGCTTCTTGCATTTCGAGTTGTTTGATTTGAAACTTGCGTTCTTCCTCAATAACTAAGTCTTCAAATTTACTACGAAGTTCACTTACTTCGCGGGAAATTGATAAAACATCTTCCTGAGCAACCAGGGTCTTTAACGATTCTAATAAGCTAGTTTTTTCCATGCCAATCTATTAGCAGATATATGAATTTCGAAAAGCTAATTTTCAAAATCCCTGATTAATAATACATGCAAAAATAAGGAAAAGCAAGATAGGTTTAACTTACTTGTTGTAACTATTTAATGAATTTTAAATGAATTAACGAAGCATGCGCCAAAGCATGTCGAAAGCATTGTCTATCATCTTTTCTTTTTGATAAGGTGAAAGCTCATTTTTAGATAAATACCTGTGTAAAGCGAAGGTGTGACCATAAATTAAATTATGTATAAAATCGAGTGGCAATTTTTGAATTAAGCCATAATCCATTCCTTTTTGAATAAGTTTGAAATGTTCCTCGTTTAGTTGTTGTTCTGAATCTACGTTAAGTGCATAGGGCGAGGTCATGAACAAATTCATATACCGAAATTTTAATTGATTTTCAAGCGACCAATTTATGGTTGAAAAGTATTGCATTTTCATAATATCTTTAACAGAAACACCAGAAACAGTTTCTTTCAAATGGCAAGAAAGTTGGTCTTTTGTATGCAGAAATAAACTTTTAACCAGTTCGTCTTTTGTTGGAAAGTAATTAAATAATGTTCCGTTTGCTACGCCAGCGCGCTCTGCTATTTTTGCAGTTGCAGTTCCATGGAAACCTTTTGTAACAAACATTTCCAATGCTGCATTGTAGAGCATTTCTTTTTTGTCCATAATAGTGTGTTTAGTGCAATGACTATATAGTCAAATATACGGAAAGGAATTATCTTTGTTCTAGTTTAAAGTGCTTCTTATTCAAATAGTAAGTTTTGCCGATTAATTTACGGTTATGAATGAATAAGCAAAAAAAAAGGAGCACTATTTCGCTCCTTTTCTAAGTGTTAATTTATTAAAATTCAAATGTTTCCATAAATTTTGTCGTGAAGTTTCCGGCTTTAAATTGCGGATCGTCCATTAATTTTTGATGAAAAGGAATAGTTGTTTTCACACCTTCAATGATGTATTCATCGAGAGCGCGTTTCATTTTTAGAATTGCTTCTTCACGTGTTTGTGCAACAACAATTAATTTTCCAATCATTGAATCGTAGTTCGAAGGAATGGTATAGCCAGCATATGCGTGCGTGTCAATTCGAACTCCATGTCCGCCTGGTGAATGGTAGGAAGTGATTTTTCCTGGTGAAGGGCGAAAATCGTTGTATGGATCTTCGGCATTAATTCGGCATTGTATTGCATGTAAATGTGGGAAATAATTTTTCCCAGAAATCTTATGTCCAGCAGCTAATTTGATTTGTTCTTTTATTAAGTCGTAATCAATTACTTCTTCAGTAATGGTGTGTTCAACTTGAATACGTGTGTTCATTTCCATGAAATAGAAATCGCGGTTTTTGTCGACTAAGAATTCAACAGTTCCAACACCTTCGTAGTTTACTGCTTTAGCAGCTTTAATAGCGGCATCACCCATTTTGTTTCGTAACTCGTCTGTCATGAATGGAGAAGGTGTTTCTTCAACCAATTTCTGATGACGGCGTTGAATTGAGCAATCGCGTTCAGATAAATGGCATACATTTCCGAATACGTCTCCTGCAATTTGAATTTCAATATGGCGTGGTTCTTCGATGTATTTCTCCATATAAAGTCCATCGTTTCCGAATGCTGCTAAAGATTCCTGACGAGCTGAATCCCATGCGGCTTCAATGTCTTCTTCTTTCCAAACAATGCGCATGCCTTTTCCACCACCTCCAGCAGTTGCCTTCATGATAACTGGGTAAACAATTTTCTTAGCGCTTTCGATAGCATCAGCTAAATCTTTCAACAAACCAACAGATCCAGGAATACATGGCACTCCTGCGGCAATCATCGTTGCTTTTGCTGTAGCTTTGTCGCCCATTCCAGCAATTTGTTCTGGAAGCGCGCCAATAAATTTTATTCCATGTTCTTGGCAAACTCTAGAAAATTTTTCATTTTCAGACAAGAATCCATATCCAGGATGAATTGCATCGGCATTTGTTATTTCAGCAGCTGCAATAATATTTGCGATTGATAAATAGGATTTTGAAGATACAGGCGGACCAATGCAAACTGCTTCATCAGCAAAGCGTACGGGTAAACTTTCCTTATCTGCAGTGGAATAAACAGCAACCGTTTTGATTCCCATTTCCTTGCATGTGCGAATAACGCGAAGTGCTATTTCACCGCGATTAGCAATTAAAATCTTTTTAAACATAGTTCTTTATTTGGGTTGAACAATCAACTAATTCTCCAGTAACTTATGCTGGCTCTACTAAGAACAATGGCTGATCGTATTCTACAGGTGATGCATCATCAACCAATACTTTTACGATTTTTCCAGAAATCTCTGATTCAATTTCATTGAACAATTTCATTGCTTCGATGATACAGATTGCATCTCCTTTAGAAATTGTTTGACCAACAGAAGCGAAAGCGTCTTTATCCGGACCAGAAGAGCGGTAGAAAGTTCCGATCATTGGTGATTTGATAGTGATAAGATTAGAGATTTCTTCAACTGGAGCAGCAGGAGTAATTGCAGCCGGAGCGCTAACAGCTTGGGCAGCCGGAGCGGCAACCTGTTGAATAGGTGCTGCAGCTTGAATATAAACTGGAGCTTCTGCTTTCGCTTTTTCAGCTTTGATAGTAATTTTAAAGTCTTTTTGTTCGATTTCTACTTCTGTTACTCCAGATTTTGAAACAAACTTAATCAAGTCTTGAATTTCGTTCAGATTCATACGATTTATATTAATTGTGTTTTTTAATTTTATTTATGAATTATAGGCCCATTTTAAATAAATTGCACCCCAAGTAAATCCTCCTCCAAAAGCAGAAAGAATTAAAGTATCTCCTTTTTTTAATTGTTTTTCCCAATCCCACAAACAGAGCGGAAGTGTTCCTGCTGTTGTATTTCCGTAGCGTTGAATATTGATCATTACTTTTTCTTTCGGAAGACCCATTCTATTCGCTGTGGCATCAATGATACGCAAGTTAGCTTGGTGCGGAACTAACCAATCTACGTCATCTGCTGTGAGATTATTTTTTGTCATTATTTCTGCCGACACTTCCGCCATATTTGTTACTGCAAATTTGAATACTTGCTGTCCTTCTTGGTAAACGGAATGTAATTTTTTATCAACGGTTTCATGAGACGGTGGCATTGCCGAACCTCCAGCAGGTTGTATTAAATATTTTCTTCCCGAACCATCACTTTTTAGTATAGCGTCTATGATTCCGTTTCCTTCTGTGTTTGGTTCCAATAAAACCGCTCCACCTCCATCTCCGAAGATTACACATGTTGTGCGGTCGTCGTAGTTGAGAATAGATGACATTTTATCTACACCAACAACAATTATTTTTTTGTGCTTTCCGGATTCAATAAATGCGGCTCCTGTTTCGAGGGCATAAAGAAAACCAGAGCAAGCTGCTATTAAATCGAAACCCCAAGCGTTTTTTAGTCCAACTTTGTCACAAACTACGTTTGCGGTGCTAGGAAAAGGATAATCAGGCGTAACGGTTGCCAAAATTACACATTCAATATCTTCGGGGTTGGTATTTGTTTTCGCGAGTAATCCACGAATGGCTTCTGCTGCAATATCTGAACTGGCACCGTTGCGCATTATTCTGCGTTCTTTTATACCTGTTCGAGATGTGATCCATTCATCAGAAGTATCAACTAATTTTGACAAATCATCATTCGTAACTATTTCCTCAGGAAGATAGCCACACACACCTGTGATTGCTGCTGTAAGTTTACTCATGCTACTGATTAAATGCTTGGTTTATTTTTATTGAAAGTTTTGATTTTGCAATCTCATATGCGTGAATAATCATACTTTTCACTGCTTTGTCGTTCGAAATTCCGTGACCAATAATAACGTTTCCTTGCACTCCAAGAATAGGTGTTCCACCATAATTCTCATAATTAAAACGGTCAAAGTATTCATCAACAATTCCGCGTTTTTTCATTAGTGAATACATTCCCTCGGCTTGTTTTAAGGCAACATTACCAGTGAATCCATCACAAACTATTACATCAGCTTTGCCTGTAAATAAATCTCGACCTTCTACATTTCCAATGAAATTTACTTCATCTGATTCAGCAAAAAGCTTGTGTGCAGCAATGGTTATAAGATTTCCTTTAGATTCTTCTTCCCCAATATTCAACAAAGCAACACGCGGTTTTTCAATTCCGTAAACTGTTTCAGAATAAAGCGATCCTAAAACTCCAAATTGATACAAAACATCTGCTTTGCAATCTGCATTTGAACCAACGTCTAATAAAATTGCGTTTCCACCACTGATAGTAGGTAAAACAGAAGTAATACAAGGCCGAATAACTCCAGGAATCGTATTTATTTTATAAATCGAACCAACAAGCATTGCTCCAGTGTTCCCGGTGCTTGCAAAAACATCTAATTCTTTTTTTGCTAATAAATCGAAACCTACTGCAATAGAACTGTTTGGTTTTTGCGGAATAGCACGCGTTGGATGGTCGTGCATTGTAATGACATCAGGCGCGTGAACAATGTCAAAATCGCTTGGATTTGCACCAAAAGCATTTAGGCCACCTAAGATTTGCTCTCGGTCGCCTAACAATACGATGCGTGCATCTGATGGAAGTACTTTTTGTGCAAGAACAGCCCCACTAATGTTGGCATCGGGAGCAAAATCTCCGCCTAAAATATCAATTCCTATCTTCATCAGGAGGAATATTTAATGATACGATAATTAAATCGCTACTTCTTTCTCTGCTACTACTCTACCTTTGTAGTACAATTTTCCTTCATGCCAGTGAGCATGGTGAAACAAATGCGGTTGACCAGTTGTTGGACAAGTTGCAATGTTTTTCGCTACTGCCTTGATGTGCGTTCTGCGTTTGTCGCGACGCGTCTTGGAAATTTTGCGTTTTGGATGTGCCATTTTACTTTATTTAAGTCTTTATTATTTTTAATTCTATTAATTCAAATTTTTCAAAGCCGACCAGCGTGGGTCAATCGGACGGTTATTATCTGGCTCATCACCAGAATCCTCGTCGTTTTGATCTTCATTGTCGTCTTCATCGTCCCAATCTTCGTCTTCATCATCGAAGTCATCCTCATCCCAATCGTCTTCATCATCCTCATCTCCAGGATTTACGACAAACTGCTTGTAGGTTTGCATAACTTCTTGGTTGCAATCTTCTTCCGCTTCGTGTGTGATACGGGAGGGCAAAGATACAACCATAAATTCATATAGTTGCGTGCTTAAATCAATTTCATACGCTTCGGGGTGTAAAACAACTAAGTTTTCGTCTTCCGAATGTTCTAAACCAAACCTGTAAACAATTCGGTACCGGCCGTCTATCGGAACAGTTACTGGGTCGTTACACCGATCACAAGCTGCGGTTACTTCTCCTGATAAATCAAAATTAGCAACCATCATGGTTTCTTTTTTTTCAAAAAGCAGCACTATTTCTAATTCTGCGTCTTCGATTAAAGCATTTTCTATGTCTTCAAAGAACGGTTTCCGTATCGCGAATTTGTATTCATGTGTTCCAGGTTTTAATCCTATAAAAGAGATAATAAACGCACGATTTAACATATTCACAATGCAAAAATTGGAGGGCAAAGGTAGTAAAAAATCAACTAAATAGTTATAATTAGCTATTTTTTATTTTAAAAAAATGTATTTCGAAATTTTTTTACTCCACTCTGTCTGATTTTCCTTCTCTTCTATACTCTTTCTTCTGTGGAGAAATTTGCAATGGATTTGCTGAAGCTTCTTTTAAAAACTTACGTGTGCGGTAAATGTCCATGGCTAAGTAAATTGCACTACGCATAGACTGCGCGCTCGCAACACCTTGACCGGCAATATCAAACGCAGTTCCATGATCTGGGGAAGTTCGCACAATTGGTAACCCAGCTGTGAAATTTACACCGTCTTCAAATGCCAAAGCTTTGAAAGCTGTTAAGCCTTGGTCGTGATACATTGCCAATATTCCATCGAAGTTTCCGCGAGCTGAGCTACCAAAAAATCCGTCTGCAGGAAAAGGACCGACAGCAAAAATATCTTCTCCTTTTGCCTGATTGATTGCTGGAGAAATGATTTCAGACTCTTCTGAACCCATTTTTCCATTTTCGCCAGCATGTGGATTTAAACCAAAAACTGCAATTTTCGGTCGTGAAATGCCAAAATCTTTTTTCAAAGAAGCATCCAATGCTTTAATTTTTTGATAAATACGCTCTTTTGTTAAGGTAGATGAAACTTCCTTCAAAGGAACATGAGTTGTTACCAAAGCAACACGCAAATTATCGCTAACGAGCATCATCAAAGCTTCGTCCATTCCAGCCATGTGCGCCAAATATTCGGTATGACCGGGAAATTGAAATCCGGCTTTTGCAATTGCTTCTTTTGAAATAGGAGCTGTTACCAACACATCAATTTTACCTGCTGCCAAATCTTCACATGCTTTTTCTAGAGAAAGAAAAGCCATCTTGCCCGACATTTCGTTTCCTTTGCCTAATTCGAAAGGTAATTCATCGTTCCAAACGTTAACAATGTTTACTTTTCGGATTTGTGCTTCCGTAACATCTTTACAAGATTGATACGAAAAGTCGTGTTCCCCAATTGCTTTTTTATGGTAAGAAATTGTTTTCGTTGAAGCATACACAATAGGTGTACAATCTAACAACAAACGGTTGTCGTTTAAACTTTTAATGACCACTTCTGGACCGATTCCATTTACGTCTCCAATCGAAATTCCAACACGAATTGGGTTCGGATTTCCTTCTTCTTTTATGTGTGGAACCTTGCCGTGTTGTTTATCATTTTCCATTTGAATAGCGCTTTAAAAAGTTGATGAGTAAACGAACACCAGTTCCTGTTGCTCCTAAGCCACGGTAATCTTGCGGACGTTCCAAGAATGCAGGGCCAGCAATATCCATGTGAATATATGGCGCTTTCACGAAATGTTCTAAGAACTTTCCAGCTGTAATCATTCCAGCAGTTCCACCACCTAAATTATTAAGATCTGCGATTTTTGATTTCATTTCTTCGAAGTAATCGTCCCAAAACGGAAGTTGAACAACACGTTCGTGGCTTTCCATTCCGGCAGTAGCTAAATTATCGAAGTGTTTTTGATCAGCGTTGCCCATCACGCAAGAAGCTTTTGTTCCAATTGCGCGAACTGCCGCACCTGTTAAAGTTGCTGCATCAATTACGAGTTCAGGTTTAAATTTATCTGAATAGGCGAGGGCATCAGCTAAAATCATGCGACCTTCGGCGTCTGTATTTAAAACTTCAACGGTTGTTCCGTCGTACATGCGAATAATGTCGCCTGGTGCGTATGCATTTCCACCCGGACGGTTGTCTGTTGCTGGAATTAATCCAATTAAATGAATGTCGAGTTTCATTTCAGAAGCTGCATAAATTGTTGCTGCCATGCAAGCTGCTCCGGCCATGTCTGACTTCATTAGTTCCATTGAACCTCCGCCAGTTGGTTTCAAACTTAAACCTCCGGTATCGTACACAACACCTTTTCCAACTAAAACGATTGGTTTTTTGTTGCGTGCTTTTTTTGGTTTGTATTCAATTATTGTGAAAGTTGGCGGGTCAATTGAACCTTTGTTAACGGCTAATAAACCACCCATTTTGAGTGCTTCAATTTTTGATTTTTCTAAAACAGTAACTGAAAATCCACTTTCTTTTCCTTTTAAATCAATTTCTTCTGCAAGTTTTGTTGCAGTAAGATGTGAAACGGGTTCGTTCACTAAATCTCGTGCCCAGCAAACCGCTTTTATTGTTGCGTTTAATTCAGCTAGTTGTTCCGAACTAAGCTTCGTTTCAAAGTCAATATTCGCGAGTGCAAATTTTTCTTTTTCAGCTTCTTTTCGGTAATGAATGAACTGATAATTGGAAAGTGCCAAACCTTCAGCGAAGGAATAAGCAGGAGTTTTTGCACCTGAAATTAAAACGGAACCACACGTTTTTGGAAGTTGACTACGCAACTTAAATGCCGAAATTCGGTATTCTTCGTTTGAATTTTGCGGTTTTACAAAATAAAAGCACTTTCCTTTAACTGAAAGGAAGTATTCTTTTTTGTCTTCGTTTTTCTCGAACCAAGCAAATTCATCAGCAACAGCTTTGGGTAATTTTGGAGCTTCACCTTTTTTAACCATAAGTACAACAAGGCACTCTTGATTGGTGAAGTTTTGTGCATTATTAAAAATCATCTGTATCAAATTGAAGGGTAAAGTTAATGAAAGCGTTTTAAGATTTTGCTTAAATTACTTTATTCAATTTAAAACACTTAAATATTTACTTAATTAATAACCTCCTTCTTCGTAATAATCCATTTCAGGATAATATTCGCCTTCGCCTTCATAACCATCTGGCGCTTCACCATTGTTTTGGTTAATTCCGTAATATGTGCGCAGTTTTTGTTTACCATATTTATAGTAAATCACTGTAATATCTAGTAAATTCTCTTGGTATTTTAAGATTTCCTCTAAATTATCTAAGTTCGGATTGAGGCAAATTTCGCTCATGTTTTTAACCGTTCCTAAATCGCCTTCGAGCCATCTGCCATCTCGTTTTCCATTCACATATTCACCTAAACTACTCATGTTTCCGTCGGCATCATACATTTTCCAGATTCCATTTGGCAAGCCGTTTTTTACCATTCCTTCGTTCATGATTGAACCATTGTCATAATAGTTTTTCACATAACCATTTATGCGGTTTTGTTTCGGATCGTTGTCTGTAAAACAATACAACAAACGATCTTCGTTGTGATCTGTATGTGCGCAATCGTATTTTTCAAATTTCTCGATGATATACGATTTCGACAATTCTTTTCCTTTTTCATCCAACAGCGTTACAACACCTTTAGACCGAAATTTTGTGC
>JANNWW010000100.1:0-20250 GCA_031409255.1 Crocinitomicaceae bacterium
GGAAACGCAGCATATTTAGCAATCGATGAAGCTTTGGCAGAGGTCAAAAAATCGATGAATTTATCAGTTCCACTGCACTTGCGAAACGCTCCAACGAAGTTGATGAAAGAATTGGGCTACGGCGACGAATACAAATATGCGCACGATTTTAAAAGTAATTTTGTGAAACAGCAATATTTGCCCGATGAGTTAGCGAACCGCAGCTTTTTTCATGCTGGAAGTTCAAAAAAAGAACAAGAAATTCGCGAACAATTAAAAAATTGGTGGCCAAATAAGGAAATTGAATGAACGCGGTTTTTTATTACATCATCGTTTGGCCATTGTCTAAATGTCCGCTCTGGATTTCGTATCGATTAGCAGATTTTTTCTATCTCTTGCTAATCAGCGTTCTACCCTATCGAAAAAAAGTTGTAGACAGAAATCTGAAAGCTTCGTTTCCTGAAAAAAGTGCGAAAGAAAGAGCACAAATTCGACGTAAATTCTATTGGCATTTCTCTACGATGCTAATTGAAGGAGTGAAAAATTTAGGCATCTCTGAAAAAGAATTGCGGAAACGTTTTGTGATTAAGAATCCAGAATTAATGAACGAATTGTATTCAAAAAACAAATCTGTCCTGCTCGTTTCTGCACATTATTTGAATTGGGAATGGATGATTACGGGTCAAAATTTATTTTTTAAACACCAAGCAGTTGGAATTGGAATGCCTTTAAGTTCAGGTTTTTGGGATAAGAAGATTAATGCTTTACGTCAACGTTTTGGCATGAGAGTTATTCATTCGAAAATTGTGCAAACTTCCTTTGAAGAATACAAAGAAGCAAAATTATGTACTGCAACATTAACGTTGGCAGATCAAAGTCCGGGTGAGACAAATAAAAGCTATTGGACGAAATTCTTGAACCAAGACACTGCAATTGCATTCGGAACAGAAATGTTAGCGAATAAATACGATCAGGCGGTAGTTTTTTATCTTCCCAAATATATTAAACGCGGACATTACGAAGTAGAATTGCAGCTAGTTTGCGAAAATGCGGGTGAATTGTTGTTTGGTGAATTAACTGAAAAACATGTATATTTGTTAGAGAAGGAATTAATTAAAAATCCTTCGCCTTGGTTGTGGACCCACAAACGCTGGAAACGTTCACCACCAGAAAGCTTTGATACATTAAAACTACTACAACGTGAAAAATTTACTTCTACTTTTCGTTCCACTATTTCTGAGTAATTCTTCGTTTAGTCAAACTGAAATTTCAATAAAATACCGCGATACAATTCGTTTTGCGCCAGATAGTTCCTATTCGAGAGCACTCGTAAAGGTTAAAAACAACTTGTATTTCGGAACTTCAAAAAACGGAGTTGTTTGTGTAGATTTAAAATCTAAGGAAGTAAAAGATATCATTCTTCCAAACAAGGGCGAATTTCGCGACATCTCTTATTACAAAGGAAAAATTACGGCTATTGAATCTGGAGATAACGGTTATATTTCAATAAGTTCGGGAAATAACGCCACAACACGACAAGAATTTAGAGCTGAGTTTTTTGATGATTTAGTGACCAATAAAAACGGATCTATTGTTTTAGCTGACCCAAAGAGCGGATATTTCATTTTGCATTATTTTCCGAAATCTAAAAAGAAAAAACGACCCTATATTCCACGAATTCGTGCATTTAAGAATGAAGCCTGCTATGCAGCTAGTGGAACAACGGCGCAACTATATGGTAATCAATATAGTTTTGTTTCTGGCGGTGGAAGTTCTGCCCGGTTTCATTCTTTTTCATTGGTTGATTCGGCGAGTTATTTTGTTTCAGATTTGCCTTTAAAATTGGGTGAAGGTGCGGGTCCGTTTTCCATATTTCAATTAAATGAAAAGCAATTAATTGTTGTTGGTGGAGATTACACGAAATCAACAGACACACTCGGAACTTGCGCAATTAGTTTGGATGGCGGTAAAAAATGGAGCAAACCGGTTCATTCTCCTAACGGCTATCGCTCTTGTGTTGTTGGAAACAAGCAATTTGTTTTTTGTTGTGGAACTTCAGGTATTGATTACAGTTTAGATTTCGGTCAAACTTGGACAAAATTCGTTGAAGGAAATTTCTGTGCTTTGTTTTTAGAAGGAGAAAATTTATATGCAACTTCGAATAAGGGTTTTTGCATAGATTTTCAGTTTGAAATAGAAGACTAAACGCAGCAAATCACGTTTTTAATTTGTTTAAGAACTATTTTTCTAATCGGTTTAAATGAGAGAGCGATTTTGTAATTAGTGTATTCGGGTGTTCGCTAATTGGCTAGTTTATTTACACAAATTATAGATTAAGAAAACACAAATTTATTTCTTTTTTCTTTTCACTATTCGTTAAAAACGAACAATGAAAAACAGAATAAATTGGCTTAAAAAAAATGTAGTTTTAAGAAATTTCAGAAAAAAATATAAAACACTTGCTTTTGAGAAAATAAAAAGTATTTTTGCGCGAAATAACAACTAATAAAATTCAACAAAATGTACTGGACTTTAGAATTAGCATCCTATTTAGAAGACGCGCCATGGCCGGCAACTAAAGATGAATTAATTGATTTTGCAATTCGTGCTGGTGCACCAATGGAAGTAGTAGAAAACCTACAAGATTTGGAAGACGAGGGTGATACCTACGAAAGCATCGAAGAAATTTGGCCAGATTATCCGACGAAAGACGATTTTCTTTTCAACGAAGACGAATATTGATTCTCAATCAAACTGAAATGGAAGGCTGGAAATTATTTTCGGCCTTTTTTATTTCAAAGCAATACCATTTGGCTTCTCTCCAACACTTATTGTTTGAAGAAAAGTATGAGTTGAAGTATTGATAATGGAAACGGTATTTGCTCCTTGATTTGTTACGTATGCGAGCGAATTATTTGCACTAAATGCAATTGCATGCGCATCTGCACCAGTTGAAATAGTATTTTGTAAAGTCCAAATTCCAGCTGATTTTGAAAAATAAGCTACACGCCCGTTTGTAGCATCACTCACCCACAATTCATTCAATATGCTGTTGTATGCAACATATCCTGGCTTAAATCCTAAAGAAATAGTTGAATTAATTGCATTCGATGCTACATCAATCTCGGTAACTGTTTGACTAGTTTCATTGTCTACATACATTTTACCATTCGAAGCGGACCAAGCTCCAACTGGATCCGTTCCAACACTTACCGTCTCAACAACAGTTTTTGAGCTTACATCAATCACTGAAACTGTTCCTGAACCTGTGTTTGAAGCATAAGCCTTCGTGCCATCAGAACTAAATGTAGTTTCACCTAAACCTGCACCAACTTCAATTTCGTTTCTAAGTTTCCACTTTTTTGTGTCATAAATGTAAACAAAGCTTTTATCGTCATTTGCTTGCCCAATCCACAATTCATTGCCATCTGGACTAAATATGGCGTTATGAGGCAAACTTTTTAAAAAAATATTGGTTTCATGTTCTCCTGTTACAGTGTTAAATACTTGTACAAAGTATTTCCCAGATCCATGTGCACCAGCATGTCCACCACTTAAATCTAAATTTGTGAAAGCAACTGCAAACAATGATTTGTCGGAATTCATATAAATATGATGTGGAAAAGTTCCACCTTTAAATTGAAATTCTTCAACCAATGAATTTGTATTTAAATTAAGAATTGATAGCGAATTTCCTTCACCATTTACAACAAAAGCAGCTGAAAAATCTACCTTAGTTGCAAACCCATCGTCATTTCTGTAGAACTTATGCTTTTTACATGAAATTATGTTTAGTAAAAATAAAAGCACAAAACTGATTTTTAATAGCTTCTTTGTTTTCATTTAAATTATTTTAGTTGGAAATGTACGAATTTATATTTAATTGTTAGTCTCTCAAATAAATAAACTAATTCATTTTTTCGTTCTGAATTAAAAACTTCTAAGTTGTATTCTATTAATTCAAGTAGTTTTGTTAAATTGGTCAAAATAAAAGATTCTATTACTATGAATAAACTTATTCTAATTACATTATTTGTTTGCAGCTTGTTACTATTTGCAAATTGCACAAACAAAAAAACAAATGAAACGTCAAAGTCCAATCTTGATGAAAATTCAATTAGCAAGGACTCAAACATTAATTTAGTTTCAAATAAGACACTTAGTTTTACTGAATTCTTACCAAAAGAATTTGTAATTTTTGATACTATTTATGGCGAGCTAAACAACGATAAGTTTACAGATTGCATTCTAATAATCAAAGGAACAGACAAGACAAAAATAGAAGATGACGAATACAAAGGCAAACTTGATAAAAACCGAAGAGGAATTATAATTCTTTTTAACAAGAATGGACATTATGAGCTTTCAGCAAAAAACTATAATTGCTTTTCATCTGAAAATGAAGATGGCGGGATTTATTTTCCACCTGAATTAAATGTTGAGATCCTAAAAAATAAATTATACATATCATATGCGCATGGAAGATACGGTTTTTGGAAGTATACCTTTCGATTTCATGATTCAGATTTTGAACTTATTGGTTACGACGATAGTGAATGTAGAGGACCTATAATTGAGAATCAAATAAGCATCAATTATTTAAGCAAAAAGAAACAAATAAAAGAAACAACTAATTTGGATGAAATTGAAGAAAGTGGTGACGAGGTTTTTGAGGAAAGATGGGAGGAAATAAAGTTAAAGAAGTTAATAAGACTATCAGAAATTAAAGATTTCGATGAATTGTACAGACCTGAATAATTGATTGAAATATACGTCAATTAATAGTTATGTATCATGCTAAAAACATCGTTGAAAATATATTTCATTTGATAAATTTCAAATAAATGCTTTTAAATGTGATTTTTTCACTAATTTTGATGTGTAAACAATAGAATGTTATGCTAATTCGATTTTCAGTTGAGAATTTTCTGTCATTTAAAGATAGAATTGTGTTTTCAATGATACCTGGAAAAGGTACATTAAAAACAAGTCATAAATCCAAATCAATAAAAGGAATATCAGCTTTAAAAGCATCTGTGATTTTTGGGGCAAATGCTTCTGGTAAATCAAATTTAATAAAGGCGATTGATTTTGGAAAAACTTTAATTTTAAAAGGATCCAAAAGCGAGCAATTAATTAAATTTCAAAATTTCAGATTAGATTCTTCAACTGTAGTCTCAAATTCAAGAATTGAATACGAAATTCAACACAATGGCAAGAATTATGCTTATGGATTTATCTTTAATTCTATGGAAATTGTTGAAGAATGGCTTTATGAAATTACAAACAAGTCCGAAAATAAAATTTTTGAAAGAAATAGTTTAAAGAAAAATATTTTTGATTTAGAAGCTCTTTTTAAAAAGAACAAAAAAGAAGAACAGAAACAATTTCTCAAGTTTATTGCAAAAAGCACCCCAAATAATCAATTATTTCTAACTGAAATTAGAACTAGAAAAGTAAAAGATAATGTTTCTGATATAACTGATCTTTTAAATGTGATTGATTGGTTTCAAAATTCATTAAAAGTGATTTTTCCTGATGACAAATATAAAGAAGGAGTAAAGTCCGAATTAAATGATGATACTAAATTATTAATGACATTTCAAGAGTTATTGAATTATTTCGATACTGGAATTGATGGCATTTGCTTAGAAAAAGTTGAATCTGAAAATATGGATATCCCTGCAAAACTTTTAGAGGTTATCAAAGAGGACTTGTTGAATAAAAAATCGGAAAATAGACGGTCAATCGTGTCTAATGGCAATGCAACATATTTTATATCAAAAATTAATGACGATATAGAAGTCCAGAAATTTATGACAAAACACAAAATTAAAGGAAAAACTGAACCTGCCTTATTTGATACAAGTGATGAGTCCGACGGTACTAATAGAATTATTGATTTTATTCCATTAATAATTGACTTGTTGCAAGGCGATAATGTTTTTATTATTGATGAAATGGAAAGAAGTCTTCATCCTAATTTAATTTATGACTTATTTGATTTATTCCTTGAAAAAAGTGAAAATATAAACAGTCAATTAATTACCGCTAGTCATGAATCATCCCTTCTTACGCAAAAATTGTTACGTAAAGACGAGATTTGGTTCACCGTTAAAAATCAAGAAGGGGCAAGTCATATTCATTCTTTGGAGGAATATAATATTCGATTTGATAAGGAAATAAGAAAGAATTACCTACTTGGCAGATTTAAGGCAGTCCCAAGAATTGGAGACAGAAATAAACTAACAGTATTACCAAATCAAAACAAATAGTTATGCCAAGAGAAAGGTTAGATTTTTTTAGGGTAAGTAATTCTAAACCAAAAGAGAAAATAATTGTTTTGGCATACGAAGGGAATAATACTGAAGCAATCTATTTTGAGACTTTAAAAGAAAGCGCACGATTTAATGATGATTTGATTTATTTAGTTTCACTTCGGAGACCAAAAAATGATACAAACAGTGCCCCAACACATGTCTTTAATAAACTAAAAAAAGAGGCAAAAGATGAATACAACTTCGATTCAGCTGATGAACTTTGGATGATAATCGATAGAGATAGATGGACTAATATTCCAGAAATCTCAAATTTATGTAAATCTCAAGGTAATTTTTATTTGGCATTGAGTAATCCTTGTTTTGAATTTTGGATTTTACTTCACATTAAAGATCTTAGTGAATTTAATGCTCAAGAGCTTGCATCAATTCATACAAATGCTAAAGTAAGTTCAAGAAAAACATATTTAAAAAATTTACTTGGACAAATATTGATAGATGGATATAATGAATCAAATCCCAAGCCTGATAGATATTTACCTCATATAGACCTAGCAATTGATAGGGCAAAACAATTAGACAACCCATCAGAAGAATTTCCCACTAAATTAGGTAGTCACGTCTACAGGCTTGTAGAAAAAATAATTAAATAATAATGCACGAATGCATAACCCGGGTTTGGCTCTATGCCTTCAAACTTGCTTCGAAAAACGACTTTTAAAAAAGAAAATAATCTAACTTCGGATTTGGGTTTACTTTAAAAAGTCGGCTCAGCGCCAAGCGCCGAAAACGTTAGTCTACTTTTTTGTCTTTTAACTGAATATACTCTTGCACTTTGTCGTTTTCGATTAATACTGTTAGGTTGTAATATTTCAATTTCCACTTCTTCCCTACTTTCACTGCAATTCCAGATCCTCTGCAATCGCGCATCCATGTATCTATTTTCTCGTCGAACCAAGCAATTTTCCCTCCCTTATCGAAAACCCAATTGCGTTCCAAAACTTTAAAATCCCAGGCCTTGCCTTTATCGAAATAAGGTTTCGAAAATGCCATGAATTGGGCTTTCGTCCAGCGTTCTGTTGGATCAGTTCCAAGAAAAATAAAATCTTCGGTTGTTGCTCCGAAGTAGTTTTCAAAATTCGCATCGGTAGCCGCTTGGTGCCATTCGTTTACAAGTTTATCTAATTGAGCTTGGTCTACTTTAGTTGAAGATGAAAAGCTAAGTAAGAGAACTGAAAGAAGAAGA
Source organism: Crocinitomicaceae bacterium (assembly GCA_031409255.1). Lineage (GTDB taxonomy): Bacteria > Bacteroidota > Bacteroidia > Flavobacteriales_D > Crocinitomicaceae > Fluviicola. Next base: position 7,504 of record JANNWW010000100.1, read on the forward strand.
ATTGAATGGTTCATTTATTGGGTTTAAAAACTCAAATATACTGAAATAAAAAAAGCCCCTTCACAAATGAAACGGCTCTTTTTGAATTAAATTAATTTATTTCACTCCTTTCGAAGCTACCATTGCTTTACACATTTTAACTGCGTTCGGAACATCTACAACAGCACCTGTAACAGATAATTTAGCGAAGTCAATTTTTTCATCAGCTCCTGGTTTAGTATGTATTTCACCTTTGTGAACTTTCGCCGACTTCAAAATGATGTCTTTAATTTCAAACATCGTTAATGAAGGGAAATAAGATTTCAACAATGCAGCAACACCAGTAACCATTGGAGCAGCCATTGAAGTTCCTTGTAACTTTTTGTAATCAGACTGAGGAACAGTATTGTAAATCTCTAAACCTGGCGCAAACACATCAACCTGTGTAGGAGAATAATTCGAGAAATCTGCTGCCAACATGTCTTTTTTAGCGTAACGAGTAGAAGCTCCAATACACAAATAGTTTGTTAATGGTGCAGTTTGAAATGAATATTGATTTGTTGGGAAATTCATGTTGTCATCTAAACTATGCCCATCGTTTCCAGCAGCATGAATTAACAAAACTCCTTTAGATTCTGCATATTTCATTGCTTCGTATACTTCTTTCTGATGAGCTGAATACGATTTACCAAATGACATGTTTACTACCGAAGCACCATTATCAGCAGCATAACGAATTGCCAAAGCAACATCTTTATCAGCCTCATCACCAGCTGGAACTGCACGCAAAGACATCAAAACAATGTTTTCAGCAACTCCATCACCACCTAATTCGTTTCCACGAACAGCTCCAACAATTCCACCAACGTGAGTTCCATGCAATGCATCCGGACCTTCAACATCGTTGTTACCATATTTCACATCGTTCATGTCGTCTGGGTTGTCACCAATCATCTGACGGTCGTCGTATTCCAAATTGTAGTTGTAATCTACCATTTCTTTCAAAGAATGTAAACCTTCCTCAATTGCTTCTTGAGTAAGCTGACCAGAAGCCATCATTCCACCCAATTGTTTCATTTGCATTTCTTCGGCTGATGCTGGTTTCCAACCTTCGATATCTTTTGTTGTATATGCACCTCCAAATTTATCTTTCAATGATTTGTCAATCATTGGAAGCATTTGACCAATTTGTTCGTATTGCTCAACTGTTTGACTGTAGTTTGTACGTTCTTTTTGAATATCAGCATACAATTTTTGGTACTCTTTGAAATCTGCTTTTTCTTCCGCAGGAATATCTGCTTCTGATTTCCCTTCGTATTTCGCATGGTATTTTGCACAAATACGCACCATATCTAAACGAGCGTATTGTTGATTTCCTTCAGCACTTCCTAAAAAGTTCCATCCATGAATATCATCAATGTATCCATTTTTATCGTCGTCAATTCCATTGTTCGCAATTTCGTCTTCGTTGATCCAAATTTTACCTTTCAAATCTTTGTGTTCAATATCAATTCCAGAATCGATAATTGCAACAATTACAGTTGTAGATTTTTGCTTTTTCAAAGCTTTGTAAGCTTTTTCGGTACGCATACCAGCTTTACCGTTGTACCAATTTAGAATTTCAGCATTTGTTTGTGCAGTTAACACATTCATGATTCCAATTCCAAAAAGAGCAACTGATAATGTTATAATTCGCTTTTTCATACTATTATTTCAATCTTTATTTGTAAGTTCGAAAGCAAATATCGAAATTTGTTTACAATAAGTGGGTAATTTATTGGTAAACGGTCAAAAAAAAAGATAAAACACAAAGAATTACTATATGAAATTAATACTATCTATTTTAATTAGCTTATTTGGAACCTTAAGTTTCGCTCAAATCGAACAACCCCGCTTCCAAAAACTAAAGTCTGAAAATCCGAATGAAAAAATTGCTTTTGTTGTAGATTATTCTGCGCAAACGTTAAAAAACATTCTTAACGACCCAGAAATTAGCTTAAAAAACGCTACAAAAGATTGGATTTTTATTCAAGCGAGTCCGTCATGGATTGAAGCAAGTATGAAATCAGGCAAAATAACTGATTTTGTTTTAGAGTTTTCTCTTCCAATGGCATTGAACGATACAACTTTGGTGAAACATTATGTGAATGAGGTGCACGATGGCTTGGCAAACATTCCATTCACTGGAAATAATGTAATTATAGGTTATGTTGATCAGGGTTTAGACTACACGCATGGAGATTTCATTGATTCGAACGGAAATTCGCGCGTTTTATATTACTGGGACCATACTTTAGCAACCGACGCAAGTGCCCCAGCACCATACGGTTACGGTCGTTTGTGCAACAATTCACAAATTCAAGCTGGTTCTTGTGGAAGTATTGAAGCCGGAACAGCACACGGAACAAGTGTAGCTGGTGCAGGTTCTTCAAACGGATTAGACAATGGGCTTCAAAAGGGTGTGGCTCCAGATTCCAAAATAATTGTTGTTGAAACAAATTTTAGTTTACCTAACTGGACGCTCACAATTGCAGATGCATGCGATTTTATATTCAAAAAAGCAGATGAATTGGGTTTGCCAGCAGTTGTTAACTTGTCGCTTGGCTCCTATTTTGGGTCGCACGATGGAGATGATCCGGCTGCGCAATTAATTGAACAATTATTAGATGAAAAAGCTGGACGAATTGTGGTTTGCGCTGCTGGAAATTCCGGTGCTTGGGGGAATTATCATGTGCGCGGCGATGTAACTTCTGATACTTCCTTTGTTTGGTCGGTTCCCAATCCGGGAAGTCAACTTGGTGCGAATACTGTTTACATGGATTTATGGACAGATTTAGCCGATGCAACATGGAACTATGCTTTGGGAGCAAATTTAAGTTCAGGAACTTTTGAGGAACGAGCTGAAACAGTATACCGTTTAGCAACTTTTGGAGATGGAACCGTTGTGAGAGACACACTTTGGAATGGATTGAATAGATTAGCAACAATAGAATTGTATCCAAATATTGAAGGAAATTTAATGCATTTGGAAGTGTTTTTTTCTACAGTAGATTCTACTACTTACAATTATAGTTTTAAAACAACTGGATCTGGTTCTTATGACGGATGGACAGGTGGTTCAACTGCTATTGCTTTAAACGATATGGTTGAAATTGTTCCATCTGCAGCCATATATCCAGCAATTGTTCATTACAATTCTCCAGATTCATTACAAACTATTGTTTCTTCTTGGAACTGTTCTGAAAAAGTGGTCACAACAGGAAATATTCGTAACCGTTGGAATCATATTGATTTAAATGGAGACACCTATGCTCCATCTCCTTCTTATACAACTTTAGTTGGAGAGCGAAGCTCAAACTCTTCTTTAGGTCCAAATAGAAATGGAGTAATTAAACCAAATGTTGTTGCTGGAGGCGATATAGCTCTGAGTGCTGCTCCGAATGATGTTTTATCAAATCCTGGGTGGTGGAGTTCTGTTGATGCAGATGGCAGACATATTCGAAATGGCGGAACCTCAATGGCTTCCCCTGTAGTTGCTGGTGTTGCTGCTTTGTATTTGGAACGTTGTCCGAACGGAACTTACCAAGAATTCATTCATGCAATTGAAAACACTTCTTTTACGGATGTTTTTACTGGAGTTGTTCCGAATAATGCATACGGTTATGGAAAAGTGCACGCACTAGATTTATTGAGATATGCGAATCGGAATGCATTAGTTGATATTTGTACATTAGATTCTATTCGTGTAAACGATGTTATTAACACAACGAATATTGTTTGGATGAACAATTCAAATTTGGTTTCATTGCCTTTTGTAACGAGCACAAATTTCTTTTACACTGCAAACGATGCGTTTGGATGCAAGATTTTTTCAGATACCGTGAATCTTTCAACAAACCCTGTACCTCCAACTCCAGTTATTTCTGTATCAGGAAATTTATTAACAGTTGGTGCTTATCCAACAATTCAATGGTATCAAAACAACCTACCACTTTTAGGCGAAACCAATACTACTTTCACTATGGTTCCACCAGCAATTTATGATATTTATGCAGAATATACTTCACCTGAAGGTTGTGCTATCAGTTCTCTGATATTGAATTCTACGGCAAGTATTTTTGAAATAAGTTCCAACTTTAGCATTTATCCGAATCCAACAAATGGATTAATTTATGTTGATACAAAAGAAGAAATAGAACGCATTTTAATTCGAAATCTTAATGGACAATTAATTGTTTCATCTAGTGAAAGTTCGGTAGATATTTCACAGTTTTCGCCCGGAATTTACTTCGTTGAAATTGAAACAAATAAAGGACTGTTAAAAAGTAAAATCATCAAAAACTAATTCAAATAAAAAAAACCACTATTTTTGAGCTTAAATTAAATTAAAATATGGAATTAACAGGTATCATTGCCATTTCTGGAAAAGCAGGTTTATACAGAGTAATAGCTCAAGGTAAAAACAACATTATTGTTGAATCTTTGGAAGACAAAAGACGTGTTCCGGCATATTCTACCGACAAAATTTCAGCTTTGGAAGATATTTCGATTTATACATATACTGAAGACAAGCCTTTAAAAGTAATTTACGACATAATCTTTAAAAAAGAAAATGGTGGCGAAACTATTTCTCACAAAGAAGATGCTGCTAAATTACACAACTATTTGTTAGAGATTCTTCCAGACTATGATCAGGAACGCGTTTACGGTTCTGATATTAAGAAATTATTTCAGTGGTACAATCTTTTACACAAAGGTGGTTTACTTATTCCTACTGAAGAAGAAAAAGCTGAAAAGAAAACAAGCAAAAAAGCTGCAGATAAATCTGCAACAACTGATACAGAAAAAGAAACAACCAAAGAAACTGCAAAGAAACCAGCTGCCGCAAAGAAACCAGTAACAGTTAAAAAAGCAGTGGAAAAATCTGTTGCTCCGAAAGCTTCTGCGAAAGCAAGCGGTGCTAAGAAAATGGTAGCTCCTAAAACAGGCGGTGGACGAGGAAAATAATTCGAAATACAATTCATTTAAGGTCGTCTGTTTGGGCGACCTTTTTTTTATATCTATTATGAGAACATTTATTGCAAAAGATTTTACACTAGATTCTTGGGAAGAATTAGAGAAGTATATTCAAACTTTATTAAACAAAGAGTTGTCTTCTAAAGAAGATTTTCTTCAATGGTTGAAAGACAAAAGTGAATTAGATTCAGTAATCGAAGAAGATATGGCATGGCGCTATATTCGAATGACAATAGATACTACAAACGAAGATTTTACAAAACGTTATCAGTTTGTTGTTTCCGAAATTCAACCTAAACTTTCTCCACTATCTGATTTATTGAACCGTAAAACAATTGAACAATTTTGGGTGACCGAATTAGAAACCGACGAAGCTTACAAAATTTATTTCCGAGGCATTAGAGCAGCTATTGAGTTGCACAGAGATGAAAATATTCCCCTAGAAACAGAAGAAAGTTTATTGAGCCAAGAATATGGTGCTATAGTTGGAAAACAAACCATTGTTTACAATGGCGAAGAATTGACAATGCCAAAAGCAGCAAACTTTCTGAAAGATCCAAATTCAACCATTCGTGAAGAAGTTTACCGCTTAATTATTGAACGTAGAAGTGAAGATTCAACAATGCTTAACGAATTGTTTTCTAAGTTAGTTCAACTGCGAACCCAAATTGCACTTAATGCAGGTTGTTCAGATTTTAGAGACTACAAATTTAAGAGTTTAGGTAGATTTGACTATTCAGTCAGTGATTGTTTAGCGTTCCATGAATCCATCGAAAAACATTTCTTACCTATTGCCAAATGGATTACTCAAAAACAATGTGATGCAATGGGCAAAATAATGTTAAAGCCGTGGGACACAGGTGTAGACCCAGAAGGAAAACCAGCATTGAAACCATTCAAAAATGGAGATGAATTATTGGAAAAATCTACATTAATATTTGATAAATTAGATCCTTATTTTTCGGATTGTTTGAAACAAATGAAAGAAGGCGGATTTTTAGATTTGGATTCAAAAAACGGAAAAGCTCCCGGCGGATACAATTATCCGTTGTATGAATCTGGAATTCCTTTTATCTTCATGAATGCGGCTGGAGCACAACGCGATGTTGTGACAATGGTTCACGAAGGCGGACATGCAGTTCATTCGTTTTTGAGTAGAGATTTAGCCTTAACTGGTTTTAAGGATTTGCCTTCTGAGGTTGCGGAATTGGCTTCTATGTCGATGGAATTATTGACAATGGATTATTGGAACGAATTTTATTCTAACGAAGACGATTTAAAACGTGCAAAGCGCGAGCAATTGGAGGGAATAATAGAAGTTTTACCTTGGATTGCAATAATTGACGCATTCCAACATTGGATTTACACACATCCAAATCACACAATTGATGAGCGTTCGGAAGAATGGCTCGCTATTTCTAAACGATTCGGCACTGGATTAGTGGATCATACTGGTTTTGAAGAAGCGAAGGCAAATGCTTGGCACAAACAATTGCATATATTCGAGGTTCCATTCTATTATATAGAATATGGAATTGCTCAAATTGGCGCACTTGGAGTTTGGAAAAATTACCGCAACAATTCAGAAAAAGCGTTAGTTGACTATAAAAATGCGTTGAAAAAAGGATATACACGTTCTATACCCGCAATTTATCAAACTGCAGGTTTAGAATTTGATTTTTCAGAAAAAGTATTAAAAGATTTGGGTGGATTTGTTAAAAACGAATTACTTCAATTCGATTAAACTTCGACGCCACTGAGTTTACTCCATTTTTTAGTTAAAATAAATCGGAGATCAATTTATTGTTTAAATAGTATAACTATAAAAAATTAAAATTCCGTTCAATATTTAGAAAGAATACTGAACGGAAAGTACTGATAATTTTATGCACCAATTTTTCTTCTGAGGGAAATAATTTGACTTTCCCACAAGCGTTTTATTTCATCGTGCTCATTCTTTTCAGCAAAATCTGTTATTTTTAAAATGATAGCTTTCGTCATTTGATCTACTTCGTAGCGCATTTCGAAAAACGTTTCTAAATCATCTTCCTCATCATTAATCCATTGCCATTTAATGTGATCTCCCGTTTTTTTAGAAACTAAACGCGCTTCTTCTTCACTTTTTTCCCAAAAAAACGTATATAAATCTTCTTTTACGGTTACTTTGTCTGCAAACCATTCGCTTAATCCATCAGGTGTAATCAATAATTTATCCAGCACTTTTGGAGATGTTTTTAATACATATTCCAATTCAAATCGCTCCTTTTTTGTCATAGTAGTTTTTAATGTTAACTTCGCAGTCTTAAAATTTAATCCGAAATATAGTAATTTCTTTATGGCTTTAGTTCATTCAATGGAAAAAAATGGAAACTTTTTATTTAAGTTTCGTGGTCAATTTCCAATTCTACTTTTTATACTCGCTGTACCAACCGTCTATTTTACTGACAGCGAATGTATTATGAAAAAAGATAAATTGTTTTACATTTTATCAGGCATTGCTGTAGCCATGTCAATTTTCGGTCAAGTTATTCGTGCAATTGCAATTGGAACAAGTAGTAAAAATACCTCTGGTAGAAATACGCAACAACAAGTTGCAGAAGCATTAAACACAAAAGGTATTTATTCTACTGTTCGTCACCCACTTTATTTAGGAAATTACTTTATGTGGATTGGGATTGTATGTTTCACTTTCAATATTTGGTTTATTTTAGCTGTAAGTCTTTTATTTTGGATCTATTACGAGCGAATTATGTTTGCTGAAGAGCGTTTTTTAGAAAAGAAATTTGGACAATCTTATGTTGATTGGTCTATGACAGCTCCAGCTTTTTGGCCAAGCATGAAAAATTATGTGAAGGGAGAGATTCCTTTTTCTATAAAAACCATTATGCGCCGCGAATATTCGGGAATAACTGCAACTGCAATTGGTTTTATTTTCGTTGCATTTTTACGTGAATGGTTTTCAACAGGTAAAGTTCCAACATCTCTTTCTTATGTATATTGTTTAATTGGTGCATTGTTGGTTAGTTTGATTTTCAGAACGTTAAAGCATAACACAAAACTTTTATACGAAGAAGATCGTTCGTAGATTTTGAAATACAAAAAAAGCTCCTATCTTTGCACCCGTCTTTGGTAAAAGATAAATAATGGCGAGGTAGCTCAGTTGGTTAGAGCGCAGGATTCATAACCCTGAGGCCGAGAGTTCAAATCTCTCTCTCGCTACAAAAAGGTAAACAGTTCGTTTACCTTTTTTAATATCTACTATTTTGAAAAAAAATTAATGCTAATCTAAATTGAATTAATTTTTATTTCAAAATACCATAAACGCTCACTTAACGTTAAATGCTTACATTTGTAATGCATGTTCAAAAGACTCACATATTTCAGCATAAAATCATTCATCGGTCCGTTCGCTGTAACCTTCGCTATCTCCATGTTCATTCTAATCATGCAATTTACTTGGAAATACATCGACGACCTAATGGGAAAAGGTTTGGGATTTTCTGTTATTGCAGAATTAATGTTCTATGTTTCTGCAACCTTAATTCCATTGGCGCTGCCACTTGCAATTCTTTTGAGTTCAATTATGACAGTTGGGAATTTAGCTGAAAACAATGAATTAACGGCATTAAAATCTTCTGGACTTTCGCTATTTCGTATACTTCGACCTTTAATTTTTGTTGTTGTTCTTCTCGGAATAATGACTTTTATGTTCATGAATTACGTAATTCCTGTTGCGAACCTCAAGATGCATTCCTTAATCTACGACATTCAAAACACAAAAATATCTCTGCTCGTAAAACCCGGATCTTATTCCAAAGAATTAGATAAAATGGCAATAAAAGTTAAAACTGCCAACGAAAATACACTTACAGGAATAACCCTTCACGATTACAGAGATGTAAATGTGCACAAAACTGTTAAAGCAGACTCGGGAATTCTATACAAAGTAAACAACGGTAACACACTTCTTCTTCAATTATTTAAAGGCAAAGTTTACGAGGAATTAAACTCTGCTCCTCCTCTATTTGCTGGAACAAGTGATTTATTAATACCAAATTCAAATTACCGACCTAATCGAAGAACAAGTTTTGAAATGGCCACTTACAAAATTGATTTATCGGGCTTCAACTTAGATCGACAAGACGAAAACCTGTTCAAAAACGACTTTGAAATGCTCAATGTCTTTCAAATTTCATATGCAAAAGATTCTATTGCCAAAGAATTTAGAAAACAATGTAAAATTTTTGAAGTAAATGCCAAAAATACCCGTGCATTTTTTCACTCCAAAACATATAAACTTCCAAAAGTTACTGGAAATTTAACCGGTCCAGAATTAGAGGTCATTCCTGCAAAAACAATCCGTTTAAAAGATTTAAATAAAGCAGATCAACAAATAGCAATAGACCAAGCAATATCTTCCTTCTATAGTTTAAATCAGAACGGATATAGCAATAACCAAAACATGATTCGCGCAAATTATATAAGTCAATTTAACTTGTATGAGATTGAATTTCACCGGAAATTTGCCTTGGCTTTCACTATAATTGTTTTGTTTTTTGTTGGTGCTCCGCTTGGTGCAATAGTAAAAAAAGGTGGTTTTGGTGCTCCTGTTGTTATTGCAGCACTTCTTTTCATGCTTTACTTCATCTTGTTTACTATTGGCGAAAGTTTAGCAAACGACCAAGTTGTTAGTCCGTTCGTAGGAATGTGGATGCCCGCCATTCTACTTTCACCAATCGCTTTATTACTATTTGTTTCGGCTTCAAACGACTTGAAAATGACAGATAAAAACTATTGGAAGTTAATTTTCTCATTTGGTAAAAACAGATGAAAATTGGGATCATTTGTTCAAAGCCACCAGTTCCGGTGATTGATGGTGGAAATTTCGCTACTAAATCTCTCATCGAATTACTAGCTCAGAACAATCAAATAGATAGTTTAGTAATTGAAACAGAAAAACATCCTATAACAACAGAATTCAAAACTTTTGCAGCAAATTTTTTTCAAACAGTTTCCACTGTCAAAATAGACACAAGACTTCAGTTAGTTCAACTAGTTAAAAATTTAATATTTGGAAAAAGCTACCATTTAAGTCGTTTCACAAATAACGCATTCAGAATAAAATTAGACCAGTTTCTCTCAAATGAATTGGATTATTTGATAGTTGATAGTTTGTTTTCAGCAACAGAGTTAAGCCGAATTAAAAAACTATTCAAAGGGAAAATTATTCTTCGCTCACACAATCTTGAACACGAGATTTGGGAAAGGAACATAGAAACAGAAAGCAATTTCTTGAAAAAATATGTTTTAAAAAAATTAATAAAATCACTTCGGAAAGCTGAAATAGAGCTATTTTCTAAAGTCGACGAAATTTGGTCTATCTCTGAAAAAGATCGGATTTCTATTCAAAAACTGTGTTCAACCAAAACATTAACCATACCTGTTGGTCTAACTATTCTCTCTCAATTTACTAAAAACGCGCACATTTCTGCATATCATTTAGGAGGAATGAACTGGAAACCGAATGAGTTGGCTGTGCAATATTTAACGAACGAAATTTGGAGAAATGACTTTTCCGTTCCCTTAAAACTAGCTGGAAATGGAACAGAAAAATTAAATCAATCTTCAAGTCAATATATTGAATTTCTTGGCAGAGTAGAAAATTTAGAACATTTTTATTCGCAAGTGCATATTCTTGTTGCTCCAATTTATTCCGGAAGTGGCATTCGCATAAAAATACTTGAAGCTTTAGCTCATGGAATACCTTGTATTACAACTGAAATTGGTGCCGAAGGAATTGATATTGTAAAAAGTGGTTTACAGCTTGCAGATTCTCCAGAATCATTTAGGAAAATTTTGAATTTCTTTGTTCAAAATCCAGAAGAACTTGAACTTTTAAGTGAAAGAGCACTTAAGTACATGAAAATTTTCCATTCGAATGAAATGGTTTTAAATACAATTCAACTTCAGCTAAATGGAAAATAAACCAAAATTAGTTGTCGTTTTATCGCGCTTCCCTTATCCGTTAGAAAAAGGCGACAAATTGCGGGCTTTTAATTTCATTAAAGGTTTATCTGTTTTTCATGATATATACCTGATTTGTACTTCCGACGAAGAAATTACTCAAAAAAACAAACACGAACTAGCGCATTATTGCAAAGAAATTCATGTTTTCAAATTAACAAAATGGGGATTGTTATTTGAACTTTTAAGTGATCCATTTACAAAACGCCCGTTTCAAGTTCATTATTTTTATCGAAAAAAAATACACAAAAAAATACAAAGCTTACTAACTCAAATTGAACCTGATCATATTTTCTGCCAGCTCGTGCGCGTTTCTGAATACGTTAAACATTACCGCAGCTGCTCTAAAACTTTAGACTACATGGATGTGCTTTCTGTTGGAATGCAACGAAGAACAAAAACAGAAAAATGGATTAAACGGTGGTTTTTTAAATTAGAATTTGAACGTTTACGAAATTATGAACGCAAGATTTTTGACTATTTTGAAAACAAAATCATTATTTCAGAACAAGACAAAACTTTAATTTCACATCCAAATTTTAATCAAATAAAAGTTATATCGAACGGAATTTCTGAAAAATTCTTCACTGCCAAAGCTATTGAAAAAGACCACGATTTAGTGTTTGTCGGAAATTTAAGCTACGCTCCGAACATAGAAGCTGCCGAAATTCTTGCATTAAAAATAATTCCAGAACTACATAAAAGAGGACACAAACTGAATTTACTATTATCTGGCGCCTCTCCAGACGAACGAATAGTAAAACTAAAAAATGAGTTCATTACTGTAACCGGATGGGTAGAAGATATTCGAGAAAGTTATTTACGCGGACGCTTGTTTGTTGCGCCACTCTTTATTGGAACTGGACAACAAAACAAAGTTATTGAAGCAATTGCACTTCAACTTCCATGTGTCACTTCATCACTTGTTTCACGTGGTCTAAATCAGTATAGCCTGCAAAATATCATACTCGCAGACGATATAAATACTTTTGTCGAAAAAATAATTTTTGCATTTCAAAATTTCGAATATTTGCTCTCCAAAACTGAAAACGATTCAGTAAATATTAAAGAAAATTATCAATGGAAAAAGTGTGTGTCGGAATTAAACAACTTAATAAAGTTGCAATAATTCTTTTACTTTCATCCTTATTTTCTTGTTCCAACAATAAATCAAACAAATTTCCTAATTGGCTAATCGGAGAATGGAAATGCAGCAAGCATAAATTCAACATTATTGAAACGTGGAAATTTAACACCCAAAATAATAAATTAATTGGATCTACTACTTGGTTTTATCCCGGAAAAAAAAGTACGGAAAACTTTGAGTTGTATGAAAAAAACAATTCAATTTACTTTACAGTGAAGATTAACGGCGAAGATGAAATCTTTAATGTAAACCAATCGAACAAAAACCTGCTGAGCTTTGTTAATGTAAAACATGCTTATCCGAAGTATATTTATTATAAAAAAGTAGGAGAAAGTAACATGCTTTGTCGAATCGAAAATTTTAAGTCTGATCCAGATTCACAAACATATTACTTTCAAAAAAAGTAACATTTTACAGCTTTTTCTTTTTTTTCGGCTTAAATTTGTGACTTAGTAAAATTAAAGCAAACAAATGCAACAATTGAACACAATTGAAGAGGCAATTGAAGACCTTAAAAACGGAAAAATTATTATTGTTGTTGATGATGAACACCGTGAAAACGAAGGTGATTTTTTAACTGC
>JANNWW010000101.1:0-4249 GCA_031409255.1 Crocinitomicaceae bacterium
CCAATTCCAACTGTAGCAGCACTTGAAACAGCTATTACAAGCGCAGGTGGAGCTTCTTCTTTAGTTGTAAATAATTGTTCTTTATCTTTAGATGACGTAAGTTTATTCGAAGGGATTTCAGTATTTCCTAACCCAACTAACGGAACGTCAAATTTAGAATTCAATTCTTCTAAATCTGGCGATTTAAAAATTGAAATCATCGATTTAAACGGTCAAATTGTTTCAACTTCAATTTCAACAGTTAATTCAGGAGATAATTTAATCAATGTAAATTCAGAAGAATTAGTTTCTGGAAGTTATATTGTAAAATTGAGCATGAACAACGAAGAGAAAAGAATTTCATTTGTTAAGATCTAATGAATACTTATATCATCAAAAAAAAAAACGGAGGCAAAGTGTCTCCGTTTTTTTTTGTTGAAATTTTAATTTGTTTTTACAATCCAGTAATCATAAAATCTGTTCTACGATTTTTCGCTTTGTTTTCTGCCGAAGTGTTTTCTGCTTTTGGCGAAGTTTCACCGAATCCTTTTGCTTCCAAACGAGATTCTGTTACGCCTAATGAAACCAAATATTCTTTTACTCCTTTTGCTCTGCGATCAGAAAGATCTAAGTTTTTAGCATCGTCGCCGTCGCTATCTGTATGCCCTTGAATTACAAATGTCATTGCTTCATGTTCGTTTAAATAACGCGCAAATTCTTTCAATATAAATTTCGAGCGATCTGTTAAAACATCAGAATTGTAGGCATACAAAACATCGTTAATAGTGTAAGCATCGCCCACTTTTAGCTCTTTTACTTGTAAATTGTTATCGTTTCTTTTTTCTTTCACTGCAATTTCCTCTTTTGTAATCAATTTAGATTCAAAGGCAGCACCTTCTTTTTTAACTGAAACAATTATGTCTTGCGGAGTTTCTGTTTTAACTACAACAGCATATTTACCATCATTGCCATTCACTTTTACTTTTTCAACCACCCCGGTGTTTTCATACGCAATTTCGATAGTTGCGTTTTCAACCGGTCCACCATTTGGTTCTTTCAATTCTCCTTTTAATATTGTAACTGATTTTGGACGAGCTTCCGCATATAATTCGAAGCCATAAATATTCCAGTTTCCACCGTAACGAGACGAAAAATAGGCCAATTTTCCATCTGTAGAAACAAATAAACCGAGTTCATCTTCTTTCGAATTTATCGGATAACCTATGTTGATTGGCGCGCTCCAAACTCCGTTTTCTTCTCGCATGTAAAAAATATCTGTTCCTCCAACACCTTTTCTCTTGTCTGAACAAGTTGAAACGAAATACATGGTTTCGCTGTCTTGGTGCAAGAACGGACTTTTATCTTTTCCTTCCGTATTTATTTCATCAAACGAACGCGGAATTCCCCATGAACCGTCTTCGTTGCGTTTCACAACGAAAACGTCATTGTCGCGGGTTTTAGGTCCGTTTACTACGTAATACAATGTTTGGCCGTCTGCCGACATAGAAGGTTGTCCTTCCCAAGCATTTGGCGAATTTATTTTTGCTCCTAAACTAACCAATTCAGACCATTGATAATCGCGCGGGTTAGGTCCAATTTTCTCAAAAGTTGTAGAATATAAATCACAATTCATGTAGGGTTGACCTTGAAATTCTGTTTTTTTACATGCACAGATCACCATCTCTTTATTGTCTACCGAAACGGAAGCAGCTCCATAACTTTGAAAATCTCCTTTGTTAAATGGTGAAGGAAAATCAGTTCCAGCATCAAAAGTTAAGTTTTCATCTTCTCGCTTGGAATAAGTATACACTTCAGCAATTACATTTACAACTCCACCATTGTCAATATTTTTCTTTCTTGTGAAAAACATAAATAAATTGTCGGGAGAAATCATTGGGAAATATTCATCCGTTTCAGTTGAGCTCACATTCTTAACAAGTTGAGGCGAGTAGGGAACTTCTTTTGAAAGTGTTTCTTGTTCGTCTTTTGTAACTTTCAACAATTGTTTCACGTCGGTTAATTGACTTGAATAAGTAGTTCCGTAACGCGTATTGTCTGAATTTTTAAAATCCAAAAACTTTTTAAACCATGCCAAAGCAGTTTCTTTGTCTTCTTGTGTAAAGTTAATTACACCGAGAGTATACAAAATGTCTGAATGATAATTGTCGCACAATTCAAACGCTTTTTCGAGCAAAGCTTCAGCTTTTTTAAAATTCGCATCTCCGGTAGCTGGATTTGGGCTCGATTCGTAGTTTTTTGAACCCAAATCGAACATATACATTCCAAATTGGAAATATATTCCAGCGTTATCTGGCTGTTCTTTTATTGCTTCTGCAAAAGATTTTGCCGCCTCCTGACCATTTGCTGCTTTATTTCCAGCATCTACTAATTTTTGTGCTTTTTTATTCGGCATTTCACAGTTCGGATCTAACTCTTGGGCAAATAAAGTTCCAAAATAAAAGGTTGTGAAAAGAAGAGAGGACGTAAGTGTTTTTATCATATTGTATTTACTTTTCTTAAAATCGAAATCTCAAAGGCAAATTTTATGCCCAAAAGATGGAATAGTGTAAAAATCGGGAAAAGGTTACAATGTTAAATGTAGTTGCACTTTCTTTTATTCACAAAAGGAGTGTGAATTAGAATATTTTCGAAACTTGAGTTAGCGCTCTACTTTTTTATTGAGTTTAAATCGGTCTTTAAAATTTATTTTTGAACATAAAAACGATACGTCAATCTAAAACAAATAAAAACCCTTTTAAAAAACGAAGGTCTAGAATTGTTAGAATACAAATCATAATTTCCCAAAACTTTATCCAGATTATTGAAATTTTGGAACAAAAGTCTCATATAGTCTAGTAGATTTGATTGTTTCGACAGTGTTTTGTGTAGAACAGAAAAAAACTTGACCATTTTATGAGATTCAGATATTTTAGAAAAAGCAGACGCATTTGATGAAACATATTTGTAATAATTCATGCGCATTTTGGTGGACGTGCTGTTCGGATGTTGCCTGAAATAAACCAACGATTCATTGAAATACTTCACTTCCCCGCGGTCTAAAAGAATAAGTGTGAGTATATAATCAAAATACAACTCTTTTTTATCAAGAATTTTAGACATGCTTTCTTTAATGTAGGGAATTTGATTGGAACGTATCAGAATAGTATGTCCAGCAACAATATTTCTTAAAGACAATTCAATTGAAGAACAGTAATACTGTTTTATTTTTTTTGGATCTCTTTTGGTTGAAAATTTAGTTTCATTCAATGATTCACCGTAAAAGAGAAAAGAGTTTGAAAAGTTCATTAACACCTTTTCATCTTCCTGTATCAAATCTGCTAGTTGAATTTCTATTTTATTTTCCAACCATATATCATCTTGATCAGCAAAAAACAGATATTCAGAAGTAACATAATTTAAACCCGAAAGGAAATTAGAAAAGTAACCCAGGTTTGTTGTATTTTGATGAAACTCAATTCGCTTGTCCAATAGCATCATTTCTTGTATGATTTCTACTGTACGATCTTTAGATATATCGTCAACAATAATTAATCTAAAATCTGTATGCGTCTGGTTAAGAATTGACTGTATTTGCTGGGCAATAAATTCTTGACCATTATACGTACACATTAAAATATCAACAACCATTTTTTAGATTTCATACCAACTTTTAGAGTTGATTTTTTACAAAAATACATACAATTTCACTCGTATCTATTCATGAAATTAGAACTATTAACCGTTGTTTAAATCACTTCTTCCTTGCGATCATAATTCCATCGCGAATTGGGAGTAGAATGTTTTCTACACGATCGTCGTTTTGAGTAAGTTGGTTGAACTCCATTAAATGAGCGGTGACTTTATCTATTTTACCTTCGGTTTGAATTACTTTTCCTTTCCATAAAACATTATCGGTCAGGATAAAACCACCCGACTTCACTTTATCAAAAACCAAATTGTAGTAATTGATGTAATTTAATTTGTCTGCATCAATAAAAACTAAATCAAAAAGCTCATCTATTTCAGGAATCATAGTCATAGCATCGCCAATTCGGAAATCAATTTTGTCTTTATAATCTGAATTATTAAAATATGAACGAACCAAATCTTCTAATTCATCATTTACATCAAGCGTAATTACTTTTCCATTTTCAGTTAAACCTTCCGCCATGCAAAGAGCAGAATAACCTGTGTATGTTCCTACTTCCAAAATTCGTTTAGGCATTTTAATGCCACTAAAAAAGGCTAGGAATTGTCCTTGTAAATAACC
>JANNWW010000102.1:0-15827 GCA_031409255.1 Crocinitomicaceae bacterium
AAAATTAAGGTTAAGCCATAATGCTTAGCAGATTTATTCAAATGCTTAAAACCTTTGTGCTCCAAATCTGATTTAAATTTTTGATAGCCGTATTTCTGCAATAAATGCACAAATGGAATATTTAAACTGTGCGCCAATGCTACTTTTGCTGAAATTGCACCTTCATAGGTTCCATTGTAATTAGTTGGCGAAAACGAACCAAAACGAGAAGGCACATCAGGCAACAAAGATTCAGGGCAAATTACACCTTCGAAAATTGCTTTTTCGTATAAAATGGGTTTCAAAATACTTCCTGTACTTCTTGGTGCTTGAATACAATCTACCTGATTTGCAGCAAGAGAATCTTCGAGTGTTTCATTTCCAACATATGCCAAAACTTCGCCTGAATGATTGTCTATAACTAAACACGCAACATTGCGAATTGAATTTGCTTGCAAAGAATACAATTCAGTGATCAATTCTTCAGTCACTAACTCTTGCAGTTTAAAATCTAAAGTTGTGATTCCGTCTGATTTTACTTTTTTTGAATGCAACAAATGCAAAGCATGGTTTGGCAAAGGCAAGGGCTTATCGGGAAGGGTTTCTTGAATCGAAATAGCATATGTTAAACGATCAATTTTTTTCTCTTTGAATAATTTATATAATAAACGATTGCGTTTTTTAAGCAATGCTGAATGGTTTTTTCCAGGGTAAATTAAACCTGGAGCATTAGGAAGAACAGCTAAAGTTGCACTTTCTGCCCACGATAACGACTCGGGTTTTCGCCCAAAATAACGCCAAGAAGCAGCATCTAATCCAACAACATTGTTTCCGTAAGGCGCATGTGAAACATACAAAGCTAGAATTTCAGTTTTCGAAAGACGAATTTCCAAACGCGTGGCGAGAAACATTTCTTTAATTTTTTCAAAATAGGTTCTACTAGGGTTTTTGCGGTGCATGCGAATAACTTGCTGCGTAATTGTGCTTCCACCACTTACCACTTCGCCATTTGTTACGTTTTGATAAAGTGCACGAAACACTCCACTTGGACTAACGCCCCAATGACTTTCAAAACCTTTGTCTTCGAAATAAATCGTACAAATTTTGATTTTTGATGGAACAAGTTTCCGTTCTTTGAAACGCCATTGTCCGTCGGAAGCAATATGAGCACCCAATAATTCTCCATCTGAACTTAAAATAACTTTTGAGCTCGGATCATTGAACAATTCAGATGGCAAGCCGAAAATATACCACAACAAAAAGATAGCAAATAAGGAACGTTTGATCCATTTTTTGTGATCTTTCCATTTGGTTCGAAGCCAGCTGTATGCTTTCATCATTTTTTATCGAAGATAATACAGAAATTAAAACCCAACTCTACAAAATGATTATTCGTTAGACTTCACTTATTTTTCGCTGTGTAGTTTACATGCTAAAAACTTTATATTTGTTCATGCGCATTTTGATTCTTTTCTTACTTGTAAGTTTCACTTCAATTAATTTTGGACAAACCAACTCGTTTCGAAAATTTTCGGTAGAAGATGGACTTTCTCAATCTCAAGTCTATGCAATGCTACAAGACCACAACGGATACTTATGGCTGGGTACCCGTGGAGGCGGTATATCAAAATTTGACGGTAAGAATTTCACTCATTTCAATAAGTTAAATGGTTTACCAAACGCATTTATTTATACATTGGTTCAAGATCAAAGTAAACGAATTTGGATTGGAACAAATGATGGCCTTTGTTATTTTAATGGTGAAAAATTTAGAACAATAAAAACAGATTTTGATACCGAACAACTCATGGTGTTTTCGCTTGCAATAGATGAACGTAATGTATTATGGGCTGGGACAAATAAAGGTATTTTTAAACTAAAGAACAATCAACTAATATGCATGAATACCGAATTAGGGTTCACTCAACAAAGTGTTAATGCGCTTATATTCCAAAATGGAAAAATGTATTTAGGCGGCTCTTTTGGATTTTACGAATTAAAAAAAGGAGCAACAAAAGTTATTTATTGGGGAAACAAGGAACGTGTAATGAAAAACGCAATTACCACAATTGTGAAAGATCAAAAAGGTGTTATTTGGATTGGAACTTATGGCGATGGACTTTATTTTAAGGCTCGAGACAAGTTTCACAGAATAGACTTAAAGAAAGAACTTTTCAAAGAAAGTGTTTTCAAAATTTGCGTTGATAAACGAAATGATTTATGGATTGGGACGCTCAGTAATGGATTAATTCATTATGCACGAAAATCGAAAGAATTTACTGTTTATGACGAAAAAAAAGGATTGAGTAACAACCACGTTCGCGCAATACTTCAAGATAATTCTGGAACCATTTGGGCGGGCACTTCCGGAGGTGGAATAAATGCATTTACGGCAAATGGTTTTACACATTTCACTACCTCGTCTGGACTCTCAGCTAACTTCATTTACTCGATTTTTCGTGATTCTAAAAACAAATTATGGCTCGGAACAGGCGCAAAAGGCGTAAGTGTAATTGATAGAGACAACACATCGAACTTAGGAGAAACAACTGGTTTTGAAGCTAAAAAAGTTAAATCTATTGTCGAAGATAACCTTGGAGTTATCTATTTTGGAACAGAAGGACAAGGAATTGCATACCTCGAAAACAAAAAATTTCACTGGTTAGAGCAAACCAAAAGTATGCATATTAAACAAATTATAAAAGACAAAAACGGTAAGATTTGGGCCACAACTTTGGGTGCAGGAATTTTAGAAATAGAAAACGTAGATCACCCCCGAATTGTTAGACTTTGGAAACCAAACGACGGGTTGTTGAGCTTACGAATCACTTCTTTAATGGAACTTCCATCCGGAACCTTTGTATATGGAACCGAATCTCAGGGTATCGGCTTTTTTAATCCTACTTCGAAACAAAATTATTTTTTAAACGAAACGAAAGGATTTCCATCCAATTTTATTCGCTGTTTTGCGCAAAAAGACAAATTTATATTTATTGGAACCGCTGGTGATGGTATTGTTTTAATGAATTTTCTTAGCAAGAAAATTGTTCGAGTTTATTCTGGGAATGAAGGCTTAGTTTCCGGAAACATTTATTCACTTACTATAGCAGAAAATAAATTGTTTGTTGCAACTGAGCGCGGTTTAGACATTCTTGTTTTAGATAAAAATTTAAACGTTATTTCAAGTAAACATTATGGCAAAAGTGATGGTTTTTTAGGTGTTGAAACGTGTTTGAATAGTTGTTGGAAAGACAATAACGGTGTGCTTTGGTTTGGAACAATTAATGGTCTAACTCGATATGAATCGAAGTCAAGTCGCACCAATCAAACGCCGCCAACATTAAGTTTAGAAGACATCTTACTGTTTTACGAACCACTTTCAAAAACCCACACTAATGCATTGAAAAAAAATTGGCTAAAACCTCAAAACCTATCTCTAAAATACGACGAAAATCATTTGAGCTTTCTATTCAAAGGCATTAATTTAAGTAACCCAGATGGTGTAAGTTATTCTTGGAAAATGGAAGGTTTTGACAAAGTATGGTCGCCTTGGACGAGTGATCAGCGCATTGTATATTCCAATTTAAAAAGTGGTGAGTTCACATTTAAAGTGCGGGCTAAAAACGAAGACGGTTTTGTTTCAAAACAAGCACTCTCCATTAAACTAGTTATTGAAACTCCATTTTGGCGAACCAATTTGTTTCTTATTTTAAGTATTTTGGGAACCATATTTTTGCTCTGGCTTGTGTGGAATAAGCAAACAGAACGCATTCGCAACAAGGCCAAAACAGCCCAAGAACAAGCCGAATTATCTAAAAACCTCATCGAATTAGAACAAAAAGCCTTGCGCTTGCAAATGAATCCTCATTTTATTTTCAATGCTTTGAACTCGATTCAAGGTTTAATTGGAACACAAAACGAAACACAAGCGCGTTATTATTTAGCAAAATTTGCCCGATTGATGCGTCAAATTTTAGATAATTCAAAACATCAATCTATCTCACTCGAAACAGAAATTGGTACACTAGAAAATTATTTATTAATTGAGCAATTCTGTAATGCGAACAGCTTCGATTATTCAATACAAAAAAACATAAACACGGAGTTAAATTTTATCGAAATTCCGCCCATGCTTATTCAGCCATTTATTGAAAATGCGATCAAGCATGGTTTTAAAAACCGCTCAAACGAAGAAGAAAAAGCAAAAATTACGATTTCATTTTTAGAAAAAGAACACGAGCTATATTGTTCAATTCAAGACAATGGTGTTGGGCGCGGACAGGCAAAGGAAAACACCAGCGATTTTGATAAGACACACGAAAGTAATGGTGTAAACATCACCGAAGAACGCCTCAACCTGCTGGAAGAAAACCAACGAAGAAAACTAAAAATTACTGATTTACAAAATTCTGAAGGAAAACCAGCAGGAACTTTGGTAGAATTAACGATTCCAATTTTATGATAAAAACAATTTTAATTGACGATATTGAACAAGCTCGTAACACCTTACGACGTGACTTGGAGACCTATTCGAAAGATGTAGAAATAATTGGTGAGGCAAGCGGTGTAATTGAAGGTGCAAAATTACTAAAGCAAATAAAACCAGACTTGTTGTTTCTCGATATTCAAATGCAAGATGGAAGCGGTTTTGATTTGTTAGATATTTTGCCTGAAATAAATTTCAAAATTATTTTCATAACTGCTTCAGATGCGCATGCGATCAAAGCATTTCGTTATACGGCCTTAAACTATTTATTGAAACCCATTGATCCAGACGAATTGGTAGAAGCCTTGAATCAGTTTCGGAAAAATCATATCAACGAACAATCAAAATACGATTTGTTGACCAAAACGATGAAATCGGAGCAAAAACTGAATGAAAAATTGGCGCTTCATGCACAAGATAAAATTCACATCGTAACAATCGACGAAATATTACGATGCGAAAGCACAGTTAACTACACCGAATTTCATTTCAATGATTCACGTAGAATTGTTGTTTCGAAAACTTTAAAGGAATTCGAAGAATTACTGGTTCCACACGGTTTTTTTCGCGTTCATCAGTCGCACTTAGTGAATGCACGCATGGTGCGCGAGTTTATCAAAACCGAAGGCGGACATTTGATTATGAACAATGGAAAAATGGTTCCTGTTTCGAGTCGAAAACGCGCAGAGGTGATACGGATGTTGGAGGAATTGTAATTCTTATTATCTAAGTAAATTGCAAAAAATAGTACTAATTAAATATCAATAAATTAGTACGTGGTTTGTTTAAATCATCAATATCTTTATCTTAAAGGTGTTTAAGATTAGTCAATAAAATTCAATATTCATTTGTAGTAAACCATCAAAAGACTGCTTCAAAAAGCAGTCTATATATTATTCCTTTTAAAAAAAATTAACTTATTATCTTAAAGTTTTAAGCAATAAAAACTAAAACAGGTGTAAGTTACATTAAAACAAAATGACCTTCTAAAGAAAATTACTCAACCAAAAAGTGCTTTTTTAGCTTTTAAATGAGATCAATTTGCAGAAAAACAAAACTAATACTTTGTAAATTTTAATCAGTTTAAATTCAAATACTTAAGATTTTTATTCTAACATTTTATTAATTAAAAAAACGATTTACTAACAATATATAACGCTTCTAAAAACTATGTTGTTATTTAATATCTGGAGATTTGCACACTTGTATTAATAAATTCTTATTCAAGAGTTACAAAAATTTAAATCTTCAAATCTACTATGAAAAAGACGACAATTACTTATCGGGCAATAATTTTAAGTAAAAAAACATTTCTACTCACAGTTATTTTATTTTTAAGTAGTGTTTTAAACAACTCATTTGCGCAAGTTGGTATAGGAACTACAACTCCCAACAGCTCAGCTCAGTTGGAAATTAAAGCAAACAATAAAGGACTTTTGATTCCGCAAGTAAGTTTGCAAAGTACTACAGATGCTGTTACAATTAGTAATGGTAACGTTACAGGTCTCACAGTTTTTAATACGAGCACTATTTCAGACATTTCACCCGGTTACTATTACTGGTTCGACAATAGATGGAGACGTATATCAATCGACAGTGATCTAATAATTTCCACTTTAGTAGATAATAACAATGGAACTTATACATACACTAATGAAGAGGGTGTAACAAGTTTAATTAATGTAATTGGCGACATGTTCGAGTATGCGGATACCTTGATGAGTAATCCCACTTTCATTACAAACTTGGGAGATGTTTTGTCAAATAGTCAGACATTTATTGATAGTTTAATTGCAAATGGAGATTTTATAAACGATGTTTGGAATACCTTCATTACAGATACTACATTAATTAACAATCTGGGAGATGTTTTGGTGAGTGATACTTCTTTCATTAACAATCTAGGGGATGTTTTGGTAAGTGACACTACTTTTATTAATAATCTAGGTGATGTTTTGGTAAGTGATACTACCTTCATTAACAATCTAGGGGATGTCCTGATAAGTGATACTACCTTCACCAACAATCTAGGGGATGTTTTAATTGCTGATAGTGTTTTTATTGAAAATTTAATCTCAACGATAACGACAAATCAGCAATTCTTAGACAGTTTAGCGCAATTTGTAACAGATTTTGAAACAATCACTACTCTGGTTGATAACGGAGATGGAACTATTACATATACTAACGAAGATGGAGTTATAAGTACAGTAAGTACTCTAAAGACTGCCAGTAATGGCTTAAATGCAATTGCAGGAGATGTGAAGTTAGGCGGAAACCTTACGCAAACAACCCTAATTAATCAAGGTAGTCATGATCTAATTTTCAAATCGAATACGGGCTCAGGAATCACATTTAATTCAGGTAACAATCCATTAAATAATAGATTATTTATGCCAACTGACGGCTTAGAGATTCAATCCAATGATTTTGATGCTACAAAACCTGTTTTATCTTTATATTCCTTTGGAGCAGAGCGATTTCGTGTAACTGGTGGAGGAAATGTTGGAATAGGAACTAACACTCCTCAACAATCACTTTCAATTGCTGGAGCAAATGCTTTAGGTGTTGATAACGCAACAACTTTTAGTGCAAGAAATAGTGCAGGAATCTATGAGACATTTCTTCATCCTCGTTGGTCTGATGATGTAATGTATTTGAATTTTGGCGCAAATGGTTTTAATATCCGAAACAACAGTTCCACCAGTGTAATGTTTATGGCGGACAATGGAAATGTAGGTATCGGAAATACTAATCCTGTTGCAAATCTTGATATTAATGGTACAATTAAAATTTCCGGAAATAATCCAGGAGCAGGAAAAGTTCTTACTTCAGATGCAACTGGTTTAGCATCATGGCAAGGCGTTAGTGTTATTGAAGAAACATTACCTTCTGGAAGTGGTTCAAATTTTGGAGTCGATGAAACTGGTGAGACTATAATCCCAAATAGCACTACTACGTTTGTTATTCCTGATGGTGGTAGAGCGGTTACAATTAATTATTCATTAGGAATTGAATTTACAAGTGGTCCATTTTTAAGTGATGGAAATAGTCAGTTTACTGTTTACATGTATATTGATGGAGTTAAAAGTGGTATTCGCCAAGTTTTCACTCAACCAAACACAAATCAATGTGGAGCGAATTATCATTTTTCAAGCGTAAAACAATTAACGCCTGGTGCTCATACGATTAGATTCAATATTTTTAGAACTAGAGGTAATTTTTTACTACCTGCTGGAAGCAATCACGATTGTCGAATTACGGACTATTACAGAAATGTTTCCTTTTCTAATTAATCTTAAAAATATTTTTTCCCAAAAAATAATCAAATGAATATAAAATTAATTGCACTACTGTTCGGATTATATTTATTAGGAATAAACTCTGTCTTTTCTCAAACATCAAACTTGGGTTCACTCACTGTTTTACCTAATACCACCATAAGTATTTTAGATGAATTAAGTAATTCAGGTAATTTACAAAATGACGGAATGATGCATGTTCACGACAACATTATTAACAACGGTATTTTTGATGAAACCCAAAGTACTGGAAAGTTATTGATGGTGGGAACTGAAGAACAATCGATTTCTGGCATTTCTGAAGTTAATTTATACAATTTGGAAGTATACAATACCTCTGCGTTGGAAATTAACTTAACTAATCGTTTAAACATTAAAAACCAAGCAGAATTTATTGAGGGTATTATTGCAGTTAACCCAATAAATGGTTTAATAATGTTTGAAAGTAATTCAGAAGTTTTTTCAATGTCTAATGCAAGCCATGTACGTGGTTTACAATATAAAACAGGAGAATTTGGCTTTACATTCCCGTGTGGAGATGATGGATTCTATCAGCCATTAGAAATTTCAGCCCCTAATATTCAAAATGACCAATTTCGATGTCAATACATTCATCAAAACTCTGCTGCAATTTATCCTCACGTTTTTAATGGAATAATTGAACAAATAAATGATACCGAATATTGGACTGTAAATAGAGTTACTTCAGAGGATTCAAAAATTTTCATCGGCTTAAGTGTTCAAGCAGGCGTTACACCAAGTATTATCATGAATAATTTGAATGCTACGCATGTTGTGCGTTGGGATGACGAAATAGATGAGTGGATAGATGAAGGTGGAAGCTATGATGCATCCACTGGAATGATCTATACGGTAGCTGAAGAAAATGTATTTGGTGTCTTTACTTTAGCCGTTGTAGATGCTGAATTTGCCAACGAGGAAATTGTAGTTTACAATTATATAACTCCAAATGGAAATGGATTAAATGATATTGTTTTATTCGGAGGACTCGAAAATTTTCCAGAAAATAACGTTTCAATAGTAAATCGATGGGGAGAGACAGTTTTCAAAATAGATGGATACGATAATGTTACGAATGTTTTCAGTGGTTATGCAAATAGAGGAATTACAAACACCAATGAAACTTTACCCGACGGAACCTATTACTATGTGATAGAGTATAAAAAATTAGGGAAAACAAAGAAAAAAATCGGTTTTATCCAATTGCTAAGTAAATAGCTTCATCTAGTTTTAAATCTAATTACTTTACTTTCTCTATGAAAAATAAAGCTGTTACTAGGAACAAAAAAAAACAAATTGATATTCAAAATAACTATTATGAAATATTTTTATTTAAAAGTTCTGATTTTCTGTCTACTAAGTAAATTTTCCCTTGCTCAACAAGACAATCAAAGCATGCAATATATGTATGCGGTGCAGAGATATAACCCTGCTTACACTGGCACTGTTACAAATATTGAGGTAATTACTTCTTATACAAAACAATGGTTGGGCATAACGGGTTCTCCACAGACTTTTTCTTTTTTATTTAATGCTCCTTTACGCAAAGGACTAGGTTTAGGTTTATCTGCAAATCAAGATGAACTTGGAGCTATGCAAGAAACTCAAATAACAGCAGATATAGCGTACCGATTCAAAGTAACTAGAATGCTAACCTTGTCTTTTGGTATTAAAGGAGGCCTTGATATGCTCAATATAAACATGGACAAATTAAATGTTTTCCATCAAAGCGAAGTTCCTTCCTTAAATCAAATAAGCAATCTCTCTCCAACTATTGGTGCTGGAACATTTTTGTACACCACCAAAAGAACCAAAAGAAAACAACGTAATTTTTACCTAGGCTTATCTTCTCCAAATTTTTATATTCCAAATAGAACAACTGAAGATCAATTCAGCTATCAAGATAAAATTCAGGTGAATTTATTAGCTGGCTGCGTTTTTGAAAACAATACAAACAAAATAAAAATAAAACCTGCAGCAATGATCCGTTATGTAAACGGAGCACCATTGAGTTGGAATCTCTCAACAAATATAATGTTCAACGAGATCCTAATTGCTGGCTTAGGTTACCAATGGAAAAGTGGAATCTCCGTGTTTATTGGAACTCATTTGCAAAAACGCCTTTTTATTGGATACACATTTGATTATAACACAACAGCTTTAAGAAGCTTTAATTATGGTACTCATGAAGTATTGCTTCGTGTTAAACTAGGTAAACTAAACTTAGGTAAAATTCAATCATCTCGATTTTTTTAAAAAATGAAAAATAAATTATCTCTTTTTTCACTAATTACATTTTTAACATTTAATTCTCATGCGCAGGAAAATCATTTGACGTATAGTGAATTAAAGCAAATAACAAATGTTGAAAAAATCAAAAAGTCAGATATTATTTTAATTCAAGAAACTGCTGACGCACATTTTTATAATTGTGACTATGAAAATGCGTATCTTTTTTATCAGGCTTTGATCGATTTAAATGTAGAAATGTTACCAGAAGACATTTATCATTACGGGCAATGTATGAAAACTAAGGGCATGTATGAAGAAGCTGAAAAGCAACTCGCCTTATTTGCAAAACTGAGCGGCAAACAATTTACACCTTACAAAATTGACGACTATTTAGCTGATATTACAGAGCAATCTGGAAGGTATAATTTACGCCCTGTAGCAATAAATTCAGAGGAATCTGAATTTCCAACAAAAGCAGATAGTACATATATTTACTATTTATCTAGTCGAAAAGGAGGAGACTTTAATGCCGATTTAGATATGAGAGCGTATGATTTATGGGTGGCTAATTGCTCGAAAGATGAACTTTCAAATGCGAAAAAAATGGAAAGCATCAACAGTTCTTTAAACGAAGGAGGAGCTGCAATTTCTAAAGTTGGAAATTTAGGCTTTTTTACCCAAAATAATCCTAAAACGCTCCAATTGAATTTGTTTCGTGCGAAAAAAGAAAATGGTGACTGGGTATTGAAAGAACCAGTTCATTTTTGTAGTGATGAATATTCAATTGCTGAACCAGTATTATCTGACAATGGAAAAAAACTGTATTTTGTTTCCGATATGCCTGGCGGATACGGTGAAACAGATATTTATGTGGTAGATATTTCTGAAGAAGGTTTTGCTGGAGAGCCAAAAAATTTGGGCTCGAAAATTAATTCTATTAGTCGTGAAAATTTTCCACACCTTGACATATATGGCAATTTATACTTCTCCTCATCAGGCCATAATACACTTGGTGGTTTTGATGTTTTTGTCTCTAAATTTGACATAAAAACCAATGAACTTGGAATACCTATTAACGTGGGAGAACCTATAAATTCCATTTATGACGATTTTGCTTATGTGATTAGTACTAAGAATATTGGTTTCTTTGCTTCCAACCGGAAAGGTGGTCTAGGAAGAGATGATATTTATGGATTTATAGAGCACACTCCTTTACGACCAAAAGGAAGTGCAAAAATGGCAAAAGATGCCCAAGCATTAATTGATAAATTGTTTCCTGGTGGAAAATACGTTGGCATGATTGATGTGAAAGATAAAGATAGCTACGAAACTGAGTCGGTATTTGATGAAGGACGTTATTTTTTAGTTCCACAGGACTCTTTAATGAGGGGAGAAGGAGTTTACCTTCCACCAAATGCAATGCTCCATTCAGATTTGAGTTACACCTCTTCACGAGATTTAGAATTAGGTTACTATTTCGCTTTTAGTAAACCAACAGAAATAATTGCAAGAGGAGAAATTGTTGAAGAATCTATCGAAATGAAAAATAATGGCCTTTATGATAGTGAAAAGTCACTAAAATCTGGAAGTTATTACATGATTCCGAAGAAAAATTTACAGATTAAAAACGACATTTTAGCAAATAATGAAATTGAAATATTTAATGACAGCACCTACAAATCTGGTTATAAATTAGAATTGAAAGATTACTACTTGATTCCAAATTTGGATAAAAACTCGAAAGTTACTAAAGCAAATCTGGGTAAAATTAATTTAATCGATGACGGAACCTATACTACTGAAACAAAGATTACACCAGCTAGATATTTCCTTTTACCAAAAGGTGGCGATCTTTTAGAAAATAAAGATCTTGTTACAGATGTAATGAATATTAGAGCTGATGGAAGTTATTTTTCAAAAAATAAAATAGAAAGTGGTGGATACTACTTAATTCCAAGAGAAGCAGATATGACAAATGTCTTGGATGTGAAAAATATTTACTTTGATTACAATAGATCGGATGTGCGAACAGATGCGATTCCTGAATTGACAAACATTGTTAAACTACTTAAGGAAAATGAACATTTAAAAGTAAGAATGGCAGCTCATGCAGATCAACGTGGTTCTTTGGAAGCAAATATAATTTTATCAGAAAAACGTGCAGAGCAAACTAAAGATTATTTGGTGAAAAAAGGCATTGATGAAAACCGTATTTTTTGGGACGCTAAAGGCGCTGCTTTTCCAGCAAAACCATGCCCAAACCTCGACTGTGATGAAAGTATTTATGGGGCAAATAGACGTGTAGAATTTGTTTTATTTAATTAAGAAGAGTTGCCAAATTTTAATACAATTTCCATATTCTCCAATGACTAAAATTTAAGATTTAACTGTCACCCACTTCCCTTTCGTTTGTGCATGAATCGTACGCGAATACATGGCCTCACAATACACACTAGGTAAATAAAATCGGCCCCCGAAACTAGCGTTTATTTCCACTTCGAAGGTTTTAGATTTCTTCGGAGCTAGGTCGAAATAACTGTAAATCCGATCGTCGCGAATGTCTTGATAATCGACGCGTGTGTTTTGCGTTTCACCTTCCATGTAGCGTGTGTTGATAATTTCCCAGCCAGACGGAAGCATTTGCTCCAAAGCCAATTCTTTGTACAACTGATCTTTTGTAGGGTTTTCAACCGTTACAATCATCGTAAAAGTAGTTGCCTGATTCATATTATCTGGCGAAATTCGAACACCCGCTTCGTTTTCATAATATACAGTTATGTTTAAACCGTTTGCTTGTTCTTGCTCCAAACCAATTTTTGGAACTTTTGACAAGTGCTGAACAACGTAAAGTGTTTTCTTTGTCGTGTTTGTAACCCTTATTTGATTTGTTTGAACAAAAACATTTTCTTTGAAACTCTTCGTTACGAACATTTTCTTACCCGTAATTGAACTTTGCGTTTTTCCAAAATCTACTTGAACACCAATTTCCGTTTCGCTTGAATTTGTTGCTAGTAATGAGAGTAAACTGTATGCTGTTTCTTGTGTTGAAAGCCAACAATTAGAAGATAAAGCTTCTCTAATTTTAGCATATAAAGGCGACGATTTTCCATCATTTATTAAAGCATAGCTTTCTTGAATAATTGCCTCATCGCGCAAGCCTGAACCATAGGTATAACTCAATTCGCGGTAAGTTGAAACTTTAAGCAAAGCTTTTTTGGATATTTGAAGCGCAGCAGCATGCTGTCCGGATAAATGAAACGCAGCAGCCAATCGCCATTTTACCACATTTGCAAAACCTGAAATTCCTTGTAATTTATTCATCGAACCCATTTCTGGTTTCCCTGCAAGCGAGAGTGTGTACAAACGGTATGCTTGATTTAATTGGTTGCTCTGGTTTGCATATCCGTGTTCAATATATGATGCTTCGTTTTCCCAATTTTGAGCTTGGTTTGCTTGATAGTTTAACCATGCATCTTTTAATCCGATTGGCAAAGTATACCCGTTTTTTTCTGCTAATAAGATAAAATGTCCGGCATAAGAACTTCCCCACTCATCGGCTTGATCATTGCCTGGCCAGTATGCAAATCCGCCATTTGAAGTTTGAAAAGATTGGTATTTTTTTAACGCTGATTTGATGTTTTTATCCATTTCTTTTTGCTGTTCTTCAGTTGAATTGCAACATTGAAAAGCTAACAATTGTGGAAAAACTGCAGAAGTTGTTTGTTCAATACAGCCATGCGGATATTGAATCAATTCATTCATTCGACCATTCAGATTAATGGGTTCAATACTTGAAACTTCATAACTTAATTCATGAGAATTGCTGTACCCATTTTTATTCAACTCGAGCGTTTTAGACTCTCCTGCTTTTAGTTCCATAACAACAGATTCACTAACTCGTGGATTTGGACTTCGCACATCTATTTCAAATTCTTGGTGGGCTGTTTCACTTCCGCTTTTTGCTTTGATACTTATTTTAGCAACACCAATTTTCTCAGAAACGAGTAATTTAAAATTTACCACTCCATCGCCTATTTCATCGAAATGAATTTTTTGTTCTTTTCCATCTAAGGTCAAAAAGTTAGATGCCGTTACATTTACATCCACATCTTTCACCCATTTTTCAGCAGCGAAAACTGTTACTGGGAAATTGATTTCTTCACCAGGTGAAAAAACACGGGGCAGAGAACCCAAAACCATTAATGGACTTTTTACTTCAACCACTTTCTCACACGACCCGAAATTGTAATCATCATGCGCCACCACCATCACTTTTACAGACCCAACATAAGCGGGCAATTCTATTGTATGAGAAGCTTGTTGTTTTGCTGATAAATAAAATGGTCCGAGGTGTCTAACCATTGGCTGAAAACGATTTGCTTTTGCAGACGAACCGTCTTGTTCGTAACCGTCGCCTCCAACAGCTAAAAGTTTATCTAACTTTCCAGAAAAAGCTCCAATCACATCGTCGTACATGTCCCAAGTTCGAATTCCGAGTGCTTCTTTAGCGTAAAATGTTCCCCACGGATTGGGCGTTTTGAAATGAGTCAGATCTAACAAACCTTCATCTACAATTACAATAGAGTAAGTCATTGCTTTGCCATTTTGTTCTTTAATTGTTATCTTTTCTGTTGTTTCAGGTTTCCATTTATTATCGGTAACCACTTCCGGATAGAGCCTTGTTTCTGGATTTTCAACAAGAATAGAAGAAACACCATATAAACGAATGGGCATTTTATTAACTGTTTGTGCGTGTGGCTGAATGAATGTTATATGCACATAAACGTTCGGAGTCATTTCTTTTGTAACATCGAAAGAATAATTGGTTTCACCTTCTTTGGTATCTATCCAAAGTTTTTGAAGAATTGACGAACGTGTTTCTAAAGTAATCAGTGCTTTTCCATTTGGAACAGAAGGAAAACGAAGTGTACATTTCTCTCCAGTTTGATATGTTTCTTTGTCGGTAGAAAACTGCAACATCGATGCAAATTCATTTTCTTGTTGGTGGGTTTGTTCACCAAATGCATCGTCAATATGAACAATTTGACCAGTCTGATGCTGTCCTTTTTCGTCTGTAACTAAAATTAAAAATCGGCCGTATCTTCTTTTGTTGATTCCGAATTTAAAACTTGCTTTTCCATTTTGCGCCAAAATAGTTGTGTCGAGCACATTGTTTGTGGCACTTTTCCCCACAAAATGTGATAAATCATTTTCATCTTGCTCATACCACCACAACCATTTCAATTCATATATTCGAACAGATAATGCCGTGTTTTCAGAAACTGGTTTTCCTTTTTCAGACAAAACAACCAAAGGAAAGGTGTGTTTTTTTCCTGTTTCTAAACTTTCATAGTCATTTCTTACGGGAACAGATAAGCCAACATAGCGTTCAAAAGGCGAATAAGCTTCTACTTGCCGGTCAATACTAAAATCGCCGCCTTTTTCGAATACTTTTGTTGTGTAAACGGCTTTCATTTTTCCTGGACAAACTCCAACCTCCGTTAGTTCAGCATTAAAGTTTGCCTCTCCATTAGCGTCTAATTGACCTTCAAAAACGGGCAATTCATTTAATGAAGTTTGGCGGGAAGGAGAATCGAAAGTAAAAGTTTCAAATCCTTTAAATTTTGTTTCTGTTGGAAGTAAATCCATTCCAATGTCTGCTTTTAAAAACTTTGCAGGCGAACCATGAAGCCATTTAGCCGTCAATAAACTTCCCGAATCTTTTTGTTGATTGAACTTTAAACTAATTTTCAATCGATTGGGTTTAATTGTTTCCACGTGAAAAGATTTCATAAACGTTCTGTTTC
>JANNWW010000103.1:0-12133 GCA_031409255.1 Crocinitomicaceae bacterium
CAGCAGTATATCCCGCCGGACCTGAACCAATTATTAAGCATTTTACTTTTTCAGCACTCATTTTTATTTATTTATTTTCGTTTTTAAATTACTTATTTCCGTGCATTACTTTTTGCAAGTATAAACAAAAGCAGGAGGGAAGTTGATGGGTGTAAAATCTATTTCTACACTTGGAAATTGTGATTTAATAGCAGTTTTTGCATTCAATGAATATTGAAATTGCACATAAACCGAATCTGTATGCATGTTGTCGTGGCTTTCTTTTAAAATTTTGTTCTTCAATTCGAGCGGAAAATTTGCTAATGGAAGTGAAGAAACAATTGCATCTGCTGTAGTTAACTCATTTTCTTTCAAATAATGTCCAATTTTTTCAGCGCTGTCGTGAATCAAAATAACACGTTCATCTTTGAATTCATTTTTTAGGGCAGACATAAAATTATCGTTTAGTTCAAACACAAGTATTTTTGCATCTGGGCGCATCTTTTCCAAAATTTTACGTGTAAAAACACCCGTTCCAGGTCCTAGTTCAACAATCGTTTTTACTTTCGTAAAATCAATATTTTGAAGCATTTTTTTAGCAAGAAACCGTGAACTCGGACTCATTGCCCCAACCATTTTCTTTTCGCGCCAAAAGTTTTTTACAAAAGATCCTGATTTAGTCATACGTTTCGTCTTTCAATGCAATTTTACCGTTATTAATAACAGCAATCACTTTTCCTATTAATTCTTTCCCGTAAACCGGGCTGTTTTTCGTTCCAATCATATTTGTTTCAGAATTAAAACTCCATTTTTCTGAAGGTGAAAATAAAGTTAAATCTGCAATAGCGCCTTCTTCAATTTTGTGAACCTCTTTTCCAATTAGTTTTCTGCTTTTCAAAGTTACAGAATTTATGAAGGTCAGCAAATCGAAATCTGAAATTGCGTTTAATTCTGAATAACACGTTTGAAGACCAATATTTCCAAAATTAGCATGATCGAATTCTAAATCTGTTTCCTCTGTATCGTTCGGACGGTGATTTGTTACCACACAATCTATAGTTCCGTCTTTCAAACCTTCCCACAATGCTTTTCTGTCTATTTCTGTTCTTAAAACGGGAAGTAATTTAAAGTTAACATCGAAATTTAACACCTCACTTTCCGAATAAATCAATTGCTGCGCATGCACATCGGCAGAAATATTTAATCCTTTTTTCTTCGCATTTCTAATTAAATCTACAGATTCGGCACAAGAAACGCCTGTTACATGCAAATTACCTTCGGTATATTCCAAAAGACGAATATTTCGCTCTAATTGAATAATTTCTGAAATACTCGGATCGGCCTTCAAACCAGTTAAAGTAGATGCCAAACCTTCGTTCACCATTCCGTTTTCAGAAAGCGATTTATCGCGACAAAATGCAACAATTGTTCCTCCAAAATTCTTTGAATACAATAAAGCTCGGTACAAAATTCCGCTTGAAATAGCCGTTAAATCATCTGAAAATAACCTGCACCCCGACTGAAATAAATCATACATTTCAGCCAAATGTTCCCCATCTTGTTTTTGAGTAATGCACCCAATAGGATAAACAGAACTAATGTGGTTTTCGCCCGCACGCTGAATATACTCAGCAACAGCTTTTCCGTCTATTACTGGTTTTGTTGAAGAAATAACTGCAACGTGGGTAAAACCTCCACTTGCAGCCGCATCTAATGTTTGTTGAATTGTGGCTTTGTGTTCCTCGCCAGGGTCGCAGGAGTGAGTTTTCAAATCTACCCAACCCAAAGAAATATGTAAATTAGGAGCAGAAACTATAGTTGCTTCCGGATCTGTTAACTCAGCAGCAATTTTTGAAACACGACCCTCTTCAATGAGAATAGCTTTTTTTTGTCCATTCCACTTAGAATTTGAATCGACAATAGTCGCATTTTGAATCAATATTTTCATTTTTTCTGTTTCGTTTTATAATGAAAAAAAGCTACAACAAGCATTTCGCCGAGCAAAAATAAGAAAGCAAAACAAACAAACCATTTCCAATAGCTTTTTGCTTGCTCTAAATTTAAGAAAGATGCACCTGTCCAACTCATTCCTTCCTGAACTTTATCGAATGGAATTTCAGCATCCTCTAAAAAAGTACTAATTTCTTTCGAATTATAACACGAAATTTTAGATTCTTTCCGTTGGTAGTTAACTGATAGTGAGCTAATTGTTTCGTTATTATGCGAAATAGTATAATTTCCAGCCTTTAAAGACCGAACAGCTTCCTGACCCTGAATTGAAATAAATGCTTTTTCTTCCTTCGTGAAAACCAAGGGTAAAAAAGTTGATTTCTGATTCACTAATTGAACAGGTTGTTCGCTCGAAGATACTTTTGTAATCGGAAAATAAGAAGATTCACCAATTGAAAGCGAATAGGGTAGTGACTTCTTGCAGAGTTCGGCCGATCTTAAAACCAACGTAGAAAACAACTGGTTGGAAGTGAAATTACTAAAACTCGGACTTAGCGACGTTGAAGAAAAATAAACGCTTCGTTTACCCGTTGAGCGAACGAAGAAATCTGACCCGTTTTGATAGTTCAATAAACCAATTGCCTCGTCGTTTTTTGAAGAATTAAGTCGGTATGCTTTTGTAACATTCGGAAGATTAATGTTTTCCGCTTTTTTTTCAAAAACACCATCAAAAAACGCATCGTTTGTATTCACTTTTTTTATTGCCAAACCTGCTGTCTGAACGCCTGAAATAGTTGGCATATTTAAACGTGTCAATAAATCGTTCCAACCTGAAATTGC
The DNA here is from genome assembly GCA_031409255.1 of Crocinitomicaceae bacterium. Lineage (GTDB taxonomy): Bacteria > Bacteroidota > Bacteroidia > Flavobacteriales_D > Crocinitomicaceae > Fluviicola. The sequence continues at coordinate 2,770 of JANNWW010000103.1, forward strand.
TGCGTTCGAACCCGGAAATAAGACCAAACCACCACCATCATTTGAAAATTCGACGAGCGATTTAATTAGAAGAGAAGACAGCTGGTTGTTTCCGTTCATAACAACGGCATCGAACTCTGTGAGTGATGATGCAGAAACAACACTTGCATTTTTCTCAGTTACAATGAAATAATTTTCTAAACCCAACACAATTCCAATGTTTGAAACAGCATCTTCACCATTAATTAAAAGAACCTTACTATTTTTTACCACGTTGTAAGAAAAATAATACGAATCGTCTTGATTCATCTGCCTGTCGTTCACCGTTACAGAGCAGGCAACACGTTTTGCTTCTTGGTTGAAATACGTTAATTCAATAGTGTCTGATCCGAAAGCGGGTAATTGCGCATATACATTACGGTTAATTCGACCAATCTGAAAATTTACATCAATTTCTTTTAGTGTGTTTTTGCTTTCATTTCGAACCAATGCATACACAATTTGCTTTACACCCAATCGTTGTGCAGGGTTTTCGAACCATACTGAATCAATAAATAAATTCCCTTCATTGGAAGGTTTCAGCACAACTGGATAAATTTTTGAAGGGAAAGCGCTTATTTTTTCTAATTTTCCGAAAGTAGATTTCTGAAAATCAGACAAATATAATAATTGAGAGCTGGCAATTTCCTGATTGTTTTTTGCATCAATATTCCATTGTTTCCAATATTTCAGAATATTTGAAGCCGAGCGCGGAAGGGGTGAATATGTTAATTGTTCTATTTTCTCTAATAATTGCGCCTTCGTGAGAAGTCTTTTCTCTTCACCTCCTAGATTATTACTTAGCAATACAAACTGTGTGTTTCGGGGTGCATCGTTTATAACTGATTTCGAAAAATCGCGCGCTTGAGAGATTAATTCTCCGTTTTGTCCCAAACGTGACATAGAAAAGGAATTATCAACATAAATTCCAACAACAGCAATTCCTGTTTTTTCACTTGCCTTCTTTGTCGATAAATAGGGTTGAGCAAAAGCGAAGACCAAGCATAAAAACGCCAATGTTCTGAGCGACCAAATGATCCATTGTTTCAGTTTTCGGATGCTTTGTTGTTCTTGTTCAATAGATTTCAAGAAAGTTAAACTAGAGAAATAGACGGTTTTGTATCGTTTAAAATGAAACAAATGAATAAGCAGTGGGATAATCAAAACTGCTAAAGCGAATAAAAAACCTGGATGCGCCCAATTCATAGTCCAAATATAGTAACGAAATCTCACCTTTACGCGTTATGTGGATAACATTCCAATAAAATAACGTATAAAATAAAACATGCAACAAAATAAATTGAAAGTTGAAACGTTCTTAACTAAAACGCAAAATGTGCCTATGGTAAACAGATACCCAACTTTCGTAAAAGCAACTCAAAACGTAGAAGTTTCTCCTTCCATGTCGGTTGTGAACCAATTACTTGCATATAGCAAATCTGTGCAAGGATTAAAAGGAAAAAAGTCTAAAGTTCTTGTGAGTTTGAACTAGAAAATGTATTAATCAAAAAAGGATGTTCGTTTGAACATCCTTTTTTTTTACAAAACACTTATTTATTACTCATGAATATAAGATTACGAAGCGTTTATTCCAAATAATTTTATTCTTGAGAAACAAGATGAAAACTCAAACCAGTTGAAATTAACACACCGCTCCAGTCACTGAAATATTTGCCTTGGACAACCCTTGTGTAATCGTAACCAAAATCGAAATAATATGAAATAAATGGTAATCTTTTCATATATCCTACAGAGAAAAGAAAACCAATTTGTTCAGAATATAATTTTGACAAGTCTTCATAAATAAAGTTATATGAAATTCCACTTTTTAATTGAATATAAGTTTTATTCGAAAGTGAAATTGGGTTTATAAATCCTATTGAAAGTTGATTTCTTTTTGCAACTATCGAACTAAAAGTTCCATCTGCCTTTAAACTATCAAATTCAGATCCATACTGAGAATATTTACCCCAAATGTTAAACAAATGATTTGATTGTCCAACTACAGTACCAATACTCCAATTAAAATTTGACTTTGTATTATAACTATTTTGAAAGTTTTCATTTCTAGGAAAAAAAACACCTGCATCATATGTGATTTCTGCAATCAAAAATTTAGCTGTATCAATTTGTCCGAATACAGAACCGAAGGCTAACAAAAATAAAATTATTTGTAAACTTTTATTTTTCATATTTTTCAATTGGGATTTTAGTTATATGATTGATTTTAAAAACATAAATTAAGATTACGCTTCTAAAATATATTTCTTCGGTCTAGAGTTTTAATTAAAGTAACATACTTTTTCACATCTTAATCCTAAACTCAATTACCAAATCTTTGCAATCTTATCCTTCGGATTACGCATTTTATCTCCTTCTTTCACAGAAAACGCCTCAAAAAACTCAGGACAGTTTTTTAATGGACCGTTTACACGATACATACCTGGCGAATGCGGATCTGTTGCAATTCGGTTCTTCATTTCAGCATCGGTGTAGTTTATCTTCCATAATTGCGCGTAGGCAACAAAAAAACGTTGGGCAGGAGTGAAGCCGTTTACAATTTTGCTGCTCTTGAATTCGTCTGTCATTGCATAGGCATAATACGCCATGGTAAGTCCGCCTAAGTCGGCAATGTTTTCACCCATTGTTAAATCTGGGTTAACGCAATGGCCCTCAATGGGACAAAACTGACTGAATGTTTCACCCAAAGTGGTAGTTTTGTTCTTGAACATTTGCTTATCTTCCTCTGTCCACCAGTCTGAATAAGAACCATTTGCAGCAAATTGCGCTCCTTGGTCATCAAAACCATGCGTAAATTCATGCCCAATCACCATTCCAATTCGACCGTAATTTACTGCGTCTTCAAAGGTGTTGCTAAAAAATGGCGGTTGCATAATTCCTGCGGGGAAAGCAATTTCATTTAAAACTGGGTGGTAGTATGCGTTTACCATGTGTGCAGGCATTCCCCATTCTTCTCTGTCTACTGCTTTGTTTAGTTTGGAGAAATTATCTTGAACAGCAAAAATTGTCAAATTATCTATGTTTTGAACAAAGTTTGTTGCCGTTAAATCTATTTTAGAGAAATCTTGCCATTTACTCGGAAAACCTAATTTTCGACCAATAGAATTTAATTTTTTTAATGCCTCCGTTTTAGTGGTCGTTGTCATCCAATCTAAACCATTAATTCGCTCACGGAAAACGATTAATAAATTGTCGACCATTTTATTTACGCGGTTCTGTGCATCTTGAGAGTAAGCAACATCTACAAATGCTTTCCCCAATAGTTCTGAGATAGGCGAATCTGTTAAATCTTCAATACATCTGTCAGTAATTGGTTTCATTTCTTTTGTTCCGCGCATTTCGCTGCTGTAGAAACTAAAATTTAATTTCATTGAAGCTTCATCAAGTAAACCCGCATAATGATCAATCATGCACCACGACAAATAATCTATCCACTGATCGATAGAAGTTTTAGTGAAAATTTGATCCAATTTTGCTAATGCATCAGGTTCAGAAACCACAATACTGTCTATTGATGAAAAACCAACTCGTTTTAAATAACTATCAAAATCGAATGCAGCTATAGAAGTTTTAAAATCTGAATAAGAAGTAGGGTTGTACGTTTTTTCTGGTTGGCGCGCTTCTGCTGGTTTCCACATTAAGTCTGCTAAATTTTTCTGCATATCTACTGCTCTTGAAGCGCTTAGTTTGGCTTTAGTTTCATCTCCAGTTAAATTCAAGAACGAGTTTTTTACGAAAACTTTGTATTTTTCAAGCAATTCTTTTTTATTTGCTTCGAAGAAGAAATCTTTATTTGGAAGTCCAATTCCAGAAACGCCAAAATAAGCAACATTTTTATCTACTTGAACCAAATCTTGTCCTACACCAATTCCGAAAAATGCAGAAATTCCAACTTTGTGCATGTCTGCAAGAACTCGAACAATGTCTTCGCGAGATTTAATTGCTTTAATAGCTACTAATCTGTCTGTTAGTGGTTTTGTACCCAATTTATTTCGGGTTTCAATATCGGTATACGAGGTGTAATAATCGCCTAGAAGTTGATTTTTCGATCCTTTTTTATCTGTTACAGCACTTGCATCAGTTAAAATTTTCAATAAGATCTCATTGTTGTTCTTTTCAAGTTCATTGAAACTTCCCCAACGAGATTCACTAGCTGGAACAGGATTATTTTTACACCAAGACCCGTTTGCGAACTGAAAAAAATCGTCTTGCGGACGAATAGTTCTGTCTAAGTTTTCTAAATCTACAGTTAAGTTTAACTGAGATTCTTCAGCAAGTTCATCAACTGTTTTACCTACAACTTCAGAAGCAATTTTAGCTTTTGGCTCACAAGCAGTTAACAAAGTAACGGCTGTAAGTGTGAATAGTATTTTTTTCATTTTTTTGGAGTTAAAAGCATTTCTACATGTGGAATTGTGTCTTCAAAATATTCTATTCCTGTTGAAACGAAACCAGATTTGCCATAAAATTTTTCTAAATGTTTTTGAGCTGAAATACGAATTGGAACCACTCCAAATTCTTCGTGAGCAAAACTTACACAGCGTTCCATGAGTTCTATTCCAACTCCAGTTCCACGAAAATCAGGATGAAGAACCACCCGACCAATTGCTACTTCAGGATATGAAATTCCTGGGTGAATGATTCGTGCGGTTGCAATAACATCGCCTTTTCCGTCGCGAAGCAACAAATGATATGATTTTTTGTCTTTCCCATCTAAATCAAGATAGGTAACGTTTTGTTCAACAACAAAAGCTTTCAAACGCAAAGCGATAATGTCGTGAAATTCACTTAATGTTAATTCTTTGAAGGGTTTGAATTGCCAGTCTAAATGCATATTTTAAATTTTAATTATGAATGATAAAATAGTAATTATCAATAGCGTTTATTACTTCTTAGTAAAACAAAACTACATAATTGATAATTGATAATTTGTTTTATGTTTGAATTACGCCAACGTTGTAGGGTTTTTCTGCTTTTTTATGACTTGCCATTGAAATTCCTATTGAAAGGAATTCGCGTGTTTTTTTAGGGTCAATAATTGCGTCTAACCAAATGCGAGATGCAGCATAATACGGAGAAATTTGTGAATCGTATTTTTCTTTAATTGAATTAAATAATTCTGTTTCGCGCTCTGGAGTTATTTCTTCTCCTTTAGATTTTAGAGAAGCAACTTCAATTTGGAGTAGGGTTTTAGCCGCCGCAGCACCAGACATTACTGCTACTTCGGCTGTTGGCCAACCAACAATCAAACGCGGATCGTATGCTTTTCCACACATAGCATAGTTTCCTGCACCATACGAATTTCCGATTACAACCGTAAATTTAGGAACAACAGAATTGGCCATTGCATTCACCATTTTCGCTCCATCTTTAATAATTCCTGCGTGCTCAGATTTTGAACCAACCATGAACCCGGAAACATCTTGAAAGAAAATTAATGGAATATTTTTCTGATTACAGTTCATAATGAAACGCGCGGCTTTATCGGCCGAATCGTTATAGATTACTCCACCAAACTGCATTTCGCCTTTTGCGTTTTTAGATAATTCACGCTGATTAGCAACAATTCCTACACTCCAACCATTGAGGCGCGCATAGGTACAAATAATCGTTTTTCCGAAATCTGCTTTGTACTCAACCAAAGATCCTTCGTCAACAATGCAATCAATTAAATCATGCATATCGTATGGTTTCGAACGCAGTTCAGGAAGAATTCCATACACATCTTTTATATCGCGTTTTGTTGGGACGCTTTCAATTCGGTCAAAACCAGCAGTTTCTGAAGCACCAATTTGTGAAATCATTTTTCGAATGGTTTCCAAACATTCTGTATCATTTGCAACTTTATAATCACACACACCAGAAATTTCGGTATGGGTTGTTGCTCCGCCTAAAGTTTCGTTATCAATAGATTCGCCAATTGCAGCTTTCACTAAGTAAGATCCTGCAAGAAAAATTGTTCCTGTTTTATCTACAATCAAAGATTCGTCAGACATAATTGGCAAATAAGCGCCACCAGCAACACAACTTCCCATTACAGCAGCAATTTGTGGAATTCCTTGGGAAGACATAATTGCGTTGTTTCTAAAAATTCGTCCGAAGTGTTCTTTATCCGGAAAAATTTCATCTTGAAGCGGCAAGTAAACACCTGCAGAATCTACCAAATAGATTATTGGCAAGCGATTTTCCATTGCTATTTCCTGCGCACGCAAATTTTTCTTTCCTGTAATCGGAAACCAAGCTCCGGCTTTCACCGTTGCATCGTTTGCTACAACAATACATTGCTTTTTTGAAACGTAACCAATTACAACTACAACTCCGCCAGCAGGACAGCCACCGTGTTCTTTGTACATGTCCATTCCAGCAAAAGCGCCCACCTCAAAACGGGGAGCGTCTTTGTCTAAAAGTAAATCTATGCGTTCACGCGCGGTCATTTTACCTTTTTCGTGCAGGGAATCGATGCGTTTTTGTCCGCCACCCAAATAGATTTTTGCTAACTCGCTCTCCATTTTAGAGATTTTGAGTCGCATAACATCTTCGTTTTTATTGAATTCTAGTTCTTTTGCAGAGATTGCCATTCGTTGTTTTTTATATAGCGTTTCAAATATACACAATTCAATGTAGATAGAATTCTGACAACGGCTCATTTTTTTTATTGTATTGCCTTAACTTTGTAGCATGATTGATAATTACCGTCACAAAGGACTTAGAAAACAGTTAATTGAAGAATTACGCGCAAAAAAAATAGCAAGTGAAGAAGTTTTACAGGCCTTCGATAAAGTTCCGCGGCATTATTTTTTAGATAAGATATTTGAATTACAAGCCTATAGTAATGTTGCGTTTCCGATTGGGGCAGATCAAACTATTTCACATCCTTCCACGGTTGCATTTCAGACAACACTTTTGGAATTAGAAAAAAACATGAATATTCTTGAAATTGGAACTGGCTCTGGGTTTCAGACCTGTATTTTGTGTGCATTAGGAGTGAAGGTGGTTAGTATTGAGCGACAAAAAGAATTGTATTTAAAAACCAAACCATTAATTGAAACGATGGGTTTCCGTCCGAAATTATTCTTCGGCGACGGTTACGAAGGGAAAGTCAGTTTTGCACCATTCGATAAAATATTGGTAACCTGCGGAGCGCCATTTGTGCCCGAAGCCTTGTTGAAACAATTAAAAATTGGTGGAAAACTAGTTATACCAGTAGGCGAGGGCGCTATTCAAAAAATGCTGCGTGTTACTCGTTTAGCAGCCGACGAATTTTCTGAAGAAGTTTTTGGCGATTTCAGTTTCGTGCCAATGTTGGTGAATAAGGCTAAATAATTGGAATATTTGAAGATTAAAAAATTAGAAGATTGTTGATTTATTAGTCGGCAGAAATGAGTTTATAACGAAAAATAAGTAAATGTATCATTTCCGCGAATTTTAAAATCTGGAACTGTATTTAGTTTCGATGGTTCAGTAATATTCTAATTTTAACAATTTTGTTTTACCTATTGCTTTTATTTTCCAACTAAAATGCTAGTTTTCACAATTGAACCTTCAATGAATTGTCAATAAATTGAGTTTATTTAAAGGTATCAAATTTTTAGTTTAAAAAAGATTGTTTTAATTAGTTGATTAATTCGGATGGATTTACGTTTAATGCGATAGAGATTCTTATTAACATTCCAATAGAAATATTTACACTTCCGTTTTCGATTCTTCGAATGCTACTTTCGCTTGTTCCAATTTCAAAAGCAAGTTGAACTTTTGTTAATTTTTGTTCAGTGCGAATTTTAGAGATTTTTTCTCCTAAAACTTTTAGATACATTTTTTGATCGAATTCTTGCACATGCAAAAATCAATGCTTAGTAAATTCTTATTCGCTCAAATATGAGCGAATTTTGTATATTTGATAAATTAAAAAACAGTATAAAAACAAAAAAAAATCGATTACAAAAGGACAAAAAGTCAATAATAACAACTTTTAAACATCAACATTAATCCTTTAAAAAGTAAATAAACAATTTTTTAAACTAAAATTATGAAAAAACTAAATGCTATTAAAACAGCTTCTTTCGGAGCGTTATTATTTGTAACAAATTGTTACTTATCTCAAGGAAACAACTGGAAACTTGACGGTAATTCAAATGCAACTTCTTCCACTTTTATTGGAAGTACTACTAACCAGCCACTTATTTTTAAAACAAACAATTTAGAAAGACTTCGCATAAACGGAAACGGGACATTTAATTTCACAGGACTTGGTTCTGGTTTTGGATTTCTGACTTCGGATGCCAATGGATTACTACAAAAAACAGTTTTCACTGGAAATGCGAATCAAGTTTTGCTAGGAAATGGAACTTTTGGAACACTTGCTTCTCAAAGTTATTTTTCGTTACAAGGTGCAAATCAATTATCTACAATATACAAACTGGGAATAGGGGTTTCAACACCTAACGAAATGTTAGAAGTAAACGGAAACGGTTTGTTTAATGGAACGTTGACAGCACAAGGAATTAATTTAACAGATGTTTCGTACGCAGGAAAAACATTGTTTTTTAGAAACACGGGAATGTGCATGGATGGTTTCGACCCAGTTGCAGGAACACAAAATGAAATTTGCGCAATGTCTGCTCCTTTATTCATAAATAGTAAAAGTAATATGATGCAAAACACGTTTATTAATGCTAATAACGATGGCTTAATTGGAATTGGTACCATTACACCTGAAGGAAAATTAGATGTGAATGGCTCAGCTATTTTTAGAACTGGTATTTTTCAACTAAAAGATTTGCCTACTTCTGATGGCTCTACGCAAGATTATTTATTTTTAAAACCTGATGGTTCTGTTGTCAAAGGAGGTATTTCTTACCCTCCATCAGATGGAACCGAAGTATTTGTTCCATGTAAAACAGATGAATTTGGAAATGTTATTTACGAAGCACCAGTTTGGCAAAATGGACCTCAAAAAATAGTCGTAACAAACAGTCAATGTAAACCTGACGTAAAAGTGGGAATTGGATTAGCTAACCCACAATCAAAATTACATATTAAACTTTCACCAACTTATACAACAAAACCATTAATAATTGAAAACGCTTCTGGGTATAAAATTTTTCAAGTTAATACTGATGGCTTAGTTTACGCACGGGAATTTAAAGTGAACTTAGATGCTGCTTGGCCTGACTATGTATTTGAATCTGCTTACAAATTAAAACCACTTTCTGAAGTTAAACAATATATTGCTGAAAACAAGCATTTACCAAACGTACCTTCTGCACAAGAAATAAAAGAAAATGGATTAAGTTTGGGTGAAAGTAATAGAATTTTAATGGAAAAA
>JANNWW010000104.1:0-5097 GCA_031409255.1 Crocinitomicaceae bacterium
ACACTCTACTTGATTCAATTGGAAGAAACCTTGAAAGAACAGCAAGCTAAAATTCAAGTATTAGAATTGCAAGCGAAATAAGTATGAAAAATTATTTATTCTATTTCTTCATCTGTGTGGGAGTGCATGGATGGGGGCAAAATGACACGTTGAATTTTAAGACTCCATGGGAATTATTGGATTATTCTTTTCAGAATACTTCATTTCCAATAAATGGGTCTAATTTTTTAACAAATAGAAGTTTTGACATCGACGAAGAGCCGATTGATAATGCCTTTGATGTAAATTATTTAAACAATGCTTCAGCAACTAAAACAAGTAGGCTTATGAGTTTGTTAAAATGGTGGGATTTGTCAAAAATTTTCAATGACGATAATATCTATAATGCTTACTTTGACCAGACTCAAACTTATGATTATGAATCGTTTATTGATTTTCCACTTGTGGTATTGGACGTTAAAGTGAATACAATTGACGTTCCAACTTTAGCCTCTTGGAATGTAAATGCTTCCAATAACAGTGCTTATCCAACTGTTAATGCAAGTAATACTTTTCAAAGAGATTTGTTTTATTTAGGTTTCATGGAAGATTCAATACCTACTAATCAAATTCGTCTTAGTTTACCTTATGGAAATATTGTCAGTAATAAATCAAGGCAAATAGCCTATGTTTCATTTAGTGTAAATGGTCAATTATATAATTTATATCCAGGCACAACGATTGATCTTTCATCCATTGTTTCAGGGTTAACCGATTTTCAATTTACGACTCATTTTAATAATGGAGAAACTGTTAATACGAATGAAACAATTTTTGCTTACGAGCTTTCCAATGAAAAATCAGCATTTAGTTGGTATAACTATAGTATACAGTATGAAGAACGATTAATTGTAGGGCAATCTTCTGGTCTAAACAATCCCAAAATTAAATACCACATTTTTTATGCTTGTGAAGACAAGAAAATACATAAGCCAATGATAATCTTTACTGGTTTTGGCCCCTACATGTGGAATGAGTTGTGGTTTGCAAATTTAGTGAACAACAATCAAAATTGGCCAAAGCCTTATGATGAATTGTTAGATCAATACAATGTTGGTAATCAATTTGAAATTCTTCGTGAACAAGGGTTTGATATTATTTTCGCGCAAGTATTACCTCCAAATGCTTCAATTAATCTAAATCAAGAAGTAATTATAAAAGTAATAAATACTGTAAATAACTTAAAATCAATTGATGGGTGTAATGAAGAAAACATTATAATGGGTTTTAGTGCTGGTGCATTATCAAGTAAATTTGCTTTATTAAAAATGGAACACCAACATTTAAATAACAATGGCCCACACCACTATTCTAAGCTGTTTATTTCAAATGAAGGTGAGAATTTAGGGGCAAATGTACCCTTGGCATATCAACACATGCTTTCTTGGCTTCGGCTTAATGAAGGTTGGGCCTCATTGAATACAAGAGCTTTATACTATATTTTTCATGCTCCCTTAGCTCAAGAACTTTTAGCTTATTATTATACTGAAACTGGAACACCAGATTCTCCAGGTCAAGGATCAAATACTTTACGTAATCAATACTTGACAACACAAAGTTACTACAACCATTACTTGACAGTATCTGAAAATTATCCATCGTTCTTGCGAAAAATATCCATTTCAAATGGTTCGAGTGTTCCTGATTACACATTATCTGGTGTGAATCACTATCCTTTCCCTTCACCAACAGGATTTTTGACAATGAAGCAACACAATTCAAATAGGCATTGGGAAGCAAGCTTTTTACAATCTGGGCAACATGATGTGTTTTTTTACAGAAGAAAACCTGTTGCAAAACCTTGGAAAGTAGAATATGCAGCAAGAACAAATAATCCACGCTTGTTAGATAATGCACCAGGAGCTCTCTTCCCTTTTAACGATCAAGGAAACAGTGATAAATTTGTTCCAAAGTTAATAAATGAACAATGGGAAAGTGAACTCTCTGGATCTATTGACGTCAACGAGCCAAGGAATTTTTCTTTTGTACCAACATTATATTGTCACGATATAAAAAACTTCAATATTGATGCAAATTATGGACTATTGAATTACAATTTCAAGCAAAATGGATTGAATTACATTACGGAACAAACTGCTTTTGCAAACAATCCAATTGATGCATCAAATTTTTATGGCTATCCACATTTAAGCTATCCTTCAAATCATTACAATGTAACGCCTTTTGATGCTCTATTTACATTTAACCAGAATACTAGTCATTTAATAGGTTCAAGGCAAATTAATGAAGAGTTTTTTGTAGGAGAGCATTCGGCAATGATTGATGAGGTGCCAACATTTTTACTTACAGAAACACAACCCTCTAACGTGTATCTTCAAAATAGAAAAATCGGCTATTTTACCCGTCCAAATTTTGATTACCGTGCAGATTTTTGGCCAAAAGAAAAACTTATAATGGGAGAACATGTCACACAAAATACAGATTTCTTACCACTTATTTTTGAAGCCAACTCTGAGTCTATTTCTCGTGCTGGGATAGAAATTAATTTGAAACCAGGTGTTCATATAAAAAATGGAGCAGATATTCATTTGCTTATTGAATCTACAGATTGTTTAATTGCAGGTAAAAGTGGGGGTGAAAATGTAAGTGCTTCAAAATCTGCCACTAATGAGCAGTATTCTTTCGAAATAGAGATGTTTGATGAGCTTCAGCTTTATCCCAATCCTAGTAAAAATGGGGACTTTAAATTATCATTTAGTTCACAAAAGATAGAAAAGATTGAAATTGAAATCTATAGTATTACTGGTCAAAAAATAAATTGTACTTTTAATTCAGAAACAAATGAAGTTTCAACAGATTTAAAAGATGGAATTTACATTGTAAGAGTTAAATTAAACAATAAATGGTTTATCAAAAAAATGTTGTTTTCACCCTATTAATTGGAATGTTGCTTCTCGTGAACGCTTGCGAGAAGCAACAGACTAGGTATTATTATTTGAGAACTAAAACATATATACCTTATAATAATACACCAATTAAAGGGTTGAAATATACGATAAAGGAATATGAATTTAAGAAGCCATTAATTGGTTTTGGAGAAGACAAACCTACTGGCTGGGAATTGTATGGTTTAGCAGGAGAAGATGGAATTGCAGAAACAAAATTTTCACGAAAGTGGTTTAATAAGTCGTATTCTGCTGTTTATGATTTTACAGAAGTAGAATGCCCATATCCAGAGTGTATTATTGTAAATGCAAATCCAGGAACTACTTTAGGGGCTGGAAACCCAGAATATATTGAATTCAAAGTTTTACCTTATATGTTTATTAATTTTCATTTTAAAAATGAAAATTGTTTTGATACTTCAGATCATTTCCAATTTAAAATTAAAAATATTGACGATGCAGGTTCTCTAGATTGGAACTTTCCATGGAGTGTTTCATCCTTATATAATGGATGTTGTGATGTTCAATATACATCTGCAAACAAAGTCCCAGGTGGCAGGCATGTGATAATTTGGGAAGCCGTTCGGGGTGGAGTATTTGAATCAGGAGTTGATACATTTTTGTTAAGTCCTGATGTTTCAAACACATTAAATATGTTTTGGTAAATGACTTATTTAATTTATGTATCACAATTATGAAATTATTTTTTGTTTTTCTTTTCTTTTCAGTTTCAAAAACAATTCTTTGTCAAGAACTTAAAAGCCCTAAAATGCTAATTGAAACAAGTTTTGGAAGTAATAATGAAACCAAAATGATGGAACGTTGGCTTGCAAAAAACAATGATACTGCTTTCTTTATTACGTCATCTGGTGTTACTCCAATAGGTGTTAAATTAGACTTGATTAATCGTCCAAGATTCCAATGGGGAATAGAATTTATGTATAACCGAGTTACACTTTACTATTTTGAAAATTCATATTTAGACATCATTAATGAAGTGAAAACTCCAACTATAATGGAAGATTTCAATAAATATAAAATATTGTTAAGAAGTTCCTATTTATTTCCTTCTTCAACTAATAAAATTCAATTTTATTCATCTTTAAGCCTAGGTATTAATATTGTTAAAAATTTTAATATTATTTATGACTCTCAATCTGAAATTTCTGACACTAAGATAATAAATAAAGGACCATTATTATTCAGTGCTCCAATCAGTATTAGAGCATATATAGGAACACGATACTATTTCACAAAAAATATCGGATTTCACCTCGAAGCAGGATTTGGAGGGTCAATAATGAATGGAGGACTAACATTTAGAATTCTAAATAGAAATACTGAAAACTAAATTAGTATTCAGTTGCGTAAAAAAAAAGGAAATAATGAAAACCAGATTTCTACTCATTTTTATATTTTGTGTTTTTTCAAAATTTTCTATTTCACAAGTAGATACATTGGGGCGAAAAAATTCAAAAAACCATGTTAATTTCACCTTATTTGGCTATAATTCAACTGTCAGTGTCAGTTATGAACGTTTTTTCTTTAAAAGGGAAAAATCATTTCTTTCATTTACATCTGGTCTTGGCATACATCATTCATTTTTTACCTGGGGTTCATGTAAAACAAGGTGCCGATGCACATTTCTTCATTGATTATGAAAATTGCTATCAAGGAGGAAAATCCGATGGTTCTGGGAACAAGTCTATTGGCAACACAAATATAGAAGAAACAATTAGGGAATTCAATTCAGAAAAAATTACAGTTTATCCGAATCCTTCCAATAATAAATTTAGTATTGCGTTGAATACAGAAACAAAAACAGAATTTGGGTCAATAAAAATTTATGCTTTGGATGGGCAATTGGTATTTGAAAAAGTTGTAGATTTAACTCAAGAAATAGAAACTCAGTTGAAAGAAGGTGTCTATATTTTAAAAATTTTAATTGATGAAAAATGGTATTCCGAAAAAATAATTATTTCTTCATTCTAACTCAAATGGTTTTAGTGTGTCTGCTTACAAATTAAAACCACTTTCTGAAGTTAAACAATATATTGCTGAAAACAAGCATTTACCAAACGTACCTTCTGCACAAGAAATAAAAGAAAATGGATTAAGTTTGGGTGAAAGTAATAGAATTTTAATGGAAAAA
>JANNWW010000105.1:0-12640 GCA_031409255.1 Crocinitomicaceae bacterium
AGTTTACTTTGGAAAAAACTGTGGACTCGACTCCTGCATTGGTGACATATATTTCTTCAAGTTTTGCTCATCGTTTTGATTCAAAATCATCAACATGTTATCTGATTCAACTACAATGTAATTGTGCAAACCTTGAATTAATGCCAATTTATTATTCGGTAAGTTCACAATGCAATTCTCCGAATTAATCATGTGCACATTGTCGCCAATAACTGCATTTCCATTAAAATCTTTGTCTAAATGTGCATAAACACTACCCCAAGTTCCTAAATCTGACCAATCGAAAGTTGCAAGAACAACGTCAACATTTTTAGCATTTTCCATTACAGCAAAGTCAATAGAAATATCTTCACAAGCTGAAAAGCAAGCGTTAACATAACTTTGTTCAGCAGCTGTGTTGTACTTTTCAGATTGAGAGGTAAACAATTCGTGTAGTTCTGGTTTGAATTTTTTCAAGGAATGTAAAATAGTATCCGCTTTCCAAACAAAAATACCTGAATTCCAATAATAGTTTCCGCTTTTCAAATAAATCTCGGCCATTTCGCGGTTAGGTTTTTCCTTGAAATGCTTCACGTCTTTTACTTGTCCGGGTAAAATATCGCCGTCTTCCGTAAATTCAACATAACCATAACCTGTGTCGGGGCGAGTTGGTTTAATTCCTAAAGTAACCAAACGGTAATTTTTACTTGCTGTTTCAATTGCAGTTTTAACTATTTGCGTGAATTTGTCTTCCTTCATAATTAAATGATCAGAAGGTGCCACGATTAAAGTTGCATTTGGGTTCAATGCATAAATTTTTGCCGAGGCATAAGCAATGCATGGAGCGGTATTTTTGCGCTCTGGTTCGCACAAGATTTGTCCGAAAGATAAGTCTGGCAGTTGTTCCTTAACTAAATCTCGGTAGCCTGCGTTTGTGACAATGTAAACATTCTCAACAGGGCAAATTGCCAACAAGCGTTCGAAGGTCATTTGCAATAAAGATTTTCCGATTCCGAGAACATCTAAAAACTGTTTTGGACGTTGCGGAGTTGACATAGGCCAAAAACGCGAACCAATTCCGCCTGCCATGATGATGCAATAATTATCTTTCATTTTATGCTATTATCAATTTTATTTCTGCGTGAAGATGAACCAGGAATTTACGATTCGAACTCACTTCTTCGCACAGGTAGCGCGTGCGTCTGAGTTCACCTTTGCGAAAGACTCGTCCACCCAAAACAAATGTACTATTTTTCGGAACATCTGAAAGAAAGGTTTCGTTTTCCTTTTTAAGATCGTAGTTTCGAAGTGCTTTCGACAATTGCAAATCTGTACAGGAAGAAGCTTTCATGTTAGCGAGCGACTTTACCAGTGCAACTTCCACATCTTTAGGCAACAAATTATACTCAAGTGCCTGAAGAATTAACTTTCGGTAACACGATTTCCATTCTTCGCCATGTGGTTTGGCTTTTCTACCAAATTGATTAAAACAATGAAGATGGGCAAATTCGTGCAAAGTTGTTACTAAAAAGCTGTATGAATTCAGGTTTCCGTTAACAGTAATTTGGTGGTATTTGACTGTTAAATGTGGCGCGCGGTAATCTCCTAGTTTAGTAGAGCGCGGTTTTGAAACAATGAATTTGCAAGGGTGTTCCAAAATTAGTTCAGCAACCAAGGTTTCAAAACCCTCTGGAAGGTATTTTACTAATTGTTGAATTAATCGTTGCTTACGTTCTTCAGTTGCCATTCATGCAAATTTCAGAATTTATTTCTTTTCATTTTTCGGTCTAAAATCTAAGTTTTGAACACCCAAAACTTTATTAATAATTTATTCTTTTTCATTTTTCCATTTTTCATTCTAAGTTATTCAAGATATTTCCATTAATTTAGCCGTCAAATGAAGGTTTTAAGTAACATAGGTAAATACTTGGTGATGTTAACAATTGTGTTTTCAAAACCTGAGAAGCGCCGTGTTTTCTGGAAAAGATTGTTTCAAGAGATTGAAATAATTGGTATTAAATCTATTCCAATTGTGGCTTTAATGTCGGCGTTCATGGGTGGAGTTATTGCAATGCAAACCGCATCGAACATGGAAAACCCATTATTACCAACTTATACGGTTGGTTACATTACCCAATCGAGTACAATTTTAGAATTTTCGCCAACCATTTTATCACTTATTTTAGCAGGTAAAATCGGATCAAACGTAGCCTCCGAAATTGGAACTATGCGCGTTACAGAACAAATTGATGCGCTCGAAATTATGGGCGTAAATTCCTTGTCGTTTTTAATCTTACCTAAGACAATTGCCGCTGTTTTATTTTTCCCGATTCTTGTGATTTTCTCTATTGGTTTAGCTTTAATTGGCGGATGGTTAGCACTTTCTCTTTCTGGATTATTGTCGACTGAAGATTATTTATACGGTATTCGTTACGATTTTAGAACATTTTTTATTGTGTATGCCTTAACTAAAACTGTTGTTTTTGGATTTCTAATTGTTACCGTTTCTTCTTTTTATGGATACTACACAAAAGGAGGCGCACTCGATGTCGGTCGTTCTTCTACACAAGCAGTAGTTTCCTCTAGTATTGCCATTCTAATTGCCAATTTCTTACTCACTCAAATGATTCTTCTCTGATGATTGAAGTTAAGAATGTGAATAAAACCTTCGGTGAAAACCACGTTTTGAAAGATGTTTCAGCAGTATTTCATAAAGGAAAGGTGAATTTAATTATCGGTCAATCTGGACAAGGCAAATCTGTTTTAGCAAAATGCATCGTTGGCTTACACGAAGTTGATCAAGGAGAGATATTGTATGATGGGCGCGACTTTTCTAAAATGAACAGAATTGAACGCAAAGAAATTCGAACTGAAATTGGCATGCTTTTTCAAGGTTCTGCCCTGTTCGATTCCATGACGGTTGAAGACAATATCATGTTTCCGCTAACCATGTTCACCAAGCAATCGAAAGCAGAAATGCTTGACCGTGTAAATTTCTGCCTCGAAAGAGTCAACTTAGCAGGAAGAAATAAACTCTTTCCATCGGAGTGTTCGGGTGGAATGCAAAAACGAATAGGCATTGCACGTGCAATTGCCATGAATCCGCGTTACTTGTTTTGCGATGAACCCAACTCTGGTCTCGATCCAAAAACATCTATCGTGATAGATAACTTAATTCGAGAAATCACTTACGAATACCAAATTACTACGGTTGTAATAACTCACGACATGAATTCCGTAATAGAAATTGGCGACAGTATTGCCTTCATTTACGAAGGTCAAAAATGGTGGGAAGGCGACCGTAAATCGATAATCACTACAGACAATGCCGAAATAAATAGCTTTGTTTACGCTTCAGAATTTATGAAGAAAATTAAGTTGTCGATGATGAAAAATAGCTACTAATTGAAAAATTGAGTGACATCTTATTATTCAATTTTACCTCAATAATAAATATTCAAAAGCACTTTCTTCTTTCTTCCATCTAAATAGTTAAATAAAGTTGGGAAAAATTCATTCGATAGCATAACACAGCCTTCGCTGTTGCAAATTGCGGTTAATTGCTCTTCGAAAGGAACACATTGATAGGAATGCAAAACTACAAAACGTTCAAAAGCTTTGTTATTCGTTTTTTCTAAACCATTGAGTTTGTATGCCGTTCCGAAATTCCCTTGGTATTTTCCTCCAACGGAATACATTCCAAGCGAAGTCATTAATGAACCTGGCGTATTGCTAAACTGCAACGAATCATCAACGGCAGTTTCTGAGCCAACACCATGAGCAACCACTGCCTGCTCGAGAATAGAATCTGTTTTTAAATCTACAATAAAAAAGCGAAATTTTCCTGAATTGATACGCGCATCCATGAAGAATGCAAATTGCTCTTCGTAAATGGTTGGTTTAGACTTAATAAAAGATTTAACTTTTAAAACAGCGTCTTTGCGTCTTTTTTGTGCTAATTCTTCAGTTTCTACTTTCGAGAAATCGGGTAATTGATAAGTGCAAGAGGAAAAGAAAAAGCTGCTCGCAATAAATAGGAAGGCAAATAGTTGTTGCATGTGCGAATCTAAGCAACTTTTTTTTAGCTACTTTTGATGAAAAGTTAAATAATGCAAAATCGACATTACATTTCTATCGTTGCTGGAATTATTATTGCAGGCGCTTTCATTTTTATTTTCGAAACCATCGGAAAATTGATGTACCCTTCAACTTATCCCATAGATTTTAGCAGCTTAACAATAGAAGGTAGAAATATAATTAGCGAACAAATGCCCTTCATGGCAAAAGTTATTGCATTAATTGGAAACGCTGTTGGTGCTTTTGTTGCTGCAGCTATTGCAACTTTCATATCAGGAAGAAAAGAAATGAAACCCATGCTAGCGGTTGAAACAGTTTTGTTCTCGTTTGCAGTTTTAAAAATGTTAGTCATTCCATTTCCAATTTGGTTTTGGATTTTAACACCTGCTGCGTTTTTTGGCTTGGGCTATGTTACGTATCGCTTTTTGAAAAAGAAAGAAGAACTTGAAGGTGAGAATTCATAGAATTTAGAAAAAAATGGATTCTTTAAATATTATTTAACTAAAAGTAATCCTTAATCTTCTTGCACTGTAATTGAAACCTGACCAGTTTCGAAGTTAATAATATCAAGTATGAAAGTAAACTTACCTGTTCCCAATGCTTGTTCGCCAATATAGTCGTAAGGTTGAACTTTAAATTCTTTTTCACCAATAAAAAACTGGATGAAAGCATAATTATATACAATGTCGAAAGCTCGGTAAGAAGTTACTTTTCCCTTTTTTAAATTCCCGCAATTAACCAAACCCGAATAAGGATTTACAACAACATTACAAAAGTTATATTTAGTATTGTTTTTAATTCGAAGATTTGTTTTCAAAGGGTTTTCCGAACAAGCAGAAATAGAATGTTCATAACAATCTTTCAAACTATCTTTTTTACAAGAGGAAAAAATAACTAATAAAAAGCTTGCGATACTAATTAACTGAATAAATTTTAAAGTGGTTTTCATATTTAATTTTAAGCGATTAAGAAAATTATTGATTCAAAAATAAGAAAAAATGCGCAACTATTAATTAAAACAATTGCGCATTTACTTGTTTTTAAAACCTATATATTCGCTCCAATTGTTAAGAAAAGAGTTCGGCCGTTTCCAGGCAATATTCCCGGTCCGGGATAACCTCCAGCACGGCGAGTAGCATATTTTTTGTCAGCTATATTATTTACACCTCCTTTTAAATGGTAATGTTCCAAAAACTTATATGAAAAAGAAGCGTCCATTACCTGGTAGCCATCCAGTTTTCCAATGGTTGCTGACGAGTTCGCTAAAACAGTATTCGCGGCGTCTGTGAAAACATCTCCAACTGCACTCAATTGAAAAGTAGCTGAAAAATTCTTCACATAATAAGTTGCTCCAAAACGGTGAATAAATTCAGGAGCATTCTCAACCCGTTTGTTTAGAATTGATTTCGTTGGATCGTTTGCAATTGCATCGTTGTTCCAACGTGTATATTTTGCATCTATCAATGAATTTGAAGCAAATAAACTCACACTACCGTATTTTGGACTTTCATTAAAAATTTTCATAATGTCTATTTCAATAAACGATTCAAGACCTTTACTTACAGACGTTCCAATATTGGTTTTGAATGGCGCTCCGTTTTGAGTTAGCGTTCCGATACGGTTGTCGTAATGTAAATAAAACGCTCCAACATCAAAGTTTAAATAGCTTCCAACTGTTCCTCTGTAACCAAAATCGGCATTGAAACCACTTGCATCTTTCAAGTTTGGATCAATTATTTCAGTGGTTGCCGAAGGCGTAAGTTCAGAAAAAGTAACAGGTCTGAATGCAGTTGAATAATTTGCATAAACTGTTGTTTTTTCTGTTGCATGGAACTCAGTACCAATTCCATATAGAATTATTTGGCGAACTCTTCTATCTGAACTTATGGTTCCGCTTGCAGAAGTATTTATGTATCCGCTCGTTTTATTGTCAATATATTCGAAACGAATTCCTGGAACAATTTTGATTCTTTTTCCAACTTGGAAAATATTTTCTGCAAATGCCGCATAATTTATTGTTCCAAACTCTAACGCTCTTCCATAATTTGGACTGGTGAGTGTTAAATCAAAATCATCCCTTGTTGTTCCAACTCCTTGCTGATTTCTTTGTGTATTTCCGCTGTAAGCTCGAATTCCACCAGCCAATGCATGCTCTAGCCCCAATAATTTGTATTTGTAAGAAAGTCGTAACTCTGAACCGTAGTTCGCATAATTATCTCTATCTACCTGACGAGCAGCATATTGAAGCGAAGCAGGATTAATGCTGTCTTTTACTGTAATTCCTTTTGTAAACCCAACACTGTTACGCTGTGCAAAAGTTGCAAAAGATTTTATCGATAAATTAAGGGCTGGAGTAATGTCGTATTTAAAAGTAAGCGAAGCAACATTAAATGGTGCAGAAAACCAGTTTCTTTCTCGAGAAGACTGACGTGCATTGTCGTTGAATTGTGCGTCAGTTAAACCACCGGCTTGTTGACTTTTGTAAGTCATTTTCGTGAATTCACCCGAAATATTTATCTTTTTTGAAAGCTGATAACTTGCTGAAATGTAAGCTGTGTAAATGGAATAAAAGCTATTTTTTCGCCAACCCTCAGCAGTTCTATTGTGAAGAAAAGCATAATAAGAAAACTTTTTACGGGTTCCGCCAATTGCGTTAAACGAGTTGAACATACCATAAGAACCGAGTGTTTGACTGGTCTCGAAAGAAAATGGTTTGTTCGGATTTCCTTTCTTCATTTGGTAATTAATTACCCCACCGAACTGTGGACCAAATTGCAAAGAAGCTGCACCACGTATTACTTCAATTTTTTTCAAAGCTTCCATTGGCGGTGTGTAATATGTTTCCGGATAACCGAAAACTTCTGAACTAATGTCGTAGCCATTTTGACGTACGTTGAATTCCCACGAGCGGTTCGGACTTAACCCTCTTGCAGCAATTCCTGCCTGAATTCCAGAACCATCGTTTTCCCAAATACTCAATCCAGGAACTTTAGCGAAAACCTGGCGTGTATTGTTCATACTCAAATCTGCGTTAATTTTATCTAACTGAATAACTTCCGTTTTTTTACCCGCATAAATTACATTGTCTTTTATATCGGGCATGCGTTCCATTCCACCAATAGCTTTATTGTCTTTAATGATAATTTGAGGAAGATTAACAAATTTCAAAGTGTCGTCTTGCCATTGTGCTTGCGTGAACCCTACAAAAATAAAAGTGCTTAAGAAAACGATTTGTTGTATGTTTTTCATTTTATATTTCTTTTCAATTGATTTTTAATTTCGGGAACAAAAGTATTATTAAGACTAAATCTAAACAATACCATATAAAAGGTATTTTAGTGAAAACCAAAAAAGTCGCTCAAATAAAGCGACTTTCAAAAAACTGATAACTTATTCTTATTTTATTAGTGCTTCCAAAGCTGTAGCTAAATTTTCATCGGCAGAACCAAATTTCGCTTTGTAGTCGTTGCTTGCTTTTGCAATTACTTCGTAAGCTTCATCTCTTCCGTATACATGAGTAATTTCTACATTTTTTGCCGAACCATCTAAATCTTTATAAGTTAAGAAAAAGTGTCGAACACGGTCTATCACTAATTTTGGCATTTCAGAAATATCGTTCATCTCACCATATGCTTGATCACCTTTTAAAACAGCAATAATTTTATCGTCTGCTTCGCCGCCATCCAACATGCGGAAACCACCAATAACTTTTGCATCACACAAAATGTTTCCGTGGTTAAAAGAACGTTCCGATAAAACACAAATATCTAAGGGGTCACCGTCGCCAACTATATTTGTTCTTCCCGTTTTTTCATTTGCGAATGCCGCAACTTCGGTATCACAATACGTTTGAGGAATAAATCCGTACAAACAAGGTAAGTGATTTGAAAGTTTTTGCGGACGGTCAACCATAATATATCCGCTCGGTTTGTGTATTTCGTATTTGATTGAATCGCTAGGGATAATTTCAATAAATGCATTCACAATTGCAGGTGCTTTTTCACCTAAGTCAATTCCATGCCAAGGGTGCGACGTGAAACGCTTCGACATCGCATCAATTAATGCTTTAATTTCTGTTTTCATGTCACAAAATTAAAGATAAATTAAAAAAGAATGTATAAATCTGAAAGATGAACTCAAAAATAATGTGAAGAATCTCTTATTCGCATTTCTTTTTTAAAACAACGGCTAAGTTTCCGGGTTTCCCAGGTATAATTTTCTCCATCAATTTCACGAACCACAAAGGAAAACGACGCACTTGATAAAGTGAATGGTATTTGTTGAAAAACAGCTTAAAGTTTTGTTTTATTTCAACAACTTCAAAACCAGATTTCACAGCTAAATCAATAATTTCTTTTTCATTAAATCCCCAGCAATCACTTTCATTTGAAGGTAAATAATGTGTTTGTGAGTAAATATCGTACCACAAAAAAAACACCTTTAGCATCCAGGTGTTGCGCAACATTTCTTAAACCGGTTAACAATTGATTTTCTGTTTTCAAATGAGAAAATAAATCAAAAGCAACAATAAAGTCGTAATCTTTTTTTTCTAATGAAAGTTTCAAAATATCTTGTTGTTCGAAGGAAATAGTCTCAAACTTAGTTTTTGCGTATTCAACTCGTTTAATTGATAAATCGACTCCTTTAAGGTTTTCAAGACGAAATTTTAGTTTCGAAATTTGCTCTAAAATTCCTCCATAACCGCAACCAACGTCTAAAACAGATTTTCTATCGCGACTTTCGATAATGAAATGATCATCTACTACATTTTTAAGCGTCGAGAATACAACACTTCTTGAATATTTACCAATTGCTTGATCAGGAGCATAGATGGAGTTTTCTGGGTTTTCTTCCTTGTCAAAACGTTCATTAACAACCTGATTATAGTCTTTCATTCGAGGAAATTGTTTTTTTTCTTTACAATAATACACAAAACGCGCACAAGTTGTCCTAAATATTTATCAAAAGCTGTCTATTCTTCTCCATTTTAAGTATTATCTTTATGGCTCCAATAAACAAACATCAAACAGAATGATTTCAGCAAATAATCCAGCTTTAAAATCGTGGGTAGAAGTACCTGCCAATTCAGATTTTCCAATTCAAAACTTACCTTTTGGAATTGTGAAAGGCGAAAATTTGAGTTCACGTGTGGCTTCTCGAATTGGCGATAAAGTAATCGATTTGAAATCTTTGTTCGTTTTGGGTTATTTTGAGAATTTACCTTTTGAAATGAGTGATTTTGATGCGAAAAGCTTGAATTCATTGATGAAAAAAGGAAAAAAAGCTACTCGAGATTTACGGAATCGTCTATCAAAATTATTCGATGTAGCATTCGCTGATTTACAGAAAAACGAGCATCATGTTGCACAAACCCTCATTTCAATTGAGAACATAGAAATGTGTATGCCTATTGAAATTGGCGATTACACAGATTTTTATTCCTCACGCGAACATGCAACAAATGTAGGAACCATGTTTCGTGACCCGGCAAACGCTCTGCTTCCAAATTGGTTGTGGATTCCGGTTGGGTATCATGGCCGTGCAAGCTCTGTAATTTTATCTGGAACACCAATCCATCGTCCCAAAGGTCAAATTAAACCCTCACCAGACGAAAACCCTATTTTTGCACCTTGTCGTAATTTAGATTTTGAACTCGAAATGGCGTTTATCACTTTCGATGGGAAACCTTTGGGGGATTCAATTTCAACTGCTGAAGCTGAAGATTTTATTTTTGGAATGTGCTTGTTCAACGATTGGTCGGCCCGCGATATTCAAACGTGGGAATACGTTCCCCTCGGGCCATTTTTAGCAAAGAATTTTGCATCGTCTATTTCTTCTTGGATTGTAACTTTGGATGCATTAGAACCTTTTAAAGTTGAAAGTCCGGCGCAAGACCCTAAAGTATTGTCATATTTAAAATACGAAGGTCTACTCTCATACGATATTAACTTACAAGTTGCAATTCAGCCTGAACAGAGTGAAGAGACAACAATTTGTAATTCGAATTTCAAATACATGTATTGGAACATGGCGCAGCAATTGGCGCACCACACAGTGAACGGATGCAATGTGCGATGTGGAGATTTAATGGGTTCAGGAACAATTTCAGGTCCAACACCAGATTCTTACGGTTCTATGCTTGAATTGGCTTGGAAAGGAACAAAACCATTGAAAATGAACGATGGTTCGGAACGTAAATTTATTCAAGATGGCGATAATGTAATTATGCGCGGTTATTCGGAGAAAGATGGAGTTCGAATCGGTTTTGGAGAAGTGGAAGGAAAAATTTTGCCCGCTAAGTAATTTATCTGTGGTTTTTATAGTTGTCACGCGATGCATCGCGTGCCAACAGAAAAAACGATACCAATAGCAATGCATCGCGTGACAACAGAAATAACGATACCAATAGCAATGCATCGCGTGACAACTATAAAAACGATACCAATAGCAATGCATCTCGTTCCAACTAAAAATTTTTACAAAGCACTACGTGTAAACAAAATCTACCTCATTAAATACATCTTACCAAATTCTTTTTCGAAATACAAATCTGCGCCCGATTCACGTAGTTTGATATCGGAACCTTTTAACTTGGTTTCTACTTTGTATAGATAAACGCCGTTTGCGAGTAAATCGCCAAATTCATCGCGACCATCCCATGCATACTCAGTAATATTTCTTCCGATACGTATTTCACCTAACTCTTCTTCGTTGATTGTTTTCACAACTTTTCCAGTAACTGTAATTACTTGAATACGAATATCGTCAGGAACCTCAGTACCCGTTAGTGTGAACACAAAACGTGTACTCGTACTAAACGGATTCGGGTAATTCATCATTTGCGTAATCGTAGATTCATGAATGATTTCAAATTCTACTTTATAAGCATAATCTCCCGACAAGTTATTCGAACGGTCGCTCGCTTGAACAGACAATTGATAAATTCCATCTTGTAAGAAATTCGCTGGGTAACGGATTCTAAATTTCTTCGAACCAGAATCTGCATACGTGCATTCAAGAATAGTATTTCCTTGTCCGTCTACAAATGGAATGCGCTCTTGTATACCGTTTGGATCGGTTAAGTAGATTCCAAAGTGAGTTGTATCTGAAATATCGTTCATTATTAAATACGGATTGTCGTCTTTTAAAGTAATTAAAATCTCAGATTTCGGATGAATAATATCACGGTTCAAAATGTGTAAGCCATCGAAAGTTACATCCAAAAGCGGGTGCTCATCGTCGCCTACCACGTAGAATGGAATTTGACAAATATTATTGAAATGGTATTGTTCCAATTGGTCTGTTACAACTAATGAACCATTTACGTACGGATTTACTTCTGTCCAAATAACATTGTAACCAGCCAAATCTAGCGAGGAAAAATTAATTGTATCCCTAAATATTTGCCCTACACGCAGTGAATCTTGACGTGGATAAGAGATGAATTGCTTCGCATGCGCCTGATCTTCTATCCAATAAGAAACCAAAAGCGAATCCATAGGGAATTGACTTACATTTTTAATATCGAAGGCAAAAGAACCCGACTGACCTTCAAAAATGGTGTCGTTCGTTAAAGAAAAATAATGTCCATTTGTTCCATCAATTGCAGCTTCTGGAACAGGATCGTATAGAATATGCAAACGTTCTATTTGAGTTGGTGTATTGAAAATTAAATCTTTCGTATAAACAGAAAGTTTTAAATACGGATATGTTGCTGCATTTACCAAAGAATTCAAATTAATAATCGAATCGTTTGGTGTGAAAACCGTATCAATTGTGCTTTGGAAATTCAATTCGTTGTCGAATAATTGAATACGCATTCGAACAGAATCGTTTAGGGCAACATTTTCAACTGAATCTCTTCTCCAGTACAAAGTATTCCAATTAAAAGCTGGACCGATAATAGGTGTAGTTTCAATTCCAATAAAGCTAACTTCTTGAATTGTTTTTTTGAGGTAAACATGTGGACCCCAAAAATTATCAGAAACCGTATCAGGATAATGTTTTTCAACTACTGAACTTAAATCTCCTTTTCGATAAATCAATGCAAATGGTGCTTCTGGCTGACTTGAATTTACTAAAGTGGAACCAATATTAGTGAACGTAGAATACAATGAAGGCTGAAGTGCTGTCCAATTTGAATATTCAGTTGCTCCAGTTGTGTAAATGACTACATAATGACCGTCTGGAATTTCATTTTCGAGCATGTTTTCTAAACCTGCCAACTGAGCTGGGTCTGATTGTGAAAAAGCGAAAAAGTTTTCAACTCGGGGGCGCGAACACGCTCCGCCTTGTGTATTGGCATTTCCAAAAACGTGATCTGGATTTGCTGAACCATAATTTGTTCCCCAAGGAAGAAGCGTTATCGGATCTAAAACACCCACATAAATTCCATTTCCTCCACATAGGACAGTTGCGTAATCGAATAAATCGCCATCAATTCCCCATTGATTTCCGTAACTATCATTTGAAGTGAAAGCTTGAATATAAATTTGATGCGTATCTCCAACCGGGAAATTCCGCAAGCGATTTGTTCGGTTGTAATCTAAACCTGCAAAGTTGTTGTTTTTAAATTGAAAGAAAT
>JANNWW010000106.1:0-10536 GCA_031409255.1 Crocinitomicaceae bacterium
CCTTTTTTCAACTGTTACCCTGTTACAACTGGTGCTGCTTTTACGGCTGACGATGAGATTTACAACGTTAAATTTAATTCAGATTCTACAAACGCTTTATATTCTTACGGAAATACGTGTACAACAGTTGCTCCTGGCCCAGGTTCGTTATTGAACCGCTATTCTAATTTTAGAACTTTAGCGCCAATTACTTCAGTTGCCCCTGGTTCAACGGTTAGTTTTCAAGTACGTCAGAATGAATGTGATGGTCCAACATTATTTTCAAATGGTATTGCAATTTGGATTGATTACAACCACAATGGTTCTTGGTCTGACCCAGGAGAGCAGGTTTATGTTGAAGCAACAACTTCACCAGCAACTGGTCCGTCACCAGCAGGAGATAAAGTGATAAACGGAATATTTACAATTCCTATTACTGCCTTAACTGGAAACACTGGTTTACGAGTGATTTGCGTTGAAAATTCAGCTGGTGCAGCTCTTTTACCTAACATGACATATAATTGGGGTGAAACTGAAGATTATTTATTCAACATTCAATGTCCAGTTTTGGCTTCTACAGGAACTGTAGATCAAGGAATTTGTTCTGGTTCAACGGCAGTATTCACTGCAACACCTTCAATAGGTGGCGCAACAATTTCTTGGTGGGATGCTTCAACAGGAGGAACTCAATTAGGAACTGGAACAACTTTTACTACTCCAGCTTTAGTTGCAACAACTCCATATTATGTTCAAGAAGATTTTCCTTCATGTCCGTCTTCTTCAACTCGTGACACGGTTGAAGCAATTGTTTCTCCGGTTGATGTAGTATTAACTCCGGTAAACGTTACTTGTAACGGTGGAAACAATGGTAGTTTCACACTTGGAACTGTTTCTTGTGGTGTTGCTCCGTTCACTTATTCAATAGATGGTGGAGTAACATACACAGCAATTCCTACAAACTTAACAGTTGGAACTTATTTTGTAATTGTGCAAGATGCAACAACTTTGCTTTCTGCTCCAATTCAAGTAATTATTACACAACCAACTGCTCCAACAACTTTAACTGCAACAGGAATTACATTCTTTAATGCTATTTTAGGTTGGACAGCAACAGGTGATGAAACATCTTACAATGTTGAATATGGTCCTGCAGGTTTTGTTCAAGGAACTGGAACTACAGTTACTTCTGCAACAACTTCTACTCAATTAACAACATTAACTGAAGATACAGATTACGAATTTTATGTTCAAACAGGATGTGGAGCTGGTGCAGAATGGGCTGGCCCGTTTGCATTTTCAACAGATGTTCCTTTCTTTGCAAATGACAACCAATGCGGACCAGGATTTATTGATATTTCAACAACTGGTGCTCCGGCTGGCTTCTTTAGCTTAGACGATGATGTAGCAGATGTTCTTTTGCCTTGGCCTTGGAATATTAACGGACAAACTGTTACCACTATTGGAATTGGAACAAATGGTCATGTTGCATTTGCAGCTGGCTCATTTGTGACTTACAATCCGGCTGGACCAGGCTTATATATTTGTAATGCAGATTTAGAAAGTATTGATGCAAATGGTGCTTATTACGAATCAATTGGTACTGCACCAAACCGACAGTTTATTATTCAATGGGTAGGTATGCAAGATTATCCTGCAGTTGGTGCTGGTAGTCCAAGTGTTACATTTGAAATTATTGTAGACGAAGCAACTTCTGAAGTTTATTACATTTATGACAATTCACCAAGTGTGATGCCTGCTTATGCTGCAATGACTGGAATTGATATAGCTGCTATCTCAACAAATGGGAGTTCTATAGTTCAAACAACTGGAACATTAAATATTCAAAACAACTCTTGTTACCATTTCTACAATGCTCTTTGTCCAAATGTTCAAAATTTAACGGGAATTATCTTCTCTGATGATGCCTTGATAGACTGGAACGCTGGTCAATATGGTGAGACTGAATGGACAGTAATATACGGTTTAGAAGGTTTTGATCCTGCAATTCCGGCAGAACAACTTGGTAATTTCACTTTACCAACTTCTGATGTAAACTTTGGTGGTTCATTAACTCAATTAACTTCGTATGATGTATACATCTATTCAGAATGTACAACAGACAATTTAACTTCTAATGGAACATTATACCAATTTACTACTAAGCCATATTGTGCAGATGTAACAGCTTTAGCTGGAACAACAGACCCAGACACAATGAACCTAACTTGGAACTTTATTCCAAACCCAGGTTATGCGCTTCAACAATTCAACCTTCAATATGCAATGGAGGGAACTACTCTTGCAGATTTCACTGAAATTATTGCAGGTGGTTTGAACAATGCAGATTCAATAGTTGACCCTTCATTATTAGGTTCAGGTGTTTATGAAGTGTATGTTCAGTCTGTATGTTTAACTGGAGACACATCAAACTGGGTAGGTCCAATTTCATTGATTATGCCTTTAACAAACGATACTGTTTGTGGTGCTGAAACATTGATCGTTGATGAAACAGAATACATATTCAACAACACAGGAGCTACAGTTTCTTTGAACGAATCTACAATTGCTCCACCACCAACTGGTGCGCAAACAACGGATGGTTGGATTAATTCAACGGTAAACAATTCAGTTTGGTATAAATTTATTGCTCCAGCAACTGGAAACATGCGTATCAATTCAACTGGTAGAACAACTTACAACGGTCAGATTGGTGTTTACGAACTAACAAACTGCGACGATTTCAATACCTTCTCGCTAATTGCGGCAAACGACAATGAAATTGGTGGCGCAAGTCTTGCTCCTAACTTCACAGTATGTGGATTAACGCCTGGAACTGAGTATTATATTATGTTTGATGGTTTCAACGGAACACAAGGTGAATTTGCAATTAGTTTGAAAGAAATAGTTCTTCAAGCTGGAACAGCAAACCCTACTTCTGAAATCTGTTCTGAAGACGAAATCGTTCTATTCAATACCATAAGTGGTTTTAGTGCTGGTGGAACTTGGACTGCTCCAATTGCTGCAGTAAATGCTTCAATCACAGATTCTTTGTTCACTTCAACTGGATTAGCTTACCAAACATTCTCTTTCGAATACCGTGTGGTTGATGGATGTGCTTATGATTCTATTGTATCTACTGTTCAGGTTTTTGCTCCATCTTCGGCTGGAACAGACGGAACAATTAATGCGTGTAGAAACGAACCAATTAATTTATTAGCTGGTTTGAATGGAACAGCAGATTTGGGTGGCCAATGGTTTGACCCATCAAATGCAGCAACAACAAATGACATCACTACATTGAACTTCGCAGGAAGCTACAATTATGATTACATCGTTGGTAACGGAGTTTGTCCGGATGACACTGCTAACGTGGTTGTAATAGTTAGTGGATGTAATTACTTATCTATCGAAGATTTAATTTTTGAAGGTGTTTCAATTCACCCAAATCCAACTTCTGGAATCTTGTTTATTGAATCAGGTCTTGCGTTTACAATGACAATTACAGACGCAAACGGAAGATTTATTTCAACTAATACAAGTGCTGTTTCAATTGGAACAACAACTGTTGACTTATCAAAAGTTGAACGCGGTGTTTATTTCGTGAACTTGTCTGATGGCACTTCTGAAAAAATGTACCGAGTAATCGTTCAATAATAGAATAATTAATTTATTAAATCCCTTCACTTTTTAGTGAGGGGATTTTTTTTGTCTTCACTTTTGCTTACTTTTGATAAAAAACAAATATGTTATTACCTTTCAATTTACAGAAATGGATCGATGAAAATCGTGACTTATTAAAACCTCCAGTTGGCAACAAGGTCTTGTTCAAAGAAGCCGGAGATTTTGTTGTTATGATTGTTGGAGGTCCAAACGCTCGCAAAGATTATCATTTCAACGAAGGTGAGGAACTCTTTTACCAAATTGAAGGAGATATAACTGTTCGAATTCAACACGAAGGTAAAGCGAAAGACATCGAAATAAAAGAAGGAGAACTTTTTTTATTGCCTGCAAAAATCCCACATTCACCACTCCGCGGTCCAAACACAGTTGGTTTGGTAATTGAACGAGTTCGTAAAGGAACAGATTTACTTGACGGTCTTTTTTGGTATTGTGAAAACTGTAATTCAGAATTGAAACAATTTCGATTTAAATTAGAAAACATTGAAAATGATTTCCTTCCTCGTTTCAAAGAATACTATAATTCTGAACACGACAGAACTTGTTCCAAATGCGGAACTTTAATGGAAGCCGACGAACGTTTCAAATAAATCGAGTACTAGAAAAATATTAATCGCAGAAGTTGTTACTTTTGCCAACTAAATGCATTGAATAAATTATGGAAGTTTTCAAAATGATATTACCCGTTTTACTTGTAATCATATCTTGTGGTGCAGTAGTTTA
The DNA here is from genome assembly GCA_031409255.1 of Crocinitomicaceae bacterium. GTDB lineage: Bacteria > Bacteroidota > Bacteroidia > Flavobacteriales_D > Crocinitomicaceae > Fluviicola. The sequence continues at coordinate 4,381 of JANNWW010000106.1, forward strand.
TATGGCATACTTATTTCTTCAAAAATCAGGTGAAAAAGAAATTCGTCACTTGCAGGTGGAATTAAAACGCGACCGTCAGAAACATTTTTTACCCATGCGAGTTGATGCATACCAACGTGCGGTTTTGCTAATGGAAAGAATTCACCCCGGAAATTTAGTCATGCGTTTACACAATGCAGGTGCTCCAGCGCGAATGATGCAAGGCGATTTATTAAAAGCAATTCGCGAAGAATACGACCACAATGTTTCGCAACAACTTTTTGTTTCACCTATATCTTGGGAAATGGTTCGGAATTCGAAAGAAGAAACCATTAAAATTATCAATTTAGCTGGAAACCAAATGGGGCCAACTGCTACTGGAATGGATTTATCTCAAAAAATATTTGAAATTGTTGCTGAAGTAGGACAATTACCAACCGAAATTACAGTAGAATATTTAAAAAAAGAACTACAAGAATTGTTTTAGATTGAGTTAAAAGAATTGAAGTCTACTATTCTGTTTATAAATTAATTCAACTAAGTTTAATTGTAATTTCTTCACTAATTTCAATTACATCTCCCGGAATCAATTTCGCCCTTTTGCGAAGTTCCAGTTCGCCATTACGAATTACTTCTTCATTGCCCACAATTATTTTTGCATGACCGCCTGTTTGCGCTATTCCTGTTGCCTTCAATAGCGCCAAAAGTTCAATATGTTCACCTTCAATTTTGAAATCAATCTTTTGCATTTACCAATTGTTTTATGTATTCTGAATAAATTAATTGAGCTGCTTCAAAAGAAGAAAATTCTTTTTGAGAAACAACTTTTTCCATTTTTTGAATCAATTCCTTCAATCCTTTTGCATGTGTGATGCCATCAAAAAGTAGATCTTTTAATGTTTCATGCATCCAATATTTTTCCTGATTTTGTCGTTTAAAATCAAAACTACCATTGAATTGTGTGTGCCGGTAAAACTTATCCAATAGATCGTAAATTTCCACTAGTCCAATTTTGTTAAGTGAACTACATGTTAATACTTCCGGAATCCAACCATTCTCTGTTGGCGGAAACAAATGAATTGCGTTTTTAACTTCACGACTTGTATATTGTGCTCGTTTTACGTTTTCACCATCGGCCTTCGTAATAATAAGTCCGTCTGCCATTTCCATTATTCCTCGTTTAATTCCTTGTAATTCGTCACCTGCGCCAGTTAGAAGCAATAACAAAAAGAAATCAACCATTGAGTGCACCATAATTTCGGATTGTCCTACACCAACTGTTTCAATAAAAATGTAATTAAACCCTGACGCTTCACAAAGCAAAATGGTTTCTCGGGTTTTACGCGCCACCCCCCCCAAGGTTTTTCCTGCAGCACTTGGGCGAATAAATACATTTTCCAAAACTGAAAGATCTTGCATGCGCGTTTTATCGCCCAAGATACTTCCTCCCGTTTTTTCACTTGAAGGATCTATGGCTAAGACTGCTAATTTATTTCCTTTTTCACAAATTAATTTTCCGAATTCTTCAATAAAAGAACTTTTTCCTACCCCCGGAACACCAGTTATTCCAATCCGAAAAGATTTTCCTGAAAAAGGCAAGCACAAATTCAACAATTCCTTCGCTAAATCTTGGTCTTTTTTGAGTGATGACTCAAGTAAAGTTATGCCACATGAAAGCGCAATTTTATCACCAGAAATAATTTTTTCGAACAAGTCAATTGCAGTTCGACTGGATTTATAATTCCGTCGATTCGCTAACCATTCTTGCCTTCTTTCTTCGTTCATACTTTCATTCCAAAAGGAAAAACCAACAAATCATTTATTGATTTGAAAATTACAACTGCATCATTTTGTGCAACTAAAATAATTCGAATAGGAATATCTTGCCGGTTTTGAGATTCAGCAATCACTTGTCTGCAAGAACCACAAGGAGTTACAAACTGATCTTTTTCAATTAAATCACCATTCGCAACAACAGCCAAAGTAAGAATTTCGGTATTTGGAAAAACTGCACCAATATGAAAAAGTGCAACTCGTTCGGCGCACAAACCCGAAGGATATGCAATGTTTTCTTGATTATTACCTACAACAATTTGTGCGTTTTTTAACTGAGCTGCTGCTCCAACATAAAATTTACTGTAAGGAGCATACGCATTTTTAGCAGCTGCAAATGCTGCTTCAACCAATTTACAATCAGAAGAATTGAGTTCTTTCCAAGAAGAAAAATAATCGTATTCAACAAGATGTTGTTTTTTCATGTATGCACTTTCCACAAATTTAATACAATCTAGCGAAATGTTTTACACGAAAAGACCTATCTTTGCACGCTCGTTTTTAGCAGTTTATGCAACAATACAAAAAAGTCGCTTTTTATACATTAGGATGTAAGTTAAATTTCTCCGAAACTTCCACCATTTCTCGCCTTTTCGAAGATGCAGGTTTTGGAAAAGTAGATTTCGAAGAAACGCCAGACATATTGGTAATCAACACTTGCTCAGTTACTGAAAATGCAGATAAAAAATGCAAACAACTTGTTCGGAGAGCCCTCAAAATAAATCCGGAAGTTTATATTGCAATAATTGGTTGTTATGCACAGCTGAAACCAACTGAAATAGCCCAAATACCAGGAGTATCTTTGGTATTAGGCGCAAATGAGAAGTTTAATATTATTGAACACTTAGAGGAAAAAGCACAAGTAGAAAAAGCGACTGTAAAATTCGAAAGCATAAAAAACACCAATCAATTTATTCCATCTTATTCGATTGGCGACAGAACGCGTTCCTTCTTAAAAGTTCAGGATGGATGCGACTATTTTTGCACCTTTTGTACAATTCCACTTGCACGAGGCAAAAGTAGAAATGCAACAATTGCCGAAACAATTCTTGAGGCAGAGAAAATTGCACAAACAGAAATCAAAGAAGTAGTTTTAACTGGAGTTAACATTGGCGATTTTGGTCAGGAAGGAAAAGAGAATTTTTATGGTTTGGTTCAAGAATTGGATCGGGTTGAAGGAATTGATCGCTTCAGAATTTCTTCTATTGAACCAAATTTGTTGAGTAACGAAATAATTAATTTCACCTTAACCAAATCAAAACGCTTCGTTCCACATTTTCACATTCCACTTCAATCTGGAAACAACCGTTTACTTCAAGCTATGCGTAGAAAATATGTACGCGAATTGTATGCCGAACGCGTTCAAACGATCAAAGAACTACGTCCAGATTGTTGCATTGGAGTTGATGTAATTGTTGGGTTTCCGGGCGAAACAGACGAAGAATTTCTGGATACAATTAATTTCATAAAAGACTTAGACATTTCTTATTTGCATGTTTTCACTTATTCAGAACGAGCAAATACAACAGCAGTAAAATTAGGCGAATCTGTTCCACAAAGTGTGCGGAAAACACGCTCGCAGCAATTACATATTCTTTCAGAAAAGAAAAAACGCGCTTTCTACGAAACACAAATAGGAACTGAAAGAACGGTGTTATTTGAAGCAGAAGAAGAAGAAGGAATTATGTATGGTTTCACTGAAAATTATGTGAAAGTAAAAACAGCATTTTCAGTTGAATTAGTAAACCAATTTAAAAAAGTGAAGCTAAAAGAAATAGATAGAGATGGGGTAGTGAAAGTGGAGTTATTAATGGGTTAGTTTGGTATTGGAAAATTTATGGAGCCATAGATTAAATTTATTTCTTGAATTCAAAATAAGCAAATAAGCAAATAAGCAAATAAGCAAATAAGCAAATAAGCAAATAAGCAAAATTACTTACTCCTCCCAATTTCATTGAGCTCCATGAAATAATTATACATTATTTTCAAACAACACTTCTTAAAATTGACTACTTATATATCAAGTATTTCTTCCGAATCTCTAAAAAAGCATCCACTCCTGGTTTCCATGTGGAGCGAATTTCTTTAGCCGACTTACCTTCCAGTAATTGTTTCCGCAACTCGGAAGTGCCGGCCAAGCGATCAAAGAACAAACGCTGATCAATAAACGGAACACTGTCTTGTAACTGATCGCGGGCATTAATTAACCAAGAAAGATTTATTTCATACATGCGTTTAGATTGCAGCTGTCGCAAATCGTAACCGTTACATGATCGGTTTTGCCAAAGCGGATCTTTTGCACCTGTTGTAGGCATTGGAATAAATTCAAAATTCGTTTTCTTAAAATTTGGGTGACCATACATTTCAAACGGACGTTCAGACCCTCTACCTACGCTCACCGTTGTAGCTTCGAAAAAACACAAACTCGGATACAAAGAAATAGCCACATCAGAGCGCAAATTTGGAGATGGTGCAATTGGCAATTCGTATTTCATTTTGTGTGTGTAATTCAAACATGGAACAACATATAACTGACATACCTGGTCTTTTTTAAGCCAAAACTCACCGTTAATCATTAATGCATATTCGCCAATTGTCATTCCATAAACAATTGGAACTGGATGCATTCCTATGAAAGAAGATAAATCATTGTCGCGAATTGGTCCGTCTACATAATGCGCATTTGGGTTCGGTCTGTCTAAAACAATCATCGGTTTCTTATGCTCTGCGCAAGCTTCCATCACATAGTGAAGTGTTGAAATATACGTGTAAAATCGAACTCCAACATCTTGAATATCAAACAATACAATATCTACATCTTCAATCTGATCGGCACGTGGTTTTTTGTTATTGCCATAAAGTGAAACAATTGAAACGCCCGTTTTTGGATCTTTGTGACTCCACACCCGTTCTCCCGCATCTGCAGTTCCGCGAAAACCATGCTCTGGAGCAAAAACTTTTTGAACATTGATTCCTAAAGCCAAAAGTGTGTCAACTAAATGAACAGAACCAATACTTGAACTCTGATTGGCAACTATGGCAACGCGTTTTCCGCGAAGAGAATCTAAATACAAATCCATTCGTGCATTTGCAATTTCTAAAACAGCCGTTTTGCGTTCTTCAATTGGAATTACATATCTGTCTTCATCAACTGCCTGACGAATAATCAGTGTTGGAATATTTTGTGCGTTCGGAACACTTCCAACCATTCCAATTTCTGGCTGCTTTTTTCTACCACAAGAAACGAGGAAAAGTAAACAAATACTTCTCAACGCAAAAACCTTTATGTAACTTAGCAAAATCAATGAATAAAAAAACTAGTTTCACATTTTTTGTAGCTCGTAAACTTCAACAACAACACGAGGGAAGAAAAGTTGCACTCCCCATTACACGGATTGCTACTTTCAGTATCGCGCTTGCAATGATGGTAAATATCATCACAATTGCTGTTGTGGATGGTTTCCAAACCGAAGTGAGCAACAAAGTTACTGGTTTTGGTTCACATATTTCTATTCAAAAGTTTGGCGAAAACACAATTGAAGAAGCCGAACCCTTACAAAAAAACAGCTCCATTGAATCAACCCTGCAAGGTTTAGAAGGTGTAACATCTTTTCAATCAGTTGCTTACAAGCCCGCATTGATGCAGTCTAGGTCTAAAGATGATCAAAAAGAAATCTTAGGAGTGGTCTTAAAAGGTGTTGATAAAAATTACGATTGGGGGTTTTTTAAAGATTACATTGTTGAAGGTAAGCTGCCAAAATTCAAGGAAGAAAACTCAAATGAGATATTAATTTCGAAACGAATTGCAAATGATTTACATTACAAAGTAAACGACACGTTGAATGCCTATTTTGTAAAAAAAACGCCTATTCAACGCCAATTTCGAATTGTTGGAATCTATGAAACTGGTCTCGAAGATTTCGATAAAAAACTCGCCTTTGTTTATTTACCCCAAGTTCAACAGCTAAACAATTGGGGAATTCAGTCGCAAATTGTAATCGACGACACCTTATTTAACGGAACCATCATAGTGCGAGCAGATGTGAAAGGTGGAAACGGAAACTACCGATACAATTGGGGCGAAGGTTGGAGCTTATCGCCTGGATTTAACTTTATTGCAACAAAAGACACCACTTTTACGCTCATAGTTGCAGATTTCATTAATCGAATAGATGAAGCTGTGAATATTACAAGTAAAATTCACGTGGAAAGCTCAGTTCCCGAAACATGTTATTTCTCCTTGAAAAGAAAAAATATTATCACAAATTTTTACCGTCCAAAAGTTAATTCGCTAGGCGAAATTGAAAAGAAGTTTTTAGATGAAGACGGATTTCATTATTTAAT
>JANNWW010000107.1:0-1800 GCA_031409255.1 Crocinitomicaceae bacterium
ACAAAGGATTGAGTGCTTATTTTGACTTTTATAACACGGAAAGAACACATCAATCATTGAAATACAAAACACCAAACGAGGTGTTTCAGTTAGTAGCTTAAAAAACGAGAATAACTTTTTTCGACCTATGCCTAGGGGCAAGTCCAAAAGTTATTTCCCATTTTTAAGCCTATCGTAAACCATTAGTGAAAATGTTCAATACTTAACTTGAACTAAAAGCTGTCCGAAAGATGGGGAGTAGTATACTGATTTATAATCGATATTGACTTTCTCGTAAGTAGATTGAATAATGATATTAACTTTTTCTTCTACAAGGTCCAACCAAAATGGATTCAATGTTAATATAATTACCTTATGAATTGGATGGTCTATAAAGTCAAGGTATGGATTTTCGGTGTTAAACATCTCATAAACTTCAAATTCAGCTTTCATTAAATTTGAGCTTTTTAAAACCTTTAGATAAGTAAATGCTGCTTTCCTACCATTGTTTTTAATTATGGATTCAATGGTTTCAACATGATTATTTCCATTTCGAAAAGCATCTTGAGGAACAAGTTTGTAAAGTTCTAAAAGGATATTGGTATTATGATTTATAAGATTGTGTTTTAAACGTCTTGTTTTTTTGACTTTCAAGTTCTTTAACATCTGTAATATTTGAATCTATAAATTCACCAATAATTTTTATTCCATTCAGATGATACTTAAATATTTTGTTCGTCATATCTTCTGTCGTATACACAAACATGACATGCGAACTCAATTTAATATTTCCTTGTCTTCTATGTTCTTTACTTTCTTCGCAGTAAACTCTTTCACATTCACTTTTGCATTTCTGAAGGTCTGTTAAAATAGTTTCATTATCAATATTTGTAAGGATAATTTGACCTTGATTGTTTTTAATTAAATAATACATAATCAACTAGGTACAGTAAAAAACAACTGAATGATATTTGCCAAAGAAGCACCATTTTGAATATTGAAGACTTTCGAAATATTACCTATACTGTAATCCTTTTTAGAATACAATTTGTTCATATTTGAAATTATTTTTTCAGTTTCAGCTGTAAGCCCAAATTCTTTCGCTAGTTGATTTTGAATTCTTTTAACACATTCATTAAGTGAGAATGCTTCTCGAGCATATCCTTCCACTGCTACTGTGAATTGATAAGGATCAGCATGTTTACTTAACCTTTTGTCAGCAGCATCAATACCAGGATGAAATGCTTGGATCTTACCCTGATCTTCTGCACTGTAAACAATTACCTTTTTATCAGGATATTTTGTTTTTAAAGCAATTATCAACCCCAGTCCTTCGTCTTTGAATTTAAGTTTTTTACCAACTCCCTGAATGTCTACAATTAAGACATGAGCCTCTTTAACTTCCATTTGTTCTAAAGAATCGACATCTTTGATACGTGATGTTTTATTCCATCCTTCAGTTTTTAGTATTTCAACTACTGGAAATATTTTATCATCAATGAATAGAATTTTACACAAAGAGCGGATTTCTTCTATACTTCTTTCCCTAAGTGGTTCTTGTTTTTTTTTCCAAAATTTTAAATTCATAGTATTTAGTTTAATTGCACCTAATGGCAGTCTGTGAAAAAACCAACATTAATTAGTCCATAAATATAGGGATTAATGAGCTAAAACGAGCCACGAATTTCGTATATTTAAGTAAAAATAAATCTATAAGAATGAGCTATTTAGGTGTTCAAGATCGGTTTCAAATTCAGATGCGCAGCATGGAAGAATTTATTGATAAAGAAAATGCTGTTCGGTTTGTGGATGCTTTTGTGG
>JANNWW010000108.1:0-11428 GCA_031409255.1 Crocinitomicaceae bacterium
GATATTGCAGGAACAAATGTAACTGGCGGATACATGTTGAAAATAGATTATTGGGATAACACAAACTCATGGTTGTCAAATTTTAGTCCAATTGGCTACCCAGGTTTAGATATTCATATTGTTCACGTTTATCCTCAATTACAGCAAATGGAACCCGAACAAGTTACTTACATTCGCAATTATGTAAATAATTTTGAAACAGCTTTGTATGGTCCAAATTTTACAGATCCTAATTTAGGTTACAGAGCGTTTATTGGAGTTACCTCTTTTATCGATTATTTTATTGTGAATGAAGTTGCGCGAAATGGCGATGGATTTAAGAAAAGTCGTTATTTCTATAAAGACAAAGACAAGGCCGATGGAACTGTTCGAAAATTAAAAGCTGGTCCGGTTTGGGATTTTGATTGGGCTGAAAAAGATATGTGGGCAGGTTCTGAAGACGGTTCAGAATTTATGTATCCTTTAGTTGATCAAGATGTAAAGGCACCGGGTTGGTATATTCGTTTATTACAAGACACACTTTTTGCGAACGAATTACGTTGCCGTTACGACGATTTTAGAAGAAATATTTTGAGCGAAGCATATATTCACGCCAAAATAGATTCGGTTGCAACTGTTGTAAACGAAAGTCAGGCTTGGCATTACACAATTTGGGGACACATGGGCTCACAAACTGGCACGCCAGAAGTGGGCACGCCAAGCGCAACCTATGCTGAGGAGGTTCAGAAGTTGAAAGACTGGTTTTCGCGCAGATTAACTTGGCTCGATAGTAACATGCCTGGAACATTGAATGGTTGTAGTTTCACTGGTTTACAAGATTTAGTAAATGTGAATCAGTTAATTGCTTACCCGGTTCCTTTTTCTGAAAACGTAACTATCGAATGGAGTAGAGGAGATCTTTCTGGTGCGCAGGTAAATGTTTTAGATCAACAGGGAAGAATTATTCGAGAAACAAAAATAGGGCAAACAGAAGAGAATAGTTTCACAATTGGCGAATTATCTGATTTAAAATCAGGTTGTTATTTCATTCAAATAATTAAAGGTGACGAAATTGTTAGCTTGAAAGTGTTGAAATAATTTCAAAAAGCAAACAAGAGATTTGTCTAATAAAAATAAATAACTACTTTTGCAGTCCCGAACCAAGCGCATTTGGTAGAGAACATGCCCGAGTGGCGGAACTGGTAGACGCGCTGGATTCAAAATCCTGTTCTTTCGGGAGTGCCGGTTCGATTCCGGCCTCGGGTACAAAAAGAGTCAATGAAAATTGACTCTTTTTTTTGTTGTAGCAAAAAACCTATTTTTTTAATAAAAATTCAAAGTTTAAGCAACCATCCACTAGGAATTAGCGTTAGTTGTTATAGAATTAGACAAATTTTAATTCAATAATAGTTCTCCAAGTGATGAAAAGCTCTCTTCTTTTAAAAGTTACACAACCAATTACTGCTGTTTTAGTATTTCTAATCAGTTCTGTTGGTTTCTCCCAAACAGTTACGAACGGTTCGTTTACTAATGCAACCGGAAATTCTGTAACTCCAGCAGGTTGGATAAATGCCAACGGTCAAAACCCAGGTGTAGGAATTGGAGGTTTTCCAACTGTAGATGTTTTAGATATAACATTTAGTTCCTACTCCGGAGCTTCAACTGTTCCGGCAATATTTTCGCCAAATGGTGGTACTTGGACAGGCTTAAGCGATATTCCTGGTTCTGAAAACGAAGCAATTGAACAAACTGTTACCGGTTTTGTAGTTGGACAATCGTATACAATCACCTATTATGCTGCAAATTTTGGAAGTCAAAGTTTTGACGACGAAGGAACAATTAATGCTTACCTTGACGGTGCACTAATTGCAACAAGTGCAAACTTGCCTGTAGCCTCAGTTTGGATTCCAGTTTCAGCAAACTTTGTAGCTACATCAGTTAATTCTATTCTTCAAATAGATGTTACACGTTCAAATATTGCCGTAGGACCAGGTTCTTATTTATCTGCAGATGGCGTTGCAATTACCACAAATGTTCCCGTTCCGTGTAATGTTGGAAGCTTAGCTCCTATCTTAAGTCAAACAAACGCTTGCGTTAGCGGACCGTTCAATTTAACAAGCATAACCTCAACTACAGTTCCTGTTGGAACAGTTTTAGCTTGGTTTTCTGGAACTCCGGCAAGTGTTGCAAATTTAATTGCTAGCCCAACAAATGTTTCAACCGGAACTTTTTATGGCGCATTTTACGATGCTGTAAACAATTGTTTTAGTCCAACAAGTCCGGTTGTTTTGAATCCAAATCCAGTAGCAAATTTCACAATTGTTGATGCATGCTTAGGAAGTGCACATACTTTTACCAATCAATCTACTATTCCTAGTGGAAGTATTACTCAAAATAGTTGGAGTTTTGGCGATGGTGGAACAAGTTTGGTTCAAAATCCTTCGTATATATACGCAGCACAAAACGCTTCAACAGTAACATTAACTGTTACTTCTAATTTGGGTTGCACAGACACGCAAACTGCAACTGCAAATGTAATAACGAGTCCAACGGCTAGCTTTGTCTTCAATCCTACTGAGTCAACAGTATTAAATCCTACTGTGAATTTCGTAAATACTTCTTCAAATGGCTTAAATTCTACTTGGTATTTTGGCGACGGTGGAAGCTCAACTCAACTCAATCCTTCGTATACATACCCAGCAGAATATGCAAGTTACACTGTAAGTTTAATAGTTGGTTCTGGAGCTTGTTCAGACACAGCAAGTGCAATTATTTTAATTGATGATTTATTACTTTACTACGTTCCAAATACCTTCACGCCAGATGGAGACGAATTCAATCAAATTTTTCAACCAGTTTTCACTAGTGGTTTTGATCCATACGATTTTAACCTAAAATTGTTTAATCGTTGGGGTGAAATTATCTATGAATCAAACAACGCTGAGTTTGGTTGGGATGGAACCTACCACGGAAAAATTGCTCAAGAAGGAGTTTACGTGTGGAAAATTGAATTCAAAACGCGTAAAAACGATGAAAGAATTCAATTACACGGAAACGTTTTATTGATTCGTTAAACTATTTCTGAGTTATCCCAGAGTTCATTTCTAGTTGATTTTAATAGTTTTATTGAAAAAAATGAGGCCGTTAAATAAATGAGTCCCTTTTCGCTTTATCTTTGAACCCACAAAACCAAAACATGAACACACGGAACAAGGAATTGCATGAAAAACGCGAAGCTGCAAAACTAGGCGGAGGACAGGCTAGAATTGACAAACAACACAAGGGTGGAAAGCTTACAGCTCGTGAACGACTAACGCTTTTACTCGACGAAAATTCGTTTCAAGAAATTGGAATGTTCGTTGAACACCGTGCTACATCTTTTGGTTTAGATAAAATGAAAAGTCCGGGCGATGGTGTGATTACTGGCTTCGGAACTATTCACGGACGAATAGTCTACGTTTTTTCACAAGATTTTACCGTTCTCGGTGGTTCACTTTCAGAAACACACGCCCAAAAGATTTGTAAAATTTTAGACTTGGCCACTAAAAATGGCGCACCTGTAATTGGTTTGAACGATTCTGGTGGCGCTCGAATTCAAGAAGGTGTGGTTTCATTGGCAGGTTATGCAGATATTTTTTATAGAAATACGCGTGCTTCAGGTGTGGTTCCACAGATTTCTGTAATTATGGGTCCGTGTGCTGGCGGAGCAGTTTATTCGCCTGCCTTAACAGATTTTATTTTCATGGTCGAAGATACTTCGTATATGTTTGTTACGGGGCCGAATGTTGTAAAAACAGTTACACACGAAGAAGTAAGCTCAGAAGAATTGGGTGGTGCAAAAACACATGCTGAAAAATCTGGAGTAAACCATTTTACAGCTGCAAATGATGTAGAATGTTTGCGTAAAGTGCGCGATTTGATGACTTTCATGCCGCAAAATTGGATGGAACAAGCACCTCAATATAGTTTAGCTCCATTCAGTCAAGACAAATTAGCGCGAATTCAGAACATAGTTCCAGAAAATGCAAACATGCCGTACGATATTCGTGAAGTTGTTGATTGTATTATTGACGATGAAACTTTCCGTGAAGTACAAGCAGATTTTGCTACAAATATTGTTGTTGGTTTTGCCCGCTTAGACGGAAGATCGATAGGAGTAATTGCCAATCAACCTTCCTCAATGGCGGGTGTTTTAGACATCGATTCGTCTCGAAAAGGAGCGCGTTTTGTGCGTCTCTGCGATTCTTTCAATATTCCACTTTTAGTTATTGAAGATGTGCCAGGTTTCTTACCCGGAACAGATCAAGAATGGCGCGGAATTATTACTCATGGTGCCAAATTGTTATATGCGTTCTCTGAAGCAACTGTTCCAAGAATTACAGTAATTACCCGAAAAGCATATGGAGGCGCATTCGATGTAATGAACTCAAAAAATATTGGCGCAGATTTAAATTACGCTTGGCCAACAGCCGAAATTGCAGTGATGGGAGCAAAAGGGGCAGCCGAAATTATTTTCAAATCCGAAATTGCAGCAGCCGAAGACATAGAAGCGAAATGGAAAGAAAAAGAAGCAGAATATGCAGAAATGTTCGCGAATCCATACCGTGCAGCTGAACGTGGTTTTGTAGATGATGTGATTCTTCCAGAGGAAACGCGTGCAAAATTGATTCTAGCTTTCAAAATGTTAGAAAACAAAGCAGAAAGTTTACCGAAGAAAAAGCACGGGAATATTCCTTTGTAACTTTATAGATAATTATAAAAAATCGAAGACTAGATATCTAGTCTTCGAGCCTTAATAAAGTGTTGTTTTTTTACTCACTCGCTCTAATATCCCTAACTTGTAATTGCAGTGTTTTTTGTTCATTCCACTCATTGGTTTCCATACTAAAAACTAAGTCGAAAGCACAGCCAGCTGCAACTTTATCTTCTGAATCTTTCATAAAGAATCCAATTGCTGGAAGCGTAATGCCCGTTTCAATATCCATTACATCCATTTTCAAATGTTCTTCTTTTAGTAAACGATAAGAGGATGCATATACATTTCGAACCAAATAAAACGGTTTTTGGTTTTCGTTACCAAAAGGTTCCATGCGCGTTTGCATTTCTAATACGCGCGGGACTTTGACCATAGATTCGCCCATAATGAACAATTCATGTAGTTGCAATTCTGTATCGATTAAAATTTCTTCTTCGTGCTCATCTTCTTTTAAATTTGCTTGTACATAACTTTCAAAACAAGCAGAAAAAGCTGGAATGTTTTCTTTTGATAAGGTTAAACCAGCCGCTGCAGCATGTCCGCCATATTGTTCCAATAAATGGGCACAAGAACTTAAAGCATCATACAAGTTAAATCCTTGAACTGAACGCGCAGAACCTGTTGCTTTTCCATTGTTTTCAGTTAAAACGATGGTTGGTCGGTAATGTTTCTCAATCAAGCGACTGGCAACAATTCCAACCACGCCTTTGTGCCACGATTCGTGAAAAACAACTGTCGATTTTTTAGCTGTAAACGATTCGTCTTGCTCAATAATTTCCAAAGCTTTATCGGTAATCGAACTGTCTAAATTTTTACGTTTTGAATTCATACCTTCAATTTCCTCCGCAATTTTTAGTGCTTCATTTTTGTTTGTTGAAATCAATAAATCGACTGCTTTTGAACCGTGTTCCAACCTGCCAGCGGCATTAATTCGCGGTGCAATTACAAAACAAACATTCGATAAATCATAGGGCATTTTTCGACCCGATTTTTCTGCAATTGCTGCAAAGCCAGTGCGTTTATTTTCGTTCAACATGGCCAATCCAAAATGGGCTAAAACTCTGTTTTCACCAGTTACCGGAACCATATCGGCGCCAATAGCAACGGCAACATAATCTAAAAAGTTGTTTAAATATCCAACTTCGAGCTGCATTACTTCGTAAAAGGCTTGCATGAGTTTAAAACCAACTCCACACCCACACAATTCTTTGTATGGATAAGTGCAATCTGTTTGTTTAGGGTTTAAGACCAAACAGGCGGGAACATTTTCTCCGGGTAAATGGTGGTCGCACACAATTACCTCTAAGCCTTTTTCTTTTGCATACGCAATTTTCTCTATTTCTTTAATTCCGCAATCGAGTGCAATAAGTAGTGAGCAATTTTCAGCAACAGCTCTATCAATACCTTTGGTAGAAATTCCGTAACCTTCATCGTGCCGATCTGGAATATGAAAAATTACTTCAGCCAACGGATTTAAAACGCTGTGCACTAGGGCAACAGACGTTGTTCCATCCACATCATAATCTCCATAGATCATAATTTTTTCTTTCTTTTCAATAGCGCTTTTCAAGCGATTTGCAGCTTCCCGCATGTTTTTCATCAAAAAAGGATCGTGCAATTGTTCCAGTGTTGGTTTAAAATATGAACCAATTGTTTCTTTAGTTGTAAGATTGCGAAGCGCGAGTATTTTGGCCATGAGTGGCGACACTTTGATTTCTTGAACAATTGAATCTATTGTTTCTTGATTAATTTGTTGTTTGATTGTCCAACGTTTTTGCATAATTTTCCGTTTTCTAAATTAAGATATGAAAAAAGTTTGTTTAGTCGGTCTACTTTTTAGCAATTTTTTTTGCTTCTCTCAACGAACCGTCCAATTTTCTGATCCAATTCCCGGTTTTGCACCAACAGTTTCAATTGTTGATATAATTTTTTTCGGGAAATACAAAAGTAGCACAGGCGAGGCAACTTACATCATCGATGATAAAGGAATTTCAATTGAGTCGATGGTTATTGCATCTATTTCGCGGGAACAAATTCGCGAATCGTCTAAATTGCGTGTAAGTGGCGATTATTTACACGGAATTAAACTCAACGATTCGGTTCCTTGTGTGCTTGAAGGAGAAAATTATTATTATGGAATTGAAAGTAAACTTCCCATTTGTGGAGTTGGTTCAATGAATTCTTTGAAGCGTATTTCAGCTAATCAATACGTGATTAATTTCCACGAAGGACAATATTTTGAACCAAGTTTGTTAACTATCGAAAAAGGAAATTTAACGATTACACATCCCAAATTGGATTTTCAAGAGGCTTTTCAATCAATTTTACAAACGAACACCATAACACGTTACGGTTCTGAAGTTGTGATACTTGCGCCCACAGATGAGCAGTGGGAACGCTTGCAGAAATTAATTTTTACGGAGAAGAAAATTGCGTATTCCAAAGTGAATTAGTGTTTTTTAAAATGGTAAACCAAAATTAAGCAATATGAAAAGTAATCTCAATTATTTCAAAGCTTTCTGTCTTTTAACTTTTATTGTTCTGCAATCGTGTAATGTAAACAGTGACATGAGTGAAAAGTCTCTTAACAAAGCGGCAATGATAACTGATGGAGAAAGTTTTTCTAGTGAAGAAATTGCTGGAAAAAGCAAGCCAATTTCTGTTAAAAAAAATCAGCGCAAACTTATTCGGAACGGAACCATTCGTTTCAAAGTTAAAAACAGCAAAGCCGAAAAATTTTCACTTGCAAAAGAAGTCGAAAAGTTGGAAGGTTATTTGGGAAATGAAAGGTCAACGCAAATTGGAAACCAAAAGCAAACAGAGTTGGAAATACATGTTCCAAGTCACCAGTTCAATAGGATCGTTGAATTTATTGAAAAGCAAGCAGTGAAAATCGATGAAAAAAACATAACAATTGATGATGTAACGGAAGAATTTGTGGATTTAACTGCCCGCACTAAAACTAAAAAAGAAGTTTTGGAGCGTTTTCGAAAATTGTTACAAACAGCCAAAAACATGGAGGAAATCATGTCGGTTGAATCCAAAATTGGCGAAATTCAAGCAGAAATTGAATCTGCAGAAGGCCGTTTGCAGTACATCGAACAAAACGTTTCATTCAGTTGTTTGAAATTGGGTTTTTATACAGAAACGCCAATTGACGTTGTGGAAGAACCAAATCGTTTTGCAACTGCACTTGAGCAAGGTTGGGAAGGATTTGTGTCATTTTTAGTTATCTTAACACGAAATTGGTTTACACTTTTGATTCTATTTGGAATTGGCTATTTCTTTCGGAAACCGATTAAACAGTTTTTCGTCTTATTGAAAGGTCTATAAACAAGAATGAAAATTTTGAAAGTGAATTTTACTCGTCTAAAAACGAGATTTTAAACTCAAATTCAATGAATACGCAAAACTTTAACACCTTTTCACCTTTTATTTCGTCAGTTTTCCTTAATTTTGTACAAAATAATATATAATGGGAAAGTTAGGCGCAACAGAAATTATCTTGATTTTAGCGATTGTTTTACTTCTTTTTGGAGGTAAAAAAATTCCAGAATTAATGAAAGGCCTTGGAAGAGGTGTGAAAGAATTCAAGGATGCAAGTAAAAACGGCGGAACGGAAGAGAACGCTACTGGAACAGCTACAGAAGAGAAAAAATAATTTCCCCAATTCAGTATGTATAGAACGTTTGCGGAGGTAAAAAAAGCACTTTCCGAAGGAAAGACATTGGTTGAAATCGTCGATTTTTATTTAACTAAAATTGAGGAACAGAAATCGCTAAACGCATTTATTGAGGTTTTTTCAGACGAAATTCGTTTAAAAGCTATTCAAATTGATGCGAAAATTGCAAACGGTTCTGCAGGAAAATTGGCAGGAATGGTGATTGGCTTAAAAGACAATATTTGCTTCGCCAAACACAAAGTTTCTGCCTCATCAAAAATTTTAGGAGGTTTTGAATCGCTTTATTCTGCAACTGTTGTTGAAAGATTAGAAAAAGAGGATGCTTTGTTTATTGGTCGTTTAAACTGCGATGAATTTGCGATGGGGTCATCAACCGAAAGTTCCTACTACGGTTTCACACAAAATAATTTAAGAACTACGCATACTCCTGGAGGTTCCTCTGGAGGTTCTGCCGTTGCTGTTTCTGCTGGTTTGTGCACCGCCTCATTGGGTTCAGACACAGGAGGTTCCATTCGTCAGCCAGCATCTTTCACCGGAACATTTGGTTTTAAACCAACTTATGGAAGGGTTTCGCGTTTTGGTTTAATTGCCTACGCTTCTTCTTTCGATCAAATTGGTCCGTTTACAAATTCAATCGAAGATGCTGCGCTTTTACTTGAAGTAATGGCTGGAAAAGATGAAAACGACAGCACTAGTTCATCAAAAAAAATAGATTTTTCTTCTACAATTGAAGCAATTGCACCTAAGAAAATTGCGTATTTAAAAGAAGCGGTTGAAAATGAAAGTGTTGACGAAGATGTGCGCAACATGATGGAAAAAACAATCGATAAATTGCGCGCTGAAGGTCACACTGTTGAAGCTGTTTCGTTTCCATATTTAGATTATTTAGTTCCAACATACTACGTATTAACAACTGCTGAAGCATCATCAAATCTTTCACGTTTTGACGGAGTTCATTTTGGCTACCGTTCAACAGAAGCAAAAGGAGTTGACGAAACGTATGTTTTGTCGCGAACAGAAGGCTTCGGGAAAGAAGTGAAACGCAGAATTATGGCCGGAACCTTTGTTTTGTCGCACGGATATTACGATGCGTATTATACAAAAGGAATGAAAGTGCGTCGTTTGCTTAAAAACAAAACCAAAGAAATTTTTGCGAACTACGATTTACTCATTCTTCCAACAACTCCGTCAACTGCATTCGAAAGCGGTTCTTTAACAGACCCTATTCAAATGTATTTGCAAGATATTTTTACTGTTCACGCTAATTTAACAGGTAATCCAGCTGTTTCAGTTCCTGCTGGTTTGCATTCGAACGGTTTGCCAATGGGACTTCAACTCATGGCCGACGATTTTAACGAAAACATATTATTCAGCTTTGGTAAAACTTTAGCTGTAAATTAATACTACCTCATTATGCGGAATCTATTCATTTTCTTATTCACAATTGTCTGTTTTTTTAATTCAACTGACACTTGGGCGCAAGGAAAACCGGTTCCAAAAGTGAAAGACACCGTTTCTGGTGAACTGTTTATCCGAACGGTTGAGCAAAGTTTAGCGCTTTATTACGATGAATTTTCAAAAGACAGCAAAACAGATTCGATCATTGATGCACTAAATTACGACGCTGAAACAGCACCTGTTTTTTCAGATGAAATTTATTGCGAACGTCTTGCAAAAATGAATGAGTTTTCTACTTTTCATTACGATTGCAACGCTACGTCTCTTTCGGTTGTTAAATTTTTTGTTTCCAATAGAAGAAATTTTGCTAAAGTTGTTTTGGGTAGATCGAAATTGTATTTCGATATGTATGAAGAGAAATTGGCTGAATATGGTCTTCCACTTGAATTGAAATATTTATCAGTCATTGAAAGTGGTCTTCGTCCGCAAGTGAAATCACGCGCAGGAGCTTTAGGTTTGTGGCAGTTTATGTATGGAACTGGAAAACAATATGGTTTAACAGAAAATTCTTACATAGACGAGCGCATGGATCCGGCGAAAGCAACAGATGCTGCTTGTCGTTATTTGAAAAAATTATACGATATTTATGGCGATTGGAACTTGGCTTTGGCTGCCTATAACGCTGGACCAGGAAATGTCAACAAAGCAATTCGCCGTTCGGGTGGAAAAAGAACCTACTGGGAAGTTCGCCCATTTTTACCAGCAGAAACCCAAGGTTATGTGCCAAACTTTATTGCTGCATCTTATTTATTGACTTATCACGCAGAGCATAATATTACTGCCGCTGATCCGAAAATTCATTATTATAAGTTAGACACAATGTGTTTGAAGCGCGGTGTTCACATGCAAACAATGGAGAAATTAATTTCATGGTCTGTAGATGAGATTCAAGGTTTAAACCCAATTTATAAAACATCCTACATTCCTAGAACCGAACCTAAACAGTGCATTACAGGTCCGTTAGAAAAAATTGGAGTGCTTGTGAGTTTAGAAGATTCACTCTACGATTTGGAGGTTAAAATGTATGGTCAAGGTGGAAATCCGCCAATTAATGCGGTTGTGAAAAACCCCACCAACGCAACAGTAATTTCTTCTGGAGGTGGAACCACAAATAACGGAACAAACAACACGAACCAAAATAATAACACATTAGAACCGCCAGTTGCAAATTATACTTACATCTATCACAAAGTGAAAAAGGGAGAAAGTTTGGGCAGAATTGCAACTCAATATAGCGTCTCTGTTGATGAAATTGTGAAGTGGAATAATTTACCAAATACATCTGTTAATGCAGGTGCGCTTTTGAAAATTCAGCAAAAACAAACAACCACAATTGAAGGGCCAAATTTTCCTGATCGCGAGCTAGATAAAACAAACGATCCGGAGCCAGCTGATACTTCAACGCTTGAAAAAATTGAACCTGAAGATCTAACTCCTCCTACTGCAGTTAAGGTTCAAAAGAAATATTATACAGTTCGCAGTGGCGACACGTTTAATCGTATTGCAGGAAAATACGGCTTAACACTAACGCAATTACAACGTTTGAATCCTGG
>JANNWW010000109.1:0-22367 GCA_031409255.1 Crocinitomicaceae bacterium
TCCGTTCGACCACAAGTATGTTGTTCCTGCAGAAGCTGTTAACGTTACCGAACCTCCAGCACAGAATGTAGTTGCGCCACCAGCCGTAATTGTTGGTGTTCCTGGCAAAGCATTCACTGTAACAGTTGTTCCTACAGATGCCAATGATTGACAACCTGCAATATTTGTAATTTGAACAGAATAAGTTCCTCCAGTTGTAGCGCTAATTGAAGCTGTTGTTGCTCCGTTCGACCACAAGTATGTTGTTCCTGCAGAAGCCGTTAGCGTTACCGAACCACCTGCACAGAATGTAGTTGCGCCACCAGCCGTAATTGTTGGTGTTGCTGGCAAAGCATTCACTGTTAAATTTTGATTTGAAGTACTTCCTCCATTGATTAACAAAGAAACAGGTTTTACACCTGAAGTTGAATAAGTAACAGTGTGCGGTCCGACAGTATTTGCTGTTGCTGGCGTTGCACCTGGTCCAAAATTCCAGTTCCAAGTTGTAGCTCCAACTGAAGTATTTGTGAAAGTTACAGTTTGACCTTGGCAAGCAGGACTTGGTGCCATCGTGAAATTTGCTGTAGCTGTAGCTGCAACACCTGTAATATTAATATTATCAACATATAAATTATTTCCATAACCAGATAAGTTTTTAAAGGAAATGACAACATTGGGCTGACCAACGAATGCAGTTAAATCTACTGTCTCAGTTCTCCATTGAGCAGCTGTTGGAACAAATGCAGTAGTAATTGCAGGAGCAGTTGCTAAAACTGTATTTGATTTAGAATATACTGAAGTATAAGTTCCACCACAGTCGGTTGAAACTAAAACTTCTAGTCCATCAAAATTGGCTGCGTCATATGGAGCATATGCAACACTAAATTGCATTTGAGCAGAAATTAAACCAGTAAACAATAAGGGTCTAACTAAAACCTGATCATCATCAGCATCATTGATAGCAAAATTATTAAAAAACATTGAGTTCCCTGCTGTTGGCGCCACACCAACTGTAGCAGAGCGGACCCAAGTTAAAGAAGCATTCGTATTAATAATACTCCAACTTGTAGGAGGGAAAGTTGCGGCAACAAATCCTTCTGTTAAAGGAAGAGCTACAGCTCCTGCAGCAGATACTGCTGTAATATAATTCGTTTTCGTTTCACCATCAGATCCGAATCCATTTGTTGCAGTTAAAGTAATTGTATGAGTTCCTGTTAAAAAAGTAACCGTTGGATTTGTTGCTGTTGAAGTAGTAGGTGTTGCATTCGGCCCAAAACTCCAAGAATAGGAAGTTGCATTGGTTGATGTGTTTGTGAATGTTACTGTTGTACCAGCACACGAAATTAAGGGTGTTGCTGTAAAATTAGCCACCGGAGGATTTTGAGTTGCACTACAATTTAATGCGAAATTATATGTTCCTTCATCGCAATCATTTGTTGCGAAAGACACATTTCCAACTGTATTTCCAATTACCAACGGACTAAAGCTTATTGTAAATGTAGTTGTGGCACCCGGAGCAACTGTAGTTGAACCAAAACCAGTTACTAATGCTAAACCAGTTCCTGTAACTGTAATCGGATTGGTAAGAACAAGGTTCGTTGTGCCAGTATTTTGTATAGTGTAAGTTACATTTGTTGAAGATCCGACTTGCGTTGAGGGTACGGAAGAAAATCCACCATCAAGAATATCTGTTGCTGTTTGAACAACATTTATTTCACCAGATGTAGTTCCTTCAAATCTTACGTTATCGATAAAAATATTGTTTCCGTTGTTAGATGTACCTCTAAATCTAAAGCGAACTTGATCTGAAACTGCCGAAACATAAGGCATTAAATTTAATGTTTCTGTTCTCCAATCTGTTGCAATTGTAGGAAAATATTCTGTAGCTAAAACTGTTGCGTTCTGTTGTAAAACATTTGGAACCACAGACGTTCCTGATTTGTTGTAGATATTCGTCCAAGTTAGTCCACAATCTGTAGAAATATCAACTTGCAAACGGTCGTTAGAAGCAGCAACTCTTTTTCTATATGCAACATCGAACCTAAAAGTAAGAGCCGTTGCATTACACGGAACTAAGAAAATTGGTGTTCTAAAATCATCAATATCTGCTGTATTGTTATTTCCAAAACAAGGCATTTGAGCAATGTTGTTTGTGAAAACACCAGTTGAAGAAATTCCAGAAGCAGCTGTCCATCTGAAACAAGTATTACCTCCATTCACTATATTCCAACGATTGTCTGGCGGAAAAGATGAACCTTCGAAATCTTGCGTATAGTTAGGAACAATTCCATTCGAAATAACAAAAACTATTTCTGATGTATCTGACCCTGGAAATGGATCAACTACACCGTTCGGAACGGTTGTAAATGATTTGAAAACATGTTGACCAACTGTTGAAGTAAAATTTGGAAGTGCAACCGTTAAACTAGCACCCGGAGCAACAGTTCCTGTCCAAGCAAAAGTTGTAGCTGTTCCATTATCAATTTGATAAGAAATTGTAGCTGTTGTTAAGTTTGTACTACCTCTGTTTCTCAATTGCACACTTGGAATAATACTTCCGATACAATTATCTCCAATCGGATTAAACACATCTGTTATAGACGCGTCGCTCACGTTCGGAGGCGTACAAGCATCCGAATTAATTAAAGCTAGTCGAAGAGGCGAACCTTCCAAAACCGCTCTCATTCTTTGTTTTTGATCATTTGTAAATATGTTCATACAGAGGTCGTCTGAATAATCCATATAATTTTCAATCATATCAGGACCTTGATCAGGCGCTGCAGTACAGCTATTTATACCAACTGGACAACCAGCATTAGAACCTGCAGCAGGTGGAGTGTCGTTGCAATAATCAGTAGCCGTGCAACCACCATCGCCCCAAATATGGCGTAATCCTAACCAATGTCCAATTTCATGTGTTGCTGTTCTACCTTCATTATATGGTGGTGGATATCCCGAAACAGCCGATTTTCCAACAGAATTGTATAACATTACAACACCATCTGTTGCATCAGCCTGAGCACCGCACCCCATTCCTCCTAGAGGAGACGTTGGAAATTGTGCGTAACCTAATAATCCACCTGATAAAGCTGCACTCCAAAAATTCATGTATTTACTCGGAATCCAACCACGTGTTGCAGTTGCAACCCCTCCGTTGTAAGTATACGTCTTAATAGTTCCATCCATTACACCTTGTGTGTATGGTCCGGCTGGAAACCCAACAGTATTTCTATTGATTCGGTTTACTCCATTTTCTCCTCCAGGAAAAGCAGACCCATCTGGTCTTCTTTGCGCCATACAGAACTCAATTTGAGTATCTGCACCAACTGGATTGGTATTGTAACCGTTTGAACCAAATATTTTTCTGAAATCTTCGTTCAAAACATCAATTTGAGATAAAATTTGGGCATAACTTATGTTTGCTCCAGTTCCAACTGCTTCACCATTGTGTATAACGTGAAAAACAACTGGAATTTGGTAAACTCCGCCAATAATTTTATGCGAAGCTCGGAAAGCCACCTCATCTTCTAACCATTCCTCGAACTGCTCTGACGATTCCATTTCTGGATGACTCGCATGAAGTATAGAATCTACTTGGTCTGTATAACAACGTATTACAGCACTTGGAGTTTGAGCAATTGCAACTGAAGAGAGAATAGTTACAATAAACAAAGCTAATAAAGCTTTCACTTTCGTTAGTCTAGTTTTCATCATAATTAATAATTTTATAGCTATCACGATAAAATTTATCGCGCTAGTTTTAGCAACCCAATATTATGAAATTATATCCTAATGTTGTGTTTTTTTCGACGAAAAACTGTAAAATATCGACAGAAATTCAATAATTGAAAAAAGATTCTACAAATTCTTTTTTGTCAAACACTTGTAAATCATCAATTCCCTCGCCCACTCCAATGAAACGAACAGGTACGTTCATTTGGTCTGATATTCCAATTACAACTCCTCCTTTTGCAGTTCCATCTAATTTTGTAATAACTAAACCTGTAATTGGTGTAACTGCTGAAAATTGTTTGGCTTGCTCGTAGGCGTTTTGTCCGGTTGATCCGTCTAAAACCAAAAGAATTTCATGCGGGGCGTCGGGAATAACCTTTTCCATTACTCGACTTATTTTCGATAGCTCATTCATGAGGTTAACTTTGTTGTGAAGTCGACCAGCGGTATCAATAATCACTACATCGGCGCCCTGAGCTTTGGCTGAAGAAAGTGTATCGAAAGCAACAGATGCCGGATCGGCTCCCATTCCTTGATGAACAATTGGCACATCAACTCGTTGAGACCAAATAATTAATTGATCAACAGCTGCTGCTCGAAAAGTATCTGCGGCACCTAAGACCACTTTTTTGCCTGACTTTTTAAATTGATTTGCTAACTTTCCAATTGAAGTGGTTTTTCCAACTCCGTTTACACCTACCACCATAATAACATGTGGATTTCCGTTGTGGTTTGGCAACTCGTATTCTTGCGGTCCGCTGCTATCGCTCTCAGAAAGTAAACCTGCAATTTCTTCTTTCAGAACAGTATTTAATTCTTCTGTTCCAACATACTTATCGCGAGAAATTCGTTCATTTATTCTGTCAATAATTTTCAAAGTTGTATTTACACCCACGTCAGAAGAAATCAAAACTTCTTCCAACTGATCCAAAACCTCGTCGTCAACTTTAGATTTACCTACTATTGTACGTGTAACTTTACCGAAAAAACTTTCTTTCGTTTTTTCCAATCCTTTGTCGAGCGTTTCTTTTTTCTCTTTCGAAAACCAACCAAATAAGGCCATAAATATTTTTTATTTATTTGATTCTAGGTTCTAAATTACATAAAACTTTGAAAAAATTGCATGTAAAATTTCTAAAAATTATATTTTTTAGGTAGTCTAGAAATTAAATCAACTAATTATACCTGTGAAAAAGGAAGTTAATTTTGAATTCAAACTTAAAAAATTTGTTCTGAGAGATTCTGTTAAATAAAAAAACCCTATTCTAGAATTTAGAAAAGGGTTTTATACAATATCTAGTAAGTAATGAATTACTTAGTGAACCAATCTTTTACTT
Source organism: Crocinitomicaceae bacterium (assembly GCA_031409255.1). Classification (GTDB taxonomy): domain Bacteria; phylum Bacteroidota; class Bacteroidia; order Flavobacteriales_D; family Crocinitomicaceae; genus Fluviicola. The sequence goes on from JANNWW010000109.1 coordinate 5,049, forward strand.
TATCGTTGTGAACGATTTCTTCTTTAAACGTGAACGACCCTTTGTCAGACTTCACCATTTTGATTACTTTGGTGTGTTCCTTACCACCTCCTTTTTGTAACGATGCTACTACTTTCTTTGCCATGACAAATGATTATTTAATTTCTTTATGAACTGTATAACGCTTCAATACCGGATTGAATTTCTTGATCTCCAAACGATCTGGAGTATTCTTACGGTTTTTCATTGTAATGTAACGAGACGTACCTGCCATTCCTGACAATTTGTGCTCTGTACATTCTAAAATCACTTGGATTCGATTACCTTTTGCTTTCTTAGCCATTGCTATAAACTTTTATGATTGAGTCCCTCGACTTGAAATCTGAATTATTTTAAATACCCTTTCTCACGTGCATCTTTCAAACACGCAGAAATACCTTTCTTATTAATTGTTCTCAATGCAGCTGCAGATATTTTCAACGTAATGAAACCATCCTGCTCTGGAATGTAGAACTTCTTAGTTAACAAGTTCGGGTAAAACTTGCGTTTAGTTTTGCGGTTTGAGTGAGAAACATTGTTTCCAACCATAACCGACTTTCCTGTAATTTGACAAACTCGTGACATTGTATATTTGTTTTTTTCCTTAATGTAAAAGCGGGTGCAAAGAAAAGCATTTTATCTGAATTGACAAAACCTTTTGATTTTTTTTCAATTATTTAATTTTAAAATCTCACAGCGTAATAAATTTAAAGCCGTTAACACGCTCATTTGCACGTTTCTCTCTCTATTATCACCAAATAAAAACTTTTTAACAAAAGTTCGGTCTTTTCCTGAAATTGCAAACCAAACTGTTCCCACAGGCTTGTCTTCAGTGCCGCCATCCGGACCTGCAATTCCGCTAATTGCAATACACCAATCTACCTTCATTGTTTTTCGACCACCCTCAGCCATTTCTCTGACTGTTTCTTCACTAACTGCTCCAAATTCAATCAAGGTTTTTGCTTTAACGCCAACCAACTGTTCTTTTAAGGCATAACTGTAAGTTACCAAGCCGCCTTCTACATATTTTGAAGCTCCAGGAACACTCGTTAAGGCAGCCGAAACGGCTCCAGAAGTGCAACTCTCAACCAAACCAATTTTTTCTTTTCGTTCTAACAAAAGCTTACCAATTGTAACAGCCAAAGATTCTTCACTTGTTGCGCAAACATGTTTTGGTAAAGTTTCAGAAAGTTCCTTAAAATATGCGTCAATTTTTACTTCATCAACATTTCCGTTGAATGAAGTTATTCTCAATTTAACCATTCCCGGAGATGGTAAATAAGCTAAGCTCAAGCCTTCAGCGCGTATTCGATTTTCCCAATCTTCCATTTGATCCGCTAAAAAGGATTCGCCAATTCCCTGAACCATTGCAGTTTTATGAAACAAATCGATTGTCTTAAACTGCGATTTAATTAATGGCAACGCCTCTTCCAAAAAGATGGATTTCATTTCATAAGGAACACCAGGCATAGATATTAACACCTTATGATTGTCGTGAAACAACATACCAGGAGCTGTTCCGTTTTTGTTTTTTAAAACTACACACGCTTTTGGAACTGCGGCTTGTAAACGATTTACTTCCAACATTGGACGGTTTCTTTTTTCAAAAAAAGCACTCACTTGTTCCAAAACTTCCTCGTTTATAATTAAATCAGTTTGAAAATATTCGCACAAGACTGTTTTAGTAATATCGTCTTTAGTTGGACCTAAACCACCAGTAACCACAACAATTTCGTTTCTGTTTAATGCAATTGCAAACGCGTCCATGATAGCCGTTCGGTCATCTGAAATAGTTGTCACATTTAAAACTTTGATTCCATTCAGGGCAAATTGCTGACCAAGCCACGAAGCATTTGTGTTGATTGTTTGACCGATAAGTAGCTCATCCCCGATTGAAATTATTTCTGCTGTTGTCATGGCTTGAATTTTGCTTAGGTGTTTTATTTGTATTATGTTTGACCTATTAAAAGTATAAAATTATGAAAAAGTTCATTATCCCGGTTTTGGTTTCCAGTTTATTTATTGGATTAAATGCATGCGATGTATTAGAAAGTGCTGCTGGAGCAATCACAGAGCCAACAACAACGAAACCTTCTTTAACAAACACAGAAGTGATTTCAGGTTTGAAAGAAGCATTATCCGTTGGAATTCAAAATTCTGTAAACCTAACATCTGTAGTTGATGGATTTATGAATAACGCAGATATTCGTTTGCCGTTCCCTCCAGATGCTTTAAAAGTGAAAGAAAAAGCAATCGATTTAGGGTTAACAGCTCAAGTTGAAAAATTTGAATTGACATTGAACCGTGCAGCTGAAGAATCAACTAAGGAAGCTTTGCCAATTTTTAAAGATGCTATTTTAGGAATGTCTGTAACTGATGGCTTTTCTATTTTGAATGGCGGACAAGGTGCTGCAACCAGATTTCTTAAAGACAATACGCAAACAAAATTAATGGAAGCATTTGCTCCAAAAGTTGCTGCTGCAATTGCTACAGTAAAATTAACAGACTACTGGAATCCAATTATTACTAAGTACAACCAAGCGATGACTTTAACTGGCGGACAAAAATTAAATCCAGATCTAAATAAATACGTAACCGAACGTGCAACCTCTGGTTTATTTAATATGGTTGAAAAAGAGGAAAATAAAATTCGCTTAGATCCAATGGCGCGCGTAAGCGATTTGTTGTCGAAAGTATTTGGAAGTATAAAAAATTAAAAAACTGGAAGATTAGAAGATTCTTTTACTATTTCTTCTTGATAATTGATAATTAGTATGAAATATCCTGCATCAGAATTGGTTCTTAACGCAAAAGGCGAAGTGTATCATTTAGCCTTAAAACCTGAGCAACTTGCAGATATCGTAATTTTAGTTGGAGACCAAGACCGAGTGGCTTTGGTTTCTAACTTTTTTGATTCCATCGAACACCAATCGCAACATAGAGAATTTGTTTGTCACACAGGAACATTTAAAGGAAAACGAATTTCTGCAATCTCCTCCGGAATTGGCACCGATAATATTGACATCACAATTAACGAGATTGATGCCCTAGCTAACATCGATTTAATAACAAGAAACAACAAACCCACTCACCGAAAACTAGATTTAATTCGAATTGGAACTTGTGGAATTCTTCAAAGCGACATTCCCGTTCATAGTTATATTTTAAGTTCGCATGCAGTTGGTTTAGACAATGTAGCACATTTTTATCCGATTACTTTTTCAGAAAAAGAACAAGAATTAGCTCAGTTTTTTCATGCATTTTCCGAACTTCCGAATACCATAATTCCATATGCAGTTGAAGCAAGTTCGCGTTTATACACTAAACTGTATTCTGAAAAAACCAATTCAGGAATAACCGTAACAAGTTCTGGTTTCTACGCACCTCAAGGTAGAGCGCTTCGTTTGGGATTGGTGAATCCTGAAATTAACGAACGTTTGGCAGAATTTCGATTTGACGAAAACAGAATTTTAAACTTCGAAATGGAAAGCTCAGCATTGTTTTCATTAGGGAAAGCACTCGGACATGAAGTGGCAACCATCTGTTTAGGTGTGGCAAACCGTCCTAATATGGAATTTTCAAAAGGTTACACTTCAGAAATGAATGCGCTAATTGAATACGTTTTAGAGCGTGTTTAAAACAAAAAAACCGAACATTTCTGAACGGTTCAATTCTGTTTCTAGTAAATATTAATCTGCTTTAACCCATGTTTGAGTTCTATAAAAAGGACCAACATATCCGCGAACATTAAGTTTATTGTAGTCGTTCTTGTCTATCCAAATACCACACGTGTAAATTTTTCCGTTTTCCGGATCTACAATTGTTCCATCTTCCCACTCAGAACCATCCCAAACTAAACCGCAAACAATCTGTAAACCAACTAATGGTTGATCTTTACGGTCGTCTGTGCATTTTTTGCATTTCGGATTATCTTCTCGACCTTCTCGCGGATAGAGGTAAATAATTTTACCATACAACTTTCCGTCTTTTTTATACAATTCAACTTTCGACTTTTTCTTACCTGTTTCATCATCAATTGTAATCCAAGTTCCAAGACACGATTGAGCTTTTAAAGCAAAAGAGAATAAAAAAGCTCCAATAAATAATACTACTTTCATTTTTTTAATTTTTATTTTGGTTTGACTTATTAAAAAATTTGCCAATTAAACAGTTTCAACTTTGGCAAGTAGTGCGAAGTTAATAAAATTTTCAATGATTAATCTTCCGTGTTCTGTTAGAATACTTTCTGGGTGAAATTGAACCGCAAAAACTTGCTTTTCTAAATTTTGAAACGACATAAGCACCTCGTTTTCTGAATAAGCAAGGGCTTCCAAACTTTCACATTCAGAAAGATCAACCGCCCACGAATGATACAAACCAACTTTAAAATTTGTGGGCAATCCTTTAAACAACGGCGAATCTAAAATTAACACACATTTTTCTGCAACTCCATGTTTTACCAAAACTTGATTGAATAATTTGGCTCCAAAATGCTCCCCAATTGCCTGCATACCTAAACAAACACCTAGAATAGGCTTTTTTAAAGAAATACTTTCCGAAATAAGCTCCATTAATTTTCCGGCATCTTTAGGTAAGCCTGGTCCGGGAGAAAAAACAACTGCTCCGAAATTTTTAATTTCTTCTATTTCAATTTCATCGTTCATGCGCACATGCACTTCAAGTCCTTCAACCGACTCCAAATAATGAAGTAAATTGTAAGTAAACGAATCGTAATTATCAACTAAAAGTATCTGCATCCTGACTCAAAATTACTAAACTTGCAAAAAAGAACATGAAAAAAGCAATACAAATACCAGGAGCTCCTGCTCCAATCGGACCATATAGTCAAGCAATAGTTTCAGGAAACACCGTTTATGTTAGCGGACAGATTCCCCTGAACCCTTTTTCAGGCGAATTAGAAATAAAAACAATTGAAGAAGCTACTAATCGAATTTTAAAAAACATAGAAACCCTGCTAAATGAAGTCGACATGAATTTAGACAACATTGTTAAATGTTCTATATTTATGACTGATCTCGGGCAATTTTCGCAAATGAATAGCGTTTATGCTTCTTATTTTAGTAACATTCCTCCGGCTCGCGAAACTGTTCAAGTGAGTAGATTACCGATGGATGTTCCAATAGAAATTTCATGTATTGCAATAAAATAACACTTGGAAAACCAAAGTAAAATAGCGGTCATTATTGTAAATTACAATGTCTCTTTTTTCCTAGAGCAATGTTTGAACGCCCTCGAAAAAGCAATGAAATTAGAAGCTGCCGAAGTTTGGGTAGTAGACAATAACTCTGTTGACGGTTCAGTAGAAATGGTGCGCGCGAAATTCCCATACGTAAATGTTATTGCTAATAAAGACAACAAAGGATTTTCGAAAGCAAACAACCAAGCAATGGAGCAATCTAATTGCAGGTATCAATTACTTTTAAATCCGGATACGGTTATTGAAGAAGATACTTTGCTGAAAATAGTTGCATACATGGACGAGCATCCGAAAGTTGGAGGCTTAGGTGTGCGTATGGTAGATGGAAAAGGCGTTTTTCTTCCCGAATCTAAACGCGGACTTCCAACTCCTGCCGTTGCATTTTATAAAATATTTGGCATTGCGCGAATTTTCCCCAAATCGAAAATATTTGGACGCTACCACTTAGGTTATTTAAGTGAATTTGAAACCAACGAAGTAGAAATTCTAAGTGGTGCTTTTATGCTCATGCGAAAAGAAGCTTTAGATAAAGTTGGACTCCTCGATGAAGATTTTTTCATGTATGGCGAAGACATTGATCTGAGTTACAGAATAATTAAAGGTGGATATACAAATGTTTATTTCCCTGAAACACGAATCATTCATTACAAAGGAGAAAGCACCAAGAAAAGCTCGGTCAATTATGTGTTTGTTTTCTACCGAGCGATGATAATTTTTGCGAGTAAACATTTCACGCAAAAAAACGCCAAACTTTTTTCTTTCTTGATTAACTGCGCAATCTATTTTAGAGCTGGATTGGCAATTTTTGCTCGCTTTGTAAAAAAGATAACCTTGCCTTTAATCGACTCTTTCCATCTGTTGATTGGTTTGTTAGCCCTGGCAAATTATTGGCGCTCTAGTAATATCCATTTCCCAGAAAAGATTTTTTATCCGCTAATAACATGTTATACAGCAATTTGGATGCTTTCCGTTTTATTCAAAGGCGGCTACGATTATCCACTCCGCTTAAAAAAATATTTAGCAGCTCCGTTTTTAGGAACTGCATTCATTTTAATATTGTATGCGTTATTCCCCAAATCATGGCAATTTTCACGCCTCTACGTTCTCACAGGAACCTGTTGGATAACAATCTATTATATCTTATCGCGCATTTTTCTTCACTTCGCAATTGGAAAACGTTTCAAGTTAAACGGAACACAGAAAACCCGTTTTGCAATTGTTTCGAATGAGGAAGAGTTTACACGCATATCTTGCCTATTGAAACAAACACAAAGTAAAATTGACGAATTAATTCATGTAAAAGTAAACGCTTCAGCAGATTCAAATTTACATATTTCAAATCTCGGGCAAATTGCACACGTTCAGCGAATAGATGAAATTGTTTTTAGTGCAAAAGACACCACAGCTCAAGAAATTATTGATTGGATGATCGCAATTCCACATCAAAACATCGATTTCAAGATTGCGCAACCGGATAGTTCTTTTTTAATTGGTTCAAATTCAATCGAAACTGCGGGCGACTTATACATAATTGACGTTAATGCGATAACGCAAGAAGGAAAAATAAGACAGAAAAGAACATTAGATTTTATTGTCGGAATGCTTTCAATTGTTAGTTTCCCGCTAAGTTGTTGGATCTATAAAAACAAAACTTTTTTTATAAAAAATGCCTTTGGTTTAGTTTCTGGAACAAAAACCCTTGTAAGTTACAAAGCAAAATCTGAAAAAATAAGTGATTTACCCAAATTGAAACCCGGAATATTTTCTCCATATGGATATCTGAATGAACTCGATAACTCAGTTAGAATGAAGCTAAACCTATTGTATGCACGCGAGTATTCCGTTTGGATGGATGTGCGTATTTTATCAAAAAATTGGAAAAACTTAGATAACTAGCATTTCAGTGTTAATTATTCGTTTTTTTTACCTTATTTTTGTGCTGAAAATTTTAAGATACCGTAGTTAAATTATGGCACAATTCGAAATCCGTCTCCCAAAAATGGGGGAATCAGTAACAGAAGCAACAATCACGAACTGGTTAAAAAATGTAGGCGACTCCGTTGCTATGGACGAACCTTTAGTTGAAGTTGCAACAGACAAAGTGGACAACGAACTTCCTTCAGAAGCTGCAGGTATTTTGGTTCAATGTTTGTTCGACAAAGACCAAGTTGCTCAAGTTGGTGATGTAATCGCAATCATTTCAACTGATGGCGATACACAACCAAGTGCTGTAGCTCAAAAAGTTGAAACGCCAACAGCAGTAGTTGAAAAAACCGTTCAAGCAGCAGTTGATACAGCTCAGCAAATAGTTTCAATTGAAAAAAATGGAGCAAATGGAAAGTTTATATCACCTCTAGTTCGATCAATTGCTGAAAAAGAAGGCATCTCAATGAGCGAAATTGACCAAGTTGCCGGAACAGGCATGGGTGGAAGAGTAACGAAAAACGACATTCTTTCCTACGTTGAAAACAAATCTAATGCACCTGCTATACCTGCAAAAGTTGAAGCCGCTCCGGTTGTTGCAAATCAAAAAGCAGTAGTTTCAGCTCAGGCAAGTTCAAACGGATTTTCTTTCTTAAATAATATCAAGGAACCAATAGTTCTTCCAAATCCAGGAGATGAAATCATCGAAATGGACAGAATGCGTAAGCTAATTGCCGAACACATGGTAATGTCTACTCATGTTTCTCCACACGTAACTTCATACGTTGAAGCAGATGTGACAAATGTGGTGATGTGGCGCGAAAAAACAAAAAAAGGGTTTGCACAACGTGAAGGTGAAAACTTAACATATACGCCAATTTTTATGGAAGCAATTGTGAAAGCAATTAAAGACTTCCCAATGATTAACGTTGCTGTTTCTGGAACAACAATTATTAAACGCAAAGACATCAACATTGGAATGGCAACTGCTCTTCCATCAGGGAACTTGATCGTTCCGGTTATCAAAAATGCAGACCGCATGAATTTAACTGGTATTGCAAAATCTGTGAACGAATTAGCAAGAAATGCGCGTGACAACAAATTGAAACCAGAAGATATTCAAGGTGGAACTTACACCGTTACAAATGTTGGAACTTTTGGAAACGTAATGGGAACACCAATCATCAATCAACCTCAAGTTGCAATCTTAGCCTTAGGAGCAATACGTAAAGTTCCGGCAGTAATTGAAACTCCAGATGGAGATTTTATTGGTATTCGTCACAAAATGTTCTTGTCACATTCCTACGATCACCGCGTTGTTGATGGAGCGCTTGGCGGACAATTTGTTCGAAGAGTTGCAGATTACTTAGAACAATTTGATGTGAACAGAGAATTGTAACCTTTACAAACTTACACCGTATCACAAACCGATACAATTTGTCATCATATACTATTACACATGAAAAAGATTAGATTAATTATTTTAGCACTGCTTCCATTCTTTGCTTTTGGACAGTTCGACGATAAAAAAGTAGACCAATTAATTGCTGAAGGCAATGAATCTAAACTCGTTGAAGAAAGTTCGCTTATGCTTCAAGATGGTTTTTATTTTCAAGCTGGAAGAGTAGTGGATAAATTATTGACCTTTAAGCCCAATAGTTCTAATTATAACTACCGCAGAGGTTTTATTTATATGGAAATGTCTAAAAACTATATTGCTGCCATTTCTCATTTAGAAAAAGCGGTTGTTGAAATCGACAAAAACTACGATATGTTTAGTCCGAACGAAACGGCTGCTCCAACAGATGCTTTGTATCACTTAGGACATTGCTACCACATGGCTGGTGATTTACCAAAAGCACGCGAGTATTACACTAAATTTATTGCACAATCTAAAAGCAGCTCTGAATTTGTTTTTTTTAGTCAATCTTTCTTAAAACAATGTGATATTGCTGAAAAAGAAATGGCTAGTCCACGAAAAGTAAGCCTTGAAAACGTTGGAAGCTCAGTAAATTCTGGAATGCCCGAATATTCTCCGGTAGTTTCTCTTGATGGCTCTGCTTTGTATTATACTTCACGAAGAGAATGGAATAACAAAGAAAGCGACATAGGAATTGACCCGAGAAATAATTTACACCCAGAAGATATTTATGTTTCTTTTAAAGATTTTGATGGAACATGGACAATGCCATTAAAATTAGAATTCTGTGATTCATTACAAAATGAAGCTACAATGGCTGTTAGTCCGGATGAAAGACGTGTATACATTTACCAAGATGTATTAGGTAATGGTGATATTTTTTATTCAGATTTCTCAACTAATAAATTTCAAGAAGTTGAACATTACGAAGTAAAAGATGTGAATACAGATAATTGGGAAACACATTGTACGTTCTCTACAGATGGTCAGCAAATGTATTTTACTTCAAACCGAAAAGGCGGATATGGAGGTAGAGATATTTACAAAACAAATAAATTAGCTGACGGATCTTGGTCTAAACCAATCAATATGGGGCCAATTGTTAACTCTAAATTTGACGAAGAATCGCCTTTTATTTCTGTTGACAACAAAACACTTTACTTCTCTTCTAACAATGAAAAAAGTATGGGCGGATTTGATATTTTTGTAACTATAGCAGACGAAAATGGAACATTCTCAAATCCAATTAATTTAGGTTTTCCAACAAATTCAACCGTCGATGATATTTTTTACACCACAACTATTGATGGCTATACGGGTTATTTAACATCAGACAGAGATGGTGGTTTTGGTGAAAAAGATATTTACCAAGTAGTAAATAACTACATGGGAATGAAAAATATTTCAGCTTTACGAGGAAAAATTAATACGCCAAATGGCGAACCACTTCCAGAGAACGTTTCACTTACAATTAACTGTTTAGATTGCGGGAACAAATTGGAACGAAAAGTATTTCCTCGAACACGCGATGGTGTTTTCTTGAGTTCTTTAGAACCTTGTCATGAATATGAATTGATTTTCAGTGCAGACGGACAAAAAGAAAAATTCCACAGAGAAACATTTAAAACAGATTGTGACAAAGAATACACAGAAGTATACCGTGAATTTACACTAGATCCAAAAGCAATGGTAATTGTTCCACCAATTGACACTACATTGGTTGATACTATTCCAATAGTTGTCGTGAAAAACTTCCCGAACTTAGAATTCAAACACAACTTTGGATATAACTTAAATAAACTAACAGTTTCTAAAGGTGACTTGCGCCGATTTGTTAGTGAAGTAGAATCACAATTGGCAGAAGGCCGTGAGAAAATAACAATCAATGTATACTCTTCAGCTTCTCGTGTTCCAACAAAAACATTTGCTTCAAATGAAGACTTAACGCGTGCTCGTGCTGAAAACATGAAATATGATTTATTGTCTTACTTTCAATCTAAGTCTGAATTTAAAGACAAAGTAACAATTGTAGTTGTTAGTGCAATTGTTGATGGACCAGTTTATGAAAAAGATTTTGATAAAGACAAAAAATACATTCCGTATCAGTTTGTTTCTTTGAAAACTGAATAAAAAACAAACCCTCTCAATTTTTTGGGAGGGTTTTTAATTTAAAAGCAATGTTAGACAATACAAAAAAGGCGTTCATCGTTATCGACTTAGAAACTACTGGATTAGATGTTTCCAAAGATCGAATCATTGAAATTGGGCTTATTAAGACAAACCCAGACGGAACGGAAGAACGTTACCGAAAACTCATAAATCCTGAAATTGCAATTTCGAAAGAATCAATTGAGATTACTGGAATTACGCAAGAAATGGTTTCCAAAGAACCAACTTTTGCTGAGTTAGCAAATGATATTGCCGCATTTATTGGCGATGCAGATTTAGGCGGATACAATTCAAGTAAGTTCGACATTCCTGTTCTTGCAGAAGCATTCTTAAGATGTGAACATGATTTTTCTGTTGGAAATAGAAACTTAATCGATATCCAAAATATTTTCCATAAAATGGAACAGCGAACGCTAACAGCTGCCTATAAATTCTATTGTGGAAAAGAAATGGAAAACGCACACTCTGCAGAATATGATGCCGCAGTTACTCTTGAAGTTTTTAAAGCTCAGTTAGAAAAATATGCTGATATACCTAAAACAATGAGCGGTTTAGCAGAGTTTACTCGCTATGGAAACAATGAAATTGCAGATTTTGCTGGTCGTTTAGCCAAAACAAAAGACGGAAAAGTGGCCTACAATTTTGGGAAACACAAAGGTAAAACCGTTGAAGAAATAGATAAGATTGAACCCGGATATTACGGTTGGATGGTTGATGCTGATTTTCCCTTGTTCACAAAACAAGTCTTAAAAGAGGAAATGAATCGGATAAAAGAAGCACGAAAACCGAAAGAACAAAACACAGCAATTTCTATGGAAGAAAAAATGCGCTTACTTCAAAGTAAATTCAAAAAATAAGCAATGAAAATTATTTGTATTGGACGAAACTATGCCGATCATGCGAAGGAGTTAAACAACCCTTTGCCAACTGAACCTATATTTTTTTTAAAACCAGATACTGCTTATCTCGCCGCAAAATCGCCTTTTTATATACCAGATTTCACCAGTGATTTGCACTACGAATGCGAAATTGTGCTAAAAATCTGTAAAGTAGGGAAAAATATTTCTGAGAAATTCGCTTCCCAATATTTCAATGAAATTAGTTTAGGAATAGATTTCACTGCGCGCGACTTACAAGAGAAATGCAAAGAAAAGAGGCTTCCTTGGGAAATTGCGAAGTCTTTTGACCACTCTGCTCCTATTGGTTTTTCATGGATTCCAAAAAATGAATTGAATTCTGATATTAACTTTGAATTGAAAAAAAACGGTCAAACTGTTCAAAAAGGAAGTTCAGCAGATTTAATTTTTTCGTTCGACAAAATCATTGCCTACGTTTCGCAGTTTATAACACTAAAAACGGGCGATTTAATTTTCACTGGAACTCCAGCAGGTGTTGGTCCGGTTGCTGTGGGAGATTTATTAGAAGGATTTATTGCAGATCTAAAAGTATTGGAATTGCAGATAAAATAAGTAACTTTGCGCCACAAATCCTTACAGAAATTTAGGAAAGGTAAAATGCCCACGTGGTGAAATTGGTAGACATGCCATCTTGAGGGGGTGGTGCCATTAGGTGTGCTGGTTCGAATCCAGTCGTGGGCACAAGTAAAAGTCTGACACGAAGTGTTGGACTTTTTTGTTTGAGATAAGCAAAATGTAATTTTGAGTTATCGAAAACAGAAAAGGACAATAAGAATACGTAGTATTCTCAGACTTTTAGTTGTAAGAGTTTAAACATTTTAGGATCTGTAATCCAGTCGTGGGCACTCTGATAAAAGCATCTAGCGTAGCAAGGTGCTTTTGTCATTTATACGAATCGAGTTTGCAAAACTTGAATGAGTAGAAAAGATAAAAACACCATTTTTACGAAGTAAAAAGATGCTTTATCCACTGATATTCGTGCACAATGGATCTGTAATCCAGTCGTGGGCACAAGCAAAAGTCTGACACATCGTGTTGGACTTTTTTGTTAGAGATGAACAAAATGTAATTTTGAATCATCGAAAACAACAAAGGACAAAAAGTTTATAGTGCCTTGTATTAATTAACTTATGAATTCACATCACTTACTAAAAAAATCACCCAAAACACACAATATCCTTTCTCAATTCATTTATTTTAAATAATTTAGAGCTTCAAAATAACTTAAGAATGAAAAACGCTACAATTTTATTATTTTTACTCGCTCCCTCTTTCCTTTTTTCGCAAATTAAGCAAATTGCCGAAACAGAACTTACTGTTGGAAGTGGCGTTTTCTTTTCAGCTGAAAAAGATGCGAGCACAATTACAGTTACACTTAAAGGTCCTTTTGATCGCTATTTTGGTGTTGGTTTTGGTGTTGGAATGTCGTCTGGAGATTTAATTATGATTTCAAATAATGGTGTTATAACTGATGTGAGAGATCATTTTATGGTTGGTCAAACAACACCCGCAACAGATGCTTCGCAAGACTGGACAATTTTGTCGAACACAGTTTTAGGAACTCAACGCACAATAATTGCATCGCGAAATTTAAACACAGGTGGTGGAAATGATATAATTTTCAACTTTTCAGACAATACACAAACCCTGTTTTGGGCAAAAAGTGCCTCTGCAAATTTCGCAATTACCTACCACGGTGGTGCAAACAGAGGTTCAGGAATTATTCGTAATTGGGTTTTAGATGTAACCGGACCAACAATTGTTTCTACTATTCCAGCAGATAATTCGAGTGTTGCTGTACCTTCAAATATGAGTATTACCTACAACGAAGCAATTTTTAACGGAACTGGAACCATTACCCTTTTTAACGATTCAGACCAAACTTCTACAACTTTTTCAGTTCCATCTGCTTCAGTAGTAATTTCAGGTGCTTCTGCAACAATAAATACAGGAGCACTATTAGCCGATAAAGCGTATCATGTAACAATTTCTGCAGGTACTTTTCAAGATGTGAGCGCAAATAACACACTCGCAGTAAGTTCATCAACAAGCTGGAATTTTATTACAAATGGAGCCGGAGCACCAACTGTTTCGAGTTACATTCCAATAGACAATTCTGTAGGCGTTGCGTTAACAAGTAACCTAACTTTAAATTTGTCTGAAGCCGTGAACCGGGGAGCAGGTTCAATAAGTTTATTCAAAGCAGACGGAACACTTATTCAAAGTTTTGTTGCAAATTCATCTCCAAATGTTACGCAGCCAATTCCAAATCAAATTGTAATTAACCCAACAAGTGATCTTGTTCTAAACACAAGTTACTACGTAAATTATACGGCAACTTCTTTAGTTGATTTAACTGGAGATCAAATAGTAGCCGTTTCAAACACATCTACCTGGAATTTTAACACAAGCGACGGCGTAAATCCATTGGACACTTCAACCGTTCCTAACGACAATGCAATTGGTGTTTCATTAACAAATGACTATTCAATCACTTTCAATGAAGCTATTTTCGCTGGCACTGGAGTAGTTGAATTATTTGATGCTTCCAATAACTTGTTCGATCAATTTGATGTTACAAATGCAGGTCAAGTAAGTATTTCTGGAAACACTGCAACTCTTAATCAAAACTTTTTATTGCTACCAAACACCTCTTATTACTTGCGTATTCCGGCCGGAGCTTTCTCAGATGGAGTTAATTTGTATGCAGGAATTTCAAATAATACAGATTGGAACTTTAATACCAATGATGTAATTGCTCCAACTATTCTGACTACAATTCCTTCAGACAATTCTTTAACTGTAGGTCAACTTCCGAACATGAGCATTACTTTCTCTGAAAATATTGCTGCTATTGGAACAGCAACTATCGATTTAATTGGCCCTGCTGGAACAACAACATTTATTACTGGAACCAACGCAACAGTTACTGGGGCTAACATTAATTTTTCGCCGGCAGCGTTATTACCAATTGGAAATTACCATCTTTTAATTGCAACTGCAGAATTAGAAGATCTTGCAGGTAATGATTTTGCGGGAATCTTGAGTGATACCATTTGGAATTTCACAGTTATAGATGATCAAGCGCCAATTTTATCTCTTCCATCTTTATCTCCAGCAGACAATTCGTTCTTAAGTGATATTACAAATGAAACGTTTACGCTAACTTTCAACGAACCCGTTCAATGGTCAACTGGCGAAATTCGTATTGTAAAATCAGATTCAAGCTTCGTGGAAGAATATAGTTCAACCGTAAATTCCGGACTGGTAACATTTACTGGAAATACAGTTACATTTACTCATTCATTCCCTTTTGGAATAGCAGATTCTTACGCCATAGTTATTAGTGCCAATGCATTAGAAGATATATCTGGGAACGAATTCTCAGGTATTTTAAATTTATCGACTTGGAATTTTACTATCAATTGGAGTGGAATAGATGAAAACTTGTCAGGAAAAATAATATACCAAAACGGTTTAATTACATTTGAAAAAGACACTAATTTTAAGTTACTTTCACTTGAGGGAAAAATCATTAAAACTGGGAATGGATTGTCTGTTGATTTAGTTAATTTGGCAACCGGTTCATACATTCTACAAATGGAAAACCAATTCAGCAAACTAATTTATGTTCATTAAGCAATTCGCATTCATTTGTTTTCTATTTCTATCGGTTAATACTTTTGCACAAGATCTATTTTCGCATGTTAGAAACGGAAATTTAGCTGAAGTTAAACGCATTATAAATTCTAACCGCGACTCGGTTAGCGCAATAAATAGTGATGGAAATTCACTTTTATTGATTGCTTGCTACAAAGGCAAAACTGATATTGTGAACTATTTACTTAAAAAAGGTGCCAACCCAAATCAATTAAGTAGCGAAGGAAGTGCACTATTAGCTGCTGTTTATAAAAATGACCTAACTATTTCTAAATTACTTTTGAAACGAAACGTTGATTTAAAGGCAGTTGGAAGAGACGGAAACTCGGCGCTGCATTACGCTGTTTTGAATCAAAATAGTGAAATGGTTCAGTTGCTTTTAAAAAAAGGTGTTGATATTAATATTGAAAATAGCGATGGTCAAACTGCTTTAAGTATTGCAAAAGCGCAAAATCAAGAAGTGTTGATAAAATTGCTTGAGTCGAAGTCTTCAAACAAAGAATAAATCAATTATTATTGCCAAATTTGTATCAATGAAGTACGTTATTATATTTTCTTTCCTAACATGTGGACTTTTATCTTTTAATAAAAAAGAAAAGTCTATTTCATTTCCTGCATATCAAACAAGTACTTTAATAGACACGTTGAAAGTGCGTGAAATGATTTTCGCAGACTATTTTAGTCCAAACAATGATGGTTTCAATGATAAATTTATCATTCAGAACGTTGAATTATTTCCCGAAAATAAAATTATTATTGTAAGCAGATGGGGCGATGTTGTTTATAGATCAAGTCCATATACAAACGAATGGGATGGAAAAAGCAATATTTCAGGTCCTTTATTTGGAAACGAGTGCCAAGATGGAGTTTACTTTTTTGAATTTCATGATGGAAAAGGTACAAGTGCAACCGGAAAAGTAACATTGAAAAGATGAAAACAATTCAACTAATACTTACCTCGTTGTTGCTTTCATTCAGTTCTTTTTCTCAGAACCGTTTCAACTTCAATCAATACATGCTGAACCAAAATACCTTTAATCCAGGATATTTAGACGCATTTACGCGTTATGGAGGTTCGTTAATTGGTCGAAAGCAATGGACAACAACCGCAAATTCTCCTCTTTCTTTTCAAGGACAAGGTTTTTACCAATTCACAAGAAACCATGGGGTTAGCGGCTTAGTTAATCAAGATAACGTTGAGAATTTTAATACGCTCGAAATTTCTGGATCTTATACGTACCATGCTTGGATTAAGAAAAAAATGGCCATCGGAATGGGTATAAAAGCAGGTTTTGAGCAACGTTCGCAGTTTAACAATTACGTCTATTTCAACGAAATGGAGCCAACATTAGACAACACAACCCGCGGAGCTTTTCAACTTGGAACAGGAATTTCACTTCAATCACAGAACTTTGATTTTGGCCTTTCATTGCCTCAAATATTTAACAATACCTTGCCAAATAAAAGCAAAACCTACCAAACAATTTACAATACTTTTTACGGACATATTGGATACAAATTACGTTTCAACGACAACTTTATTCTTTATCCAACCGCATTTATTCGCGGAGTAAAAGGTTCTTCACCTTCTATGAGTTTTGATGGTCATTTCTTAATAAATCAATCTGTTTGGTTGGGTGGAGGTTACCGCTCAGACAATTCTGTTTCATTGAGTTTTGGCTTTTTTTTCATGAAAGGATTGCGTGTAATTTACAATTACGAAACAGCATTTTTTTCGCCTCATAAACGACTAGATGTAACGCATGAAGTAAGTATTCGCTATGCAAGAAGCATCGCAGACAATCCGTTTGCACGCCGAAAATATACTGTTCGAAAAGGCGGTCAGTTTAAACGAAAATTACGCGCATAAATCATGTTTTCATCTTTGTATGAAACTAGTGTAACAATTTTTAGTTACAAACTTTCTTATTTAGAGTTCTTCGCAACTATTTTCGGTCTTGCATCTGTTTATTTAGCAACACAAAAAAACTGGC
>JANNWW010000110.1:0-30364 GCA_031409255.1 Crocinitomicaceae bacterium
TGTGTAAAATCATTCAATAATAACAATTTTGCCAGTTTTTTGAAAACCATTTATTGTTTCAAAACGGTAATGATAAACAGCCATTTGAAGATTAATAGATGGAGTGAAGGTGTTTTCATCTTTTGAAAAAGCATATCTTTCAACTATTCTACCTCTACAATCAAAGATTTCAATTTTTGCGAAACCATCTTCTAATAAATGAGCAGTGAAAATTACTGGTTTTGCACCACCGCCAGCACTGTTTGCAATATCTAAACTTTCATTGAATGGTTCAATAGGTGAAATGTTTCCACAACAAGTATCACATTTTATTAATGAAAAGGAATCAAAGTAATACGAAGCAAAAAAAGGAACGTCTTCACTAATATCACCTGAATAAGTATATGAAATTAATGAACTATCCCTCATACAGCCAATTGCAAAATATTTTTCCCCCCCCCTTGCATCGTAACAAATACTTAATTTCAACCAGTTTAATGTGTCGTCAATTATTAGATTATCAGGATTCAAGTTTAAAATCCCTGTAGTATCCATGTGAGTAATGGTAGTCGTTAAAGGATGTTCAATTGAGTCTAAAAATTTTATATCAAATGAATTAATTGCTAACCGTTTATCATAACCATACTGTGAAAAATTAGAATAATTAATATAACATTCGAAAGAATATCTTTTTGCTTCGAGCGGCATTTTTAATGTTCCAATAAAACTTTCCCTATATTCAACTATTGTATCTGCAACAGAATAATATGTAGAATTGAAAATAAAATTTTTACTTATTAATAAAGGTAGAATATGAAGGTAACCATTACCTGAGTTTGGTATTTGATTTCCAAAATCACTTGGAATAGTTGTAAATGGGGTTGTTCCACAAACATTCAATACGTCAGGTGTATTTATTATTGAAAACCTTTCCCAACCATAACAGTATTCAATTTGATTTAATTGGTCAGGGCAATTAGAAATACTATCACAATTTCCATTGACAATCAAATTCGTCTGTGAAAACAACAAATTGGACATCCCCAAAAAGAGAATGCCCAATATTGTTTTTATATTTGTTTTATTCAATAACAAAACGTAAGGTTTCTAATTTCTTAGATTCTAATTTTACCGAAATTAAGTATAAACCTGAAACTAATTTAGTATTTAGATTTATTTGTTCCGAATTTATTTCATTATAAGATTCAAGTAACTTTCCATTCAAATCATAAATTTCGATTTGTGAAATAGTTTCATTAGCTAAAATAGTAAAATCACCTTTGTTAGGAACAGGGTAAAGTGAAAAACTTTCAGCAAACAAAATAGTTTCATTGTTTTCTGATGTTTGCTCACCACTCTTGTTTCCGTTAGTAGGGCAAGTACCATCCCAATCCAAAATGTTGCGTGCAACATAAACTGCTGAACCATTTTCCATAGGGTCTGAACAGGCAATTGAATACAAATAAATGGAATCACTTGTTGAGATTACCGTATTATTCAACACCGCATTGTTCCAAATTTGCTGCACATCTTTCAACAACAAATCAAATACTTCTGTTGAAGCATATTGGTTGATGGTGTTTGCTGCCAAAATGGCTTCTTTGTTTGCCAAATAATCTGCTACTTCCACCTGCAATTTTGTTTCAATGGGTGCAGTTGTACTGATGTAATTTTGGTAATACGCATCAGAAGAAACTCCTAAATTCACAGCACTTGGGTTGTGTTTTAAATGCCCATAAGCGTGTTGGTGCAAATAATGACGCATTTCTTTGTCATAAACTGAATAAAGCGCCGTGTTTTGAGCCAGCTCATTGAAATCTGCTTCGCGTTGTTTTTCTTCTGGTTCTAAATTAATAGGCGAAAAATTGAACACCGCCCCGCAAGTTGTTGCACCACTTGTTAATATTATATCAGTCCATCCATTTACAACACTATTTATAACTGAAGAAGGATCAGAATTAAATAAAGCACCCGGGTTGTGGTAATATTGCGTAACAGGTGTTGCACCAACTGGGTACAACATTGTTCCTCTTGTTCCATCTGCTCCAATATTTGAAACCCATCGGTTGTGTGCGCTCAAACCATTTGGTAGAAATGGAGGTGCAGGTGCTGCTCCTTGTCTGCCAATATCGGCATTTGTCATCTGAAAACCTTGGTTGTTTTGTTGCAAATTATTGCACTCAACACGTGAACGGAAATTTGAACCCAAAGCATAGAAACCCGATGCCAAGCGCGTCATAGAATTTTTCCATACATACGAATAAGGAGATAACTCAATTCGAATACCAATTAAGCGTTCTTGCGTTATTCCAATTGGCAAAGTGTTGTGTGAAATGAAATTGCTCCAAATTTGATTCCGTGAAGAATTTTGGAACAATATTCCAGTTGATGTAACGGCATTAAAAGGCGACACAGATGTATAACGCGTATTCGCCCAATCCATATTAATGGTATTTGATTTTACCTTTGCTTGATAGGTATTCAACACATGTATTCCAATTCGTGAATAATTTATTACATTGTTCAAGACTTGTGAATTGTTTACAACAGTAGCATTTATGTTTCCAATGTGAATTGCTGTTCTAAAATCATAAGCAAGCGGCAATGCCGGACCAATATTTACATTAAACGTATTTGCTTGAATAAGGTTGGTTGCATTTCCAAAATCTTTCACATAAACACCATAAACACGGTTACTTGTTGAATTCAAAGAATTGTTTTGAATCAAATGATTAGTAGATGAAGAATAAGCAAACAATTCAAAACCAAAGAACTTTATGTCTTTCATTAAGTTACTCGTTGCTTTTAAATTTACTAAACCATCATCGCGCACACCTTTTTCACAAGAATAAAAGACATTATAGGCTGTAATTGAACTACCAATAGTAACATCTGATAAAAACAATTTGTTTGCTAAAATATTCACACCAATTCCAAAATCAGATAAAAGTAAACCTTCATAAATTTTGTAGAACGTATTTCGTGTAAGATACACTTGACTATTGTTAATGCGAACTCCTTCTTTAATGCGCTTAAACATATTTCCACCGCCAACATTTCCAACTAAAGCATCTGATCCTACAATCATATTTTGAGAATTTAAAATATAAATCCCAACAAATGTTGTGTTTAAATTTGCATACGGAAACAATAATGGAATACCTTCCACATCACCAAAGTAATTCATTGAAATGAGTTGGTTGTTAATCGTATTTCTATTAGAGATACTCACACCAACTAAATTATCTATGAATCGGGAAGCCTCAATTTTGAATCCTCCATTTCCAGTAACTTGAACACCACCTTCAGCACCTACAATATTTGTGTTTAACAAGTTCAATAGCGCTGAATTTTGATTGTGAATAATACCTTTCCACATTTGTCCACAATAAGGTGCTAAAGTTGAATTGTTTAAATTCAAAGTAACACCCGCATTAATGCTAATACCCCCATTTGGACCAAAACGCAAATAGTTACTATTTATGATATTCGTATTTTGGTCAATTACAAGCATATTGTTTATGTAAACAATTCTATTGATAGTAACACTCGCACCAGCAACAGTAATGTTTGTTGCACCTGCATTAGCTAAAAGGAAAGCAGACATTGTTGTAGGAAACGAAAAAGCAGTAGATATAATTGGCAATGCGGGAGCAGTAGGCAAATTAATAGCAACGGAAGTAGGACCATTGTAAGCACTTGCAGGTAATTTGTTTTGAAGTCCATCAACTAAGTCTGAATGCGTATAATAAGTTTGTTCAAAAAACTCATTCGCTGGAGTTGAAACTGGTTTGCAACATTCCAATAAAGTAAATATGCCCGTATATTGGCATCCGTTTTCGTCAATTGCAGTAACATTCACAACAATATCTTGATTCTGACCAGCCCAAGCAAGTTGATTGGGATTCATTGTTGGTGTTCCCTGTCCAGTAAAAGGTAAACTTACCGGCACTGTTGACCAAACAACGTTTGTGAAATTTGCAGGAGTAATAATTGAAATTGGACTTGTGATTTCACAATTATATAGTGGACCAGTTAGTGTTAACACATTGAGTTGAATAGTTACTGGTGCAAAAATTTCATCATAAATAATTCCACCTAAGCCATTTGGTAAAAACGAAGTCAAGAAACTTGCTGAATAGGAACCAGGTGGGTAATTGTGTGTAAGTGTAAATCCAGTTCCACTATATGAACCATTTTGAATAGTACCATCACCCCAAGTTATGGTGTAATATTGAGTATTTGTAGGCTGGTCTTCACAAGTTGTAAATGTTAAAACTGCATTTCCACAATTATCAACCATAAAACTTGTTGCGTTTAAATCTAAAATAACAAAAGTGCTTGTAAAAGTTGCAATTCCGCAAGAGTTTTGAACTGTATATGTAAGCGTATGTGTTCCTGCTGAATAATCTGTTCCATTAAATACTAAAGTATTTTGGTTAAAAAAGACATTTCCACCGTCAACTTGAGCAGAAATAATTTGACCATTTTCAAAGTATTGAAACGTTGATTGACCTGAAATACAAATTGTATCATTGTTTTCCCATAACCCCGGAAGTGAAGGAGGTGCAGAAGTTATGTTCAAATTAAAGACATAATTCGGATAATTTAATTGGGTTGCATAAGGGAATTCTGTATAAACAGAAATACTGTCGGGACCACAATGAAAACTTACTGGTCCGTTTTGCGTGAAAGTTAGCATCCCTAAAATTGGAGAAAGTTGCGTGTAATTTGCACCATTCGCATTTTCAAACCAAAAGTCTTGTTCAAAAAGTCCAAAAACAGAAAAAGATGCTGCATCAAAATCATACAATTCTAAAAATAATGTATCAAAAATGCAGAGTTCTGGTGTTTGACAATTCGCATTCCCAGCATATTGACTTCCTGTTGGGCTAGTTTGACTATCAGTCCAATATCCTGATGAGCAATCAACTAAGCTTAACGGTCCACTAGGAGTGTTAATGAAAAAATTGTTTTGCCAAAATACTTGAATAATCTTTTCGCTTTTACAAAAAGTGAAATCAATAACAGACAATCTATTACTGAAGTTCACTTGTAAAAAATATGTTTCGTTTAAATTTAAACCTTGCATTAAAATTGAATCGTTGGTGTTTAACGAATCAAAAAGTGTTAAAGGAATAATGTTTGAACAATCACTTCCTACATATAATTGAATACTTGAAACATTCGTTCCGTCATTAGGTGAAAGATTGAACTTAAACACTTCATCAAGGCTAAGTGGTTCAAATTTATACCATAAAGTTGTTGTTGTAGCGCTTACAGAATTTGTTTGTTGAATGCAATTAATTGTTGGTGGTATATCAACCGCGTTAATACATTGGGCATAATTCATTCCATAAATTAAGAGGAATAAAAATGCACTAATTATAGATTTTATTTTCATAGTTTGTTGTTTTAGTTAACTAAAATTGATTTTAAAACTTGCAATTGGGTATTGCAATTCCAAAGTGCTTGCACCGTGCAAACAAACATTCAAAAAATGAGTTGAATTTCATTGCCAATAAATTTACTTTCTGAGTTTTAGATATTTATTTTTTTGTTCCGTGGTTCTTCGATACAAGTTAGTTGCGAAAAAGGAGGGCGTGAACCAAAAGCAATATTCAACAGTTAGAGGCATCTCCAAACGCCTTCCGAATTGAATACAC
The DNA here is from genome assembly GCA_031409255.1 of Crocinitomicaceae bacterium. Taxonomy (GTDB): domain Bacteria; phylum Bacteroidota; class Bacteroidia; order Flavobacteriales_D; family Crocinitomicaceae; genus Fluviicola. The sequence continues at coordinate 5,646 of JANNWW010000110.1, forward strand.
CAAGGAACACGCCCATTTCTGGGCGCGCTTCCTGACGTTTTCTCTCGGTAATTTTTGGAGATTTCCTAACTGAGAAAAGTCATGCTACGCACTTCTTACTATAAATACCTATCTACATCAAATGTATTTAAATAATGTGTGACTTCCAAAAGGTATTCTTTTTTTAGTTAAACTTTCTTTCATGTTTATCAATTTAAGACTGTTGAAAATTGAAAAATAGAGGCGTTTTGAAAAAATTCACGAATGTGTTAGCCAATTTTTAATGATTGAGTTAAATTTCAGAAACAACAATCAGTTGGTATTTTAGCAACGGTCTTTTATTTGATTTAACAAAGCTTTTGACTTTTAAATCACCACTTTCTTCACTGAATAGGCTTCAAACTTTACTTTTGTATTTCTTTTTTTAAATTCTACATTCATTACTTCAAGCGTTGTAATCCATTTTTCAACTCTTGTATTCCAGTTTTCAATTGATGTTATTGACTGTTTAGGTTCCGTTATTCCTTTTTGTTACTCCGTATTCGGTTCTTATGATTCCGTAATTTACTTTTAACCTTCCGTATTCACTTTTTGAGTTGTCGTAATCGAGTTTTCACCTCCCGTAAATCACATTTCACTTCCCGTATTCCATATTTCATGTCTATCATTCGCTTATTACAGCTATGTATTCCATCTTTCACCTTCCGTAATTGCATAGAAAATGTTTGCGGCGCACTTTTTCTCTCAATCAAAGATCAACAAATTTGTGAAATTTGAAAATAATACAATAGGAACGAAATGAATCAAAGTGTTTTAATATAATGTCTAAAAGAATAGTTGATTTATTTACTTTTGTCAAAAAGTAGAAATGGCAATTTATTCCTTCAACGGTTTCACACCTGTTATCAAAGAAAGTTCTTTCATTCATCCACAGGCATGCGTAACGGGCAACGTTATTATTGGTGAAAATGTGTATGTTGGACCAGGTGCTGCCATTCGTGGAGATTGGGGACAAATAATCATCGAAGATGGCTGCAATGTGCAAGAGAATTGCACAATTCACATGTTTCCAGGAACAACAACTATTTTGAAAAAAGGGGCCCACATTGGCCATGGTGCAATTATTCATGGCGGAACAATTGGTGAAAATTGCCTCATTGGAATGAATGCAGTTGTGATGGACGAATGCATAATTGAAGCCGAATGTATTGTTGGTGCTTTGAGTTTTGTGCCTGCAAAAACCCACATTCCGAAACGTTCTTTGTTGGTTGGGAACCCAGCAAAAGTAATAAAAGAAGTAAGCGACGAAATGATTACTTGGAAAACTACTGGAACAGCATTGTATCAGGCTTTGCCAAAAGAATTACACAACACACTTCGCGAGGTTGAACCGCTCCGAGAAATTGAAGAGAATAGACCTAGTCAAGATAAAATGTATGAAACTTGGGAAAAAGTAAAAGGCAATTTAAAAACCTAAATTGCAAACTTATTCAACAACTATTCGCTGCATGAATCGTTTGCCTTCAATTTCCATTACCACCAAGTAAACTCCTCTTCCATATTGCGCGAGTTCGATGGCTGTTTTTTGAGTGATACGATCTGAAGTGATCTGTCTGCCTAGCACATCAATAATTTTTATTTCAACAACTTTGTTTCCTTGCGGAGAAATGAAAATACTATTCTTCGTTGGATTCGGATAAATTGAAGGGAAGTCTACTGTGTTTTCTACTGTTTCTAATGTGGAAACGATTGAAGCGCTTGGGTAAGAACATCCGAAAGTATCGCTCAAAATTACAGAATATGTTCCTCCGTTTGAAATTACTATTGTATTTCCTGTTAAACCGGCAAGAACATTTCCATTCAACGACCATTCAACAGCTAAACCTGCAGGGTTGTTGACAGATAATGTTGAACCTCCGTCTGTAATTACAGCAACAAAATTGGTGTCGCAAATAACAACTAAAATAGTATCAGAAGTAGTTGCACAATTACCTGCATTGTAAGCTAAAACACTGTAATAGCCAGATGTTGTTGGGTTGTAGGTGTTGTTTGTTGCTCCAGCAATGGCAAGTTCGTTCAAATACCACTGAAAAAATGGTTCTGAGCTTGTTGTGGAAAGAGTAGGAGCGGTGTAAGCAATAGTTGGCATGCTTGGTGTTCCATAAATTTCTATAGTATCTGCACTAATAACAAACGGTGTTGCAGGAATAATTTGTTGGGTAATAGTGTAGGAAATAACTCCGTCTGTTATTGCACAACCATTGCAGCCATTGATGTTTATTGTTGCCGAACCCATAAAATCGTCTGCTCCAAAGCCAAATTCGCCCGCATCAGATTCAATTACATCAACAGTATATGTACTTAAAGGGTTTAGCACCAAATTCAAGGTCCATGAAACAGCCGGATCTGTATCTGTAATAACTGGTGAAACGTATACCTGCGAGCCGTTTTCGAAGATTTTAAAGAAGGCATCGGCATATTCAAAAGCCGGAAAACCACCTCCATAGTTAGACAATGAATTAACAGTAAACCCTGTCATGGTGTAAATAGTTGTTGGAGTTGTGTTTGTGAATGCTTCGTAATTAATGATATAAGTTCCGGGGTTTGTATACAATTGTGCATTTGGGTTTTCTAATATGCTTGTACTTCCGTTTCCAAAATTCCAGGTGTAACCAACTAAACCGGGGTTGTTGTTTGTGAAATTTACTGTAACGGGAGCACAGCTTCCTGAAGTAGTTAATGCAAATCCGTTGTTGCTTGTGTTAATAACAGCCGGATTGATGTGTAAGAAAACGGTGAAAGTTACTGGCACATTGCTTGTAATTGTTAGATCTGCCAAAGCAGTTGCTTCAACTATGTAATCTCCAGCCAATAATGGTGTTCCAGTTACCTGAATGCAACCATAAATACTCACTTGCGGATTGTAGTTGCAGCCATTTGCAAAATTGTCGCACTGCCAAGATAAACCAGCAGGAAGTGAAATGGAAACAATTTCGAAGTTTGTGAAATCGAAACCAGAAGTATCTGTTGGCATTACGAAGGTTACTGTTTCGCCATATGTTTGCCCAACTGTTCCTTCGGGAAGTGTGTCTGGGTATAAACCAGGCGAAGTGAAGCTCGTGTTTGGTGTGCAGGGTTGTGCCCAAGCGAAATTCGAAAATAGTATAGAAAATAGGATAATTAATTTCGAAAAATAATTCATAGCATTCATAGTTTTAGCATAGCTAAGTTACTAATTAACTATTTATTATCAATGAATTTTTTTTAACAAGAAAAAAGTACACAGAGGTTATTAGATTGTTAATGTATTATTATTTCAATTTGCAACCTTGATAGTCTTGCCAGCCATAAGAATAGCCAAGAGATTTACACGCGTTTTCCGCATCTTTTTTTTGGTCTTCAATAGGGATGTTTGTAACAATTGGATTCCAATCTTCTCCATTCACAACTCGAGTACATTCGCATTGGTATACTCGTTTACATGAAGTAATCGAAATTAAAAGGATAAAAGAAAATAGTATTTTTATCATGTTGTAATTTGTTTCGTTTAGCTAAAATAAAAAAATCCGTTTAAAATTAATTAAACGGATTTTCAAAATTCATTGTTGACCTTATGATTTTTTCACATTTACTGCCATTAATCCTTTTTTGCCTTCTTCGATATCGAAGGTAACTTCATCGTTCTCACCTACTTGGTCAATTAAACCCGTTACGTGAACGAAAAAATCTTGCTTTGTTTCGTCATCCTTAATAAAACCAAAACCTTTTGATTCATTAAAAAACTTTACAGTTCCTTTACTCATAATTATTATTTAATGGACGAAATTAATCTTTTTTATTTACAATTTGCATTTATTTTAAATTTCTTTAAAAAAAAAATTACGCAAGCATGGTAACTGGGTTTTCTAAAAGGGCTTTCAATGTTTGTAAAAAGGCCGAACCGATTGCTCCGTCAACTACTCTGTGGTCGCATGAAAGACTTAATTTTAGTACGTTTCCGGCTACAATTTGTCCGTTTTTCACTACAGGTGTTTGTTTAATCTGGCCCACAGATAAAATGCAACCATTGGGCGGATTAATAATTGATGTAAAATCTTCAATTCCAAACATTCCGAGGTTGGAAACGGCGAAAGTTCCGCCTTGCATTTCTTCTGGTTTCAATTTTTTCTCTCTCGCTCGGCTTGCTAAATCTTTTATTTCGGCTCCTAATTGAGAGATTCCTTTCGAATCAGCAAACTTAACAATTGGAACAACCAATCCGTCTTCCACTGCAACGGCAACTCCAACGTGAATATGGTTGTTGTAACGAATAGATTCGCCTATCCAATCGGCGTTCACTTTCGGGTGTTTTCTTAATGCTGCAGAAACTGCTTTAATTATCATGTCGTTAAAAGAAACTTTAACTCCAGCTAAAGAGTTAATTGCTTCTCGAGAAGAAATAGCATTGTCCATGTCTACCTCCATTTTTAAATAAAAATGTGGGGCAGAGAATTTTGAAGCAGATAATGTTTTCGCAATTGCTTTTCGCATTTGAGAATTCGGAACATCAGTAAATGATTCAGTTAAATTTGAACCTGAATTATCTTGTTTTGCTCCATTAGGAGAGTTGTAGGGCAAGTAGTGGTCAACATCGCGTTTTGTGATGCGTCCGCCTTCGCCAGTTCCTTGAATGAAACTTAAGTCTACTCCTTTTTCGTCAGCTAATTTTTTGGCTAATGGTGAAACCAAAACACGTCCGTTCGACGAAACATTTGAAACACTTGGAGTTGAAACTGGAGCAGTTTTCACTTCTTCAACTGCTACTTTCACTTCAGCGACAGGTGTTGGAGTTGGAGTTGACTCCGCTTTTTTCTCTTCAACTTTTGCAACTGGTGCAGCGCCTGCAGAAGAAATGAGCGCAGAAATGTCTTCGCCTTTCTCTCCAATAATAGCCAAAAGGGAATTAACAGGAACGGCAATGCCTTTTTCAACACCAATATATAAAAGAACGCCATCGTAAAACGATTCAAATTCCATTGTTGCTTTGTCTGTTTCAATTTCAGCGATTAATTCACCGTTTTTTACTTGGTCGCCAACTTTTTTTAACCATTCAGCTACCACACCTTCAGACATGGTGTCGCTTAATTTGGGCATGTAAACTACTTCAGCCATATATTTTTTCTAAATCGGAAATTAATATTCAATAATGTAAGGGTAATTCGGTTCTGCGTAAATGTCTTCGTATAATTCATCTGCATCCGGATAAGGAGAATTTTCAGCAAATTCTACTGCCTCTTCAACTTCTTTTTTAACCCACGCGTCAATTTCAGCTATTTCATTGTCTTTTAGCCATTTGTTGTCTTTGATCATGTTCAAGCAGTGTTCAATTGGGTCTTTTTCAATCCATTCTGCTACTTCTTCTTTTGATCGGTATTTTTGTGGATCAGACATGGAGTGACCTTTGTATCGGTATGTTCGTATGTCGAGCAAACTTGGTCCGTCGCCTCTGCGTGCGCGCGCAACTGCTTCTTCGATTGCTTCGTGAACTGCCTCTGGCGACATTCCGTCTACAGATTTTGACGGCATTTCGTATGAAAGTCCAATTTTAGATAAATCGGTTACGTTTGTTGTGCGTTCAACTGAAGTTCCCATAGCATAATTGTTGTTTTCAATAATATAAATTACTGGAAGTTTCCAATTCATTGCCATGTTAAATGTTTCGTGAAGGGCACCCTGACGAACAGCTCCATCGCCCATTGAAACAAAAACTACGCTATCAGTATTGTTGTATTGTTCAGCAAAAGCAACGCCTGTTCCCATTGGAATTTGTGCTCCAACAATTCCATGTCCGCCCAAGAAGTTTTTTTCTTTGTCGAAAAAGTGCATCGATCCACCTTTACCTTTCGAACAACCAGTTGATCGGCCATACAATTCAGCCATTAAAACGCGCACATCTGTTCCTAATCCGATTGGATGAGCATGATCGCGGTAGGCTGTCATGTGTTTATCCGAAGGGCGTGAAGCAGAAACTGTTCCAGCTACAACGGCTTCTTGTCCGATGTATAAGTGACAAAATCCACCAAATTTTTGTTGGATATATAATTGACCTGCTTTTTCTTCGAAGCGGCGCATGAGTAACATGTCTTTGTACCACTTGATATAGGTTTCTTTCGAAAATTTAGCATTTATTTTTAATGCACTTTTCTTTGTTTCTTTTGTTGGTTTTGGAGCCGCTTTAGTTGCCATAGATAACAATTTCTTCGTTTGAATGACAAATATAAGAAGAACAAGGGAAAAATGAAGTTTTGTCGAATAAAATGAATTAAAAGTCTAGATGATAGAAAGAAAAAGGCTACTATTTCTAGCAGCCTCATTTTTCTATTTATTTTGAGTTGGTTTTGTTAACTCTCGTTCATTTGCTTCTTTTTGAATTTGATCGAAATATATAAAACCTTCAGGCATTGGCGTTTGTTTCCAATTAGATTTTTGTTCTGCTTGAAAACGCACATTTTGATCGTAATCAACAGGTGGAGGAGTGGCATATTGAGAATATTTATGTGTATTCCCTGGTCCCCAAACTGGGTCATTACCGAAACGGTGATCCTGGAAATGCAAGCGTTTTGCCATAATTCTGTAAGAGAATTCAGCATTAGAACTTCCACCATTGCGTTCTTTGACTGTAAAATTTGTCATTCCTTTAGTAACATATACTTCTTGTGATTCACCTTCCATTTGAATGAAAACACGCATTGGATGAGTTGAATCAATGACAACTGTTTCTAAAAACAAGGGGTCTAATTCAATTGTAACTAGACCATTTACAAGTTTACCTCCGCCTAAATCTTCAAACCAAACTTCAGGTGCTTCAGTTACATATAATAATTGATTTCCTTTAGATGTTGGAACTGAAGCTGATTTTGTTCCATTAGCAATCACGTGATTTCCATTAAAATATCCAGAGTAATTGGCATTATTTGCTCTCCAACCAACAACAGCAACGTCATTGTTTCCAGCCATAATTCCGCCACCGAAACCAATACCTTGAACTCCAATTCCGAAAGCAGTACCATTATAGTACCCTAAAACCCCCATGCGTTGATTTCCTGAAGCAATTGCATTGTATCCAACTGTGCCTGCTCCACCAGCTGCAGCTGCAGGGGTACTGCAAATTCCGGATACTCCCGAGCGGGTATTGGAAGTGTTTGTACCATTGTAATTTCCTAAAACACCAGCACCAGCACCTGAACCACCATAAACACCTTGAACAGCTGAAAAGGCGGTTGTACTTGCTGCTAATGTTTCGCCCCAAGCTCCCGATCCATTTTGAGCACTATATCCATTTATAGCGAAGGTAAGACCTGCAGTCGCTACTCCGGCCATTAAATCTCCTGCATAAGGAGAAGCAGTAGCGCCGGCTACAAATTCACCATCAGCAGGGTTCAAACGAAATCGTTCAATATTGTTGCAATAAAAACGAACAGCTACAGCATTAGTTGAGCCCATGAAATTTGCAGCTGTTGGCGTATTCCCATTTAGTGACCAATCGTCACCAGTTGCTGTCATTCTCAACCAAGCTGCTCCACTCCAATAATAATAACCAGGAGTAACAGCGGTTGCTCCTGCACTAGCAGTTGCAGTATTGTAGACCATAAGAGAAGTTGTAGCAACACCAGTTACAGGTGCAAATAAAGCGGTTGTAGTTAGTGCTACTCTTGGTATTAAGATTCCTTTATTTGCTATGTTAACGTCTAATGCAGCGGATGTAACTGCAGGGGCTCCAGTTGAATTAATTGCAACATTTTGAGAATAGCTTCCAAAAATTACTGATAGAGTAGAAATGAGTACTAGTTTGTTTTTCATGATGAACTTATAATTGTTGAATGGTATTATTTTTTAAATTTTGATTGCAGAATAGTTTATAACGAAGAAAGACTGTTTTCACAAACAGTCTTTCTTATATATTAAATAATAATTTATTCTTGAATTGGAGCTGGAGCAATTGCTGCTGCCTTTTGTTTAGGGCGAGATGCGTCAATGAAGTTCGGGTCTGCTTGTTTTACTGGAGCCGGAACATCAAATCGCATTTGAGTACCATCCCACCACATTGTTTGTGGAGTACCTTCCTTATTGTTGTCGTTATACATTACGCCTTCCATTTTTTGATCGTATGTGTTGCTCAAAATTTGTGCGTCGTGTGTCATTGTTTCGTAATTTTTACGTGTTCCAATTGCAATCCAAGTGAAAGTTACGTTTGAAACGCCTGAATTGTTTTCTTTCACTGTAAATCCGTTTGCATCGTAAGAAGCAATATATACACCATTCGAATTCCCCATTGGACTAACAGTAATTGTTAATTCATTTGGATCTGCAGAAATTGTGTTTTTGAATTCCTGTGTAAAAGGAACATACATTTCTCCTGTAGTAAGATTTGATCTTCCTCTGTCGCTAATTTCAACTTTCATAGCTGATGTAGCATATACAGGTTGTCTATTAGCCTCTGTTTCTATTAATTGAGTGATTGGAGCATTTGTATACGTTTTTCCATCTACATACATTGAATAGATTTCGCCTTTCACGTGCGTTCCGTAAGCTAAACCACGGATCCAACCGCCCATCATTCCACCATAAATTCCTAACCCAATGTTGGTATTTGTTTCAGGAAGAACTCCTTGAGATTTTGTTCCTTTTCCACCAGCAACTCCATTGAAATATGCTTGTCCAAATCCATAAACTGAATAATCAATTGAGGAAGCAGCAAAATAGCCCAATGCTCCTATTCCAAAACCAAAGTCATAACCCATTACACCGCCACTTCTGATGCTTAAACCACCTGAACCATAAACTCCCATTTTGTATGAACCTGCTGTTCCTGCTGCTAAAGCTCCTCCACCATTAACACCTGATTGAACAGCTGCAAAACTTGTACCAGCTGTTGTATTACCAGACAAACCACGAACACCTGCTCCATTTGCATTTGTGCCATAGTATTCACCTTGAACACCAGCAAATAAAGTTGTTCCAGCCTGAATCATACCATAAACTCCAGAGCCATTAAATGAAGAGTAACCATTAATTGCCCATGGAAATGCAGCGTTTGAAACACCATTCATTAAATCACCTGCTAAAGCTGTTGCAGTTGTTCCAATAAAAAATTCACCTAAGTTTGAAAGTCGACCTCTAACTATACCATTCGAAACTAAATCCATGTGATTGTTTGAAGTAGATCCTAAAAAACCTGTAGCAGTTAAATTGTTAACTGTTGCAACAGATGTTCCAGCGATCCAGTAATTATTTGCTCCAGACAAAACACGTTCCCAACGTGGCCCAACTGGGTTCCAATAATAGTAACCTGGTGTAACATTGTTTGGAACAACACCTGCTGTTGCCGTGTTGTAAACCATCATTGAACCAGTTGCAGCACCTGTTACAGGAGCCCAAACTGTTGTAGAAGTTAATACTACACTCGGAATAAGAATGCCTTTATTTACAATATTTACATCTAAAGCTGCTCCTGGGTTAGCGGCTGCACCAGTAGAATTAATGGCTACATTTTGCGCGCTTAACGTTCCGCAGAAGATTAATGATGCGAAGAGAATGTTACTTTTTTTCATTTTTGTTTTATTTAATGGGTGTAGTTTTATTTTAAAATACGTTCAAAAAGTTTGTCGCTATTCATGCTATGAATAATGTACATTCCTGTTGAAAATTCTGTGAATGGAACTTGTGCAGTGTTTGCTCCGTTTTGTAAACTCAAATCAATTGTTTTGACCAATTTTCCTGCAGCGTCATGAATTGAAATAGACTCAATTGAATTCCCTTCAGAATAAAGATTGAATAGTAAGTTTCCGTTAGCATAAAAAACACTGTTTGTGTGTTCATCTGAACAGTTAGCAGTTAATTTATTTAACGAAATACGATTTCCGTCGAAATCAACAGCAACTAATTCAAAAATTCCATCTCGGTATGAATTAAATTCAAATTCGTAATTATTAGAAACATTTGTTAGAACTGTTCCAATTAATTCACTTTCATTAGATGTGTTAATATAATTTATTTCGTAAAAATCTACTTCATTATCTGAATCAATGTTCCAATTTAATTGAACACGGCCGTTTTCACACGAACTTGAAAACGATTTTAAATTCGTGAAAAGCGGATTAGTAGTTAAACTCAATGTCCAAGATCTGAAAAAGTCAGCAACAATAACGGGCACTCCAGTTGTTCTATTTGTTGCGGTGTTAGTTGTGCCTTGAGGCATGTAATCTCCCCAGATATTTGGGCCGGCATTAAAACGTTGAGCACCCAAATTTGCTTCTACTAAAGCGTTTCCGCCATTAAAAGCATGTTCAGCATCTATGTACGTGAAATCAAAATTACCACTTGGGCGTGTTCCATAGCTTAATGGGTCAATAATCCAAAAGCGATCAATTACAAACAATGAATTATTGATTGAATTGGTATTGAAATCAAACATGTGTGTTACATCGGATGGGCGGTATGCATTGTTGTCCCAATCAGGACCCGGATAAGTTGAAAAGCGAATTTCACCAGCTCCAGTTCCTCCAGCAGTAATATTTGCAGTAAAAGGTATTTGATTGTTTGCAACAGAACCTACAAAAGGCATGGTGTAAGCGCCGGTGCTAGTACCAATTTTCCAGATTACTTGATCGAATTCAGCTTCTGTTGATATTCCACCAGTGCCATTGTTTATAATGGCGTTTGTATTTGGGTTCTCGACAACTAATTTTGCTGCATTATCGATAACTATAAACGAGTTTCCGTCTAAAACAAGTTGCGCTTGACAATATATTATACCGCAAAACAAACTAAAAACAAAGGAGAGAAATAATTTCATTAAACTAATTTTTATCAAATAAAAGTATTTAAATGAAATCAAATTGTTGTTTTAGATGTATATTTTACGGTTATTAATTAATATTTAACGATTTAGTAAGTTAAATTCTATAAATTTATTAAGATTGATTAAAAAAAAATTGACTTCATTATTCTTCTTATTTTTGTTGAAAATTTAATGACTTAAAATGGAAACTCAAACTTTCAAACGAACTATCGAGTTCGATAAATCAGGATTCGAGAACGAAGAATTAATTTCTATATATAAAGCGATTTTAAAACCACGTTTGATTGAAGAAAAAATGCTGATTTTACTTCGACAAGGTAAAATTTCAAAGTGGTTTTCAGGTTGGGGTCAAGAAGGAATTTCTGTTGGCGCTGCCTTAGCAATGAACAAAGATGAGTTTATTTTGCCAATGCACAGAAATTTAGGCATATTTACTACGCGTGAAATTCCACTTTCTCGCTTATTTGCACAGTTTCAAGGTAAAATGTCGGGTTTCACAAAAGGCCGCGACCGTTCATTTCATTTTGGAGCGAAAGACTATAATATTGTTGGAATGATTTCACATTTGGGTCCACAACTCGGAATTGCAGATGGCATAGCACTAGCAAACGTGTTAAAAGATAATAAACAAGCCACACTTGTTTTTTCAGGAGATGGCGGTGCTTCCGAAGGAGATTTTCATGAATCTTTAAATGTAGCAGCCGTTTGGGATTTACCCGTAATTTTCGCAATCGAAAACAATTGTTGGGGATTGTCAACCCCGTCTAACGAGCAATTCAAATGCAAACAGTTTATAGATAAAGGAGTTGGTTACGGAATGGATGCATTTCAGGTTGATGGAAACAATATTCTAGATGTTATTCGCACAATTCGAAAAATTGCAACAAGTATTCGTCAAAAACCACGTCCGTTTTTATTGGAATGTATGACGTTCCGTATGCGCGGACATGAAGAAGCTTCTGGAACAAAATATTACCCAGATGGAATTCAAGACAAATGGCACAAAAAAGACCCTGTCTTAAATTTCGAAGCATTTTTGGAAGAAAGCGGAATTTTATCTGAAACTGTTAAAGAACAAATTATTGCAGATATAAAGGCCGAAATTCAAAACGGTTTAGAGATAGCTTTTGCTGAAGCGCCAATTGAAGCAGATTTAGAAACAGAATTGAATGATGTTTATGCTCCGTTTGTTCAAAAAGTAATTGCTCCAAGTTCTTCGAATAAAACAGAAAAAAGACTAATCGATGCCGTTTCCGATGCCATGTTTCAATCGATGGAGAAATATCCGGAATTGGTTATTATGGGACAAGATGTTGCTGAATATGGGGGAGTATTTAAAGCAACCGAAGGTTTTGTAGAGAAATTTGGAAAAGCGCGCGTTCGTAATACTCCCATTTGTGAATCGGCAATTGTTGGAGCAGGACTGGGGCTTTCCATCTCTGGAATGAAAGCTATTGTAGAAATGCAGTTTGCCGATTTTGCTACTTGTGGATTCAATCAAATTATAAATAATTTAGCTAAAATTCATTGGCGTTGGGGACAAAATGCGGATGTTGTTGTGCGTATGCCCACGGGTGCAAACACTGCTGCCGGACCATTTCACAGTCAGAGTAACGAAGCGTGGTTTGTGCACACACCCGGTTTAAAAGTTGTTTACCCTGCTTTCCCAGGAGATGCTAAAGGTTTGCTGAATGCAGCAATTGAAGACCCAAATCCAGTATTGTTTTTTGAACACAAATTTTTATACCGCTCCATTCGAGAAGATATTTCAGATGACTATTTCACAACTGAAATTGGAAAGGCGGCTTATGTTCGCAAAGGCGAAGATTTAACAATTGTCACATATGGATTGGGTGTTCATTGGGCGATGGAAGTTTTGGATTCGCACCCAGAGATTTCAGCAACAATTGTTGATTTACGAACCCTTTTGCCATTAGATACTGCAACAATTTATGAAGCTGTGAAAGCTACTGGAAAAGTTATTGTATTGCACGAAGATTGTATGACTGGTGGAATTGGTGGAGAAATTGCTTCATTAATTAATGAAAATTGTTATGAAGCTTTAGATGCACCAGTAAAACGTGTTGCTTCGCTAGATACACCTGTTCCATTTGCAGTTGCACTCGAAAAACAGTTTTTACCGAAAGATAGATTTACGAAAGCATTAATTGAATTGTATAATTTCTAGTAACTTATTAGTTTTTAAACCTGAGTTCGATTCTAAATTCATCTCAGAATTTATTTTAAAATAGTAGATCTGAGACTCGTTTTATGAGGAATAGCAAGCTATTTCGAAGAAAATAGACGAGTGAGATACTGTTTTAAAAGAAATAGTTTTTACAAATTCACACTACTTTAGCCTATAAAAAGCATCTTTTTCGTCAAACCCATTCGAATTGGCTCGCCAATCCTTCCTGATTTTAACTCAAATATGTAATTTTATTGACGATCTGAGTAGGATTTATAATCGAACTCAGGTTATTAGTTTTTAACGTTTATTTCCAATTCATTAACTTTAATTTATTCAGTTTGGTTGAACCGTATTGATGCTGAATATGTCGGATTATTTTTTCGATGTTATTCCATTTTGTTGATTTGATAGGAATGCAACAAACAATTTGTCGAGCTGGCGATTCTCCATACTCATTCACAATACTTTTCATTTCATTTATCCGGTTCAAATGGTGTGCGAAATTTGCTGGAACAAGTGTGTAGCCGGCTTCCTTGTCGACCATTCTCATTAGTAATTCAATATTTCCACCCTGATAATTCCAAGCGTGTTTTCCATCTTCAGAAAGCGAACAAAATTCCATCATTTGAGTACGCAAGCAGTTTCCTCTTGAAAGTAGCCATGGTTTCCAATTCATTACTTCTGAAATGGTTAGGGAACTATTTTTTGAATCATGTTTCGTGTAAATTAACATTTCCTCCTCGAAAAGTGGAATGGTTCTCAATTTTTGACTATTAATTGGACCGGCTAAAATTATTGCATCCAATTTTTTTTCCTCGCATTTTTGAATCAAATCTTCTGTCACCATTTCCTCAAGCTCTACAAATGAGTTACCAAGAAGTTGTTTCCATTGAGAATAATTTTCTTCAATCAAATAATTCGCAATAGTTGGAATTACGCCAATTTTGATGTGTTCTTGTTGAATGGAATTTTTTGAATTAACGAGGTAGCCAATTTCTTTGTAGTCAGACAAGAGCTGTTCAATAATTGCAAGTAATTGAAGTCCTTTAGGAGTTAAATTATAGCTTGGAGAATTTCGGTCAAAAATGATAAAACCTAATACATCTTCCGCCTTTTTTATTTGCATAGATAAAGTTGGTTGTGTAACGAAGCTTTTTAAGGCAGCAGCACTAAAAGATTGAGATTCTTTTAAAGCAACTATATAGACCATTTGTTGAAAAGAAATCATATAGATAAAATCAATTGAAATATAAAATTAATCAATATTTTCTATTTTATTGGCAGTTTATATTTGTGTGAATTATTAAATTTATATGCAATTAGTGACAATAAGTGAATGTATTTTTAATTTAAGTAATTGATTTACAAATGAAAAACAGATGAATTTTAAATAAATAAATATGGACAATACAACTAAAGGGAAATGCCCAGTAATGCACGGAGCAAATACTGAAACAAAAAGTTCAGTAATGAATTGGTGGCCAAATGCACTTAATCTCGATATTTTACATCAGCATGATGTTAAAACAAATCCAAACGGAGAGAACTTTAATTATGCGGAAGAATTCAAAAAACTAGATCTTGAGGCAGTTAAAACCGACCTCAAAAACTTAATGACTGACAGTCAGGAATGGTGGCCTGCAGATTGGGGACATTATGGTGGTTTAATGATTCGAATGGCTTGGCACAGCGCAGGAACATATCGAACTGCAGATGGGCGTGGTGGAAGTAACACAGGTAACCTTCGGTTTGCACCACTTAACAGTTGGCCAGATAATGTTAACCTCGATAAGGCAAGAAGACTTTTGTGGCCCATTAAGAAAAAATATGGAAATAAAATTTCGTGGGCAGACTTATTTATTCTTGCCGGAAACATGGCATACGAATCGATGGGTTTTAAAACGTATGGTTTTGCTGGAGGTAGAGAAGATATTTGGCATCCTGAAAAAGATATTTATTGGGGTGGAGAGAAAGAGTGGCTCACTAAATCTCGTTATTCAAATGAAACAGATAGCGAATCTCTCGAAATTCCATTGGCTGCTGTTCAAATGGGTTTAATTTATGTTAATCCAGAGGGAGTTGACGGAAAGTCTGATCCGTTGAGAACTGCGCAAGATGTTAGAACAACATTTAAGCGAATGGCAATGAATGACGAAGAAACAGTTTCGTTAACTGCTGGAGGACATACCGTAGGTAAAGCGCACGGAAATGGAGATGCTTCTATTTTGGGTTCAAACCCAGAGGGTTCAGATTTGGAAACTCAAGGTTTTGGTTGGATGAATCCGAGTGGCAAAGGAAATGCTGAAGATACAGTTTCTAGTGGTTTAGAGGGCGCATGGACAACTACTCCGAATAAATGGAACCACACCTACTTTCATCTTTTATTGAATTATGATTGGGAATTGAAAAAAAGTCTAGCTGGTGCTTCGCAATGGGAGCCAATTAACATAAAAGAAGAAGACAAACCTTTTGATGCTCATATTAGCGGAGTTCGCAGAAATCCAATAATGACAGATGCGGATATGGCAATGAAAATGGATCCGGAATATCTTAAAATAGCTAAGAAATTTTATGAAGATCCAGCATATTTTGAAGAAGTTTTTGCAAAAGCTTGGTTTAAATTAACACACCGCGACTTAGGTCCACAAAGCCGTTATCTTGGCAATGATGCACCCAAAACAGAATTGATTTGGCAAGATTCTATTCCAGTTGTTGATTATAAATTATCGGATGCAGAAGTGGAAGAATTAAAATCCAAACTTCTATCTTCTGGTTTAACAAGATCAGAGCTGATAAGTACGGCTTGGGACAGTGCAAGAACGTTCCGAACTTCGGATTTTCGAGGTGGAGCAAATGGTTCAAGAATTCGTTTATCCCCACAGAAAGATTGGGAAGGTAATGAACCTATACGATTGGAGAAAGTGCTCAATAAACTAACTGAAATCCAAAAAGGGTTAAATATAAAAGTAAGTATAGCAGATTTAATTGTTTTAGGTGGTAGTGCAGCAATTGAAAAAGCAGCTCAAGAAGCGGGTGTTACTATCAAGGTTCAAGTTAGTTCAGGTCGAGGCGATGCAACTCAAGAAAACACCGACATTGAATCGTTCGATGTACTTGAACCAATTCAGGATGCATATAGAAATTGGCTTAAAAAGGAGTATGCCGCTAAACCTGAAGAATTACTTTTAGACAAAACTCAACTTATGGGTTTAACTGCCTCTGAAATGACCGTTTTGATTGGTGGTTTAAGGGTGTTGGGAACAAACTATGGTGAAACGAAACATGGTGTGTTTACCGACAGAGAGGGTGTATTAAGCAACGACTTCTTTGTGAATTTAACCGACATGAAATACTCTTGGAAACCCGTTTCTAGTAATTTATACAATATAGTTGACAGAAAAAGTGGTTCAACAAAATGGACAGCTACTCGAGTAGATTTAGTTTTTGGTTCCAATTCTATTTTAAGAGCTTATTCAGAGTTTTATGCACAAGACGACAATAAAGAAAAATTTGTAAATGATTTTGTTAAGGCATGGACGAAAGTGATGAATTCAGATCGATATGACTTAAAAAAATAAAATACGGCAACGTATACAAATTATTATTTCGATATTTGAATTTAGTTTGAAGGAATTATAGAATTTAAATTAGGCTAGTTGTTTGTTAATAATTTATTTATAATTTCATTGGTGATTGTTAGCTTTTACTGGGGGAGTAAGTAATTTTGCTTATTTGCTTATTTGCTTATTTGCTTATTTGCTTATTTGCTTATTTGCTTATTTGCTATCGCTAGATTCAACCAATAAATGTAACTCTTTTCTCATTTCATTTCATTATAAATTTCATTTCCAAAACCCTCGTCTTCTGGCTCCCACAACTCAATCCGATTTCCCTCCGGATCTTCAACATGCAAGAATTTTCCATATGGATACTCTTCAATTTCATTGCAAATAGTTGTATTCATTTGAATCAAATGTTCCCGAAGTGCTTCTAAATTATCTACCCGAAAATTGATCATTGCTTTTTGAGTTTCTGCACCAAAATAATCCGTATTGTTTTCAAATGTTCCAAGTTGAAGATAAGCGCGCGATGCTTGAAATCCGTTATAAGCAAACAATACACCATATTCATTTGGATCTATACCCAATGCTGCTTTAAACCATTCGCGCATATTTTCAGGATTCGTATATTTAAAAAACACACCTCCAATACCAATTACTTTTGCCATAATGAACTAAAATAAATTTAAAAGTTAAATGTAACCTTTCTGAGAAAATAAATTATAAAAACACTCTCTTTATTTCTTTATTATGGAACGCGTATTAAAAATTAGTGTAGTAGCAATTTGTATTCTATTGTTGGTAACAAACTGTAAAACTTCTCAAGGAACATCTAAAAAATGTGATGGTAAAAAAGGACAAAAAACACCTATGGGTTTAATTTAACGCGTAGTTGGTTTTGTTACCAAAATAAAATCTGCTCGATTTAATTCGCTTTTTTTGATTTTTTTCAATCGCTTACTTTCAATTACACTAATTGTAGTTAAAGTTGTTTTGGGCGCATACAATTGAACATAAAAACAAATACTTTGAAAATAATCGGAGTGAAACGATCCGTTCAAATGCAAAAATCGCTTGCCAGGTTCCAAATTTTGAACAATGAACCAACCCATTGTTGCGTCTTTTATTGACTGAGCAGCAGCAAAATTCGCACCTTTTCCGCCCATTTCGTTGCCCATTTTTAATAACACTTCGTATTGAGAACCTGTGGTGTTGAGCTGAAATGGGAGTGGACATAAATTTGAAACTTCAGTAGTATTCAATTTTTGTAAAGTGTCTTGCCCGAATTTAAACACCAAATTTGCATACTTCCGCGAACAATTTGTTGCAATAAATGGAACGTGGTTTTTGTGTGCGAATTCTAAAAGTGGGAAATAATCTGTTCTGAAATTTGACCATAATTCGGTCGATTTTTCAAAGCCCCCAACATCTCCATCGTTTAAATAGCGCGCCAATTGCTCTGTCTGATGGCGCTCAAACATTTCTGAACCAAAAATTAGCGCTCCGCTATCTAAAATGAATAGTTTTTTCCCAAGTTCAAGTTGAAATTGATGCGCTAGTTGATTGTCGTGTAGTTCTCCAAAAAGAATCAGTTGACTCTTTGAAACAGTAGTATAAACCTCTTCAAAATCTACTTTTTTTCCAGCTTTGTTGAACCATTGGTAATTTATTTGGGCATTTACAAAAATGAACGATAAATTGAAGAATACAAAAAGTACAGTTTTCATTTAATGTGAATTAATGCATGAAATTAGGTATTTTAATTGTACGGATTTGTGCAACAACTTAAATTCAATTTGTGTTTTATGCAACTACACATCTATTTTAATAAATTAGCTTTGTCGAAAAAATAAACAATGAAAAAGATTATTTTTATCTTCATTCTTATTATCACTTTGACAAATTGTACTGTTACTAAACGGATACATCGTTCGGGATGGCATGTAGAATTGAAACGAAATTATAAAAACTCGTTTCCAAAAGAATCGATAGAAAAAATCTCAAATCTGGAATTTGTTGATCAAATTGATACCTCACAAAATGATGAGTTTGATTTGAATTATGAAAATGTTGTAGCTGAATTAATAGAAACGGAATTGTTGGCTGAGAATTCAAAAGACAAAATAGAAGAAGTAAAAATAATTAAACCAATTCCAGTAGATACAATATATGTTTATGAAGAAGATTTGGAGCAAAATCAACATTGGATTCCAAAACCACTTAAAAAAGAAAAACTAAAGCCCGGAACAGGATTCTTTCAAGTAGTTGCATGGTTTTTTATGTTCCCAACCTTTATTGGAGCATCTTATTTTGCTTTTTTAATTATTGAATTAGGTTTTTCTTCTTTTATTGTATTAGAAAGTTGTTTAGTTGCAAGCCCTCTTCTTTTTTTAGCTGCCATAGTATGTGTTTCATTATTTACATTTACAAAAAACACCTATTCATCAATAAAAATTAAACGTAGAGCTAGGAGAAGAAAAACAGCTTTGCTTTTTTTAATTTTCTTCAGTTTATTTACCTTGTCTATATTACTTATGACATTTTAATTTAAAATTTTCAAAAATTTAAAATGAACGTATTTAATTTTTAACTGTATACAATTTTTTTAACCCATAAATATGAAACATTTATTTTTCCTAGTTTGCTTTATTCCGTCTGCTTTTTTTGGGCAAGAAGTAAACAAACAAGTTCTTCGAACTGAAGTAAAAAAAATAAAACTATTCCTTACATCTGGTGAAATGATGCACGAAAAGGAAGTGAAACTATCAAAAGGAAGAAATAAATTAATCTACGCTGGAATTTCAGCTTTTGCAGATCCGCGCTCAATTCAATTCAATTCTTCAGGTAAGTTTCGTCTGGTATCTGTGAATTCAGAAATCGATTTCATGGCGGCTGAAAACTTTAATCCTAAGATTGTTGTTTTAAAAGATAGTTTGGAGATTTTGCAAGACAAACAGCAAGCAAAAATCGATCAGCTAGGAGCATATCAAGCTGAGATGGGAATTTTGAATACCAATCGCGATATGAAAGGTAAAGATGCGAATTTAACTGTTGAACAATTGAAAACTATGGGAGAGTTTTACCGTATCCGAACTTTAGAAATAAATACACAGATTTCTAAATTAAACAAGGAAAACCGACTAATTACTTCAAAAATTGAACACACAAGAAATCAGCTTATTGAACTGAACTACAATGAAAACCAAAGAAGTAATCAAGTAATTGTTTTGATTGATTGCGATGAAGCTCAAACAGTAAAATCTGAATTGAAATACTTGGTAAGCGATTGTGGATGGGTTCCAACTTACGATTTATCAGCAACTGATTTGAGTCAACCAATCAACTTAAAATACCGAGCTATGGTATACAACAATACTGGAAATGAGTGGAACAATGTTCAATTAATACTTTCAACTGCTGATCCTTTACTTTCTGCATCTGCTCCAACTCTGAATCCTTTTTACGTAGATTACACTAATGTTGTCTACAATCAAAAAAACGATTATTACGGAAATTACAATGCGCCTCAATTGGTAAGTTACGATTACCGTAGTCAAGTTGCTCAAAAAATTAGCAGTGAAAACGGACGTGTTTACGATTTAGTAAATAGTACTTCTGCTACAGATGATGTTCAACAAGATAATTGGTTTTTAAAAGGTAAATTGGAAGAGAAGAATCTTCAAATTAGAGGAAACCAAAGCACAACCATGCAAATTTCTACGCTCAGTGCAACTTTTGAAATTGCTTCTTTATTTAGCTGTCCATCAGACGCAAAACCGTATATGGTAGATGTGCGCGATTACAGCTTAAAAGCAACTTTTAGCTTTATATCTGTGCCGAAATTAGATCAAGGAGCATATGTTTTAGCAAATATTACGGGCTGGCAAGACTTAGATTTACTTCCTGGAAAAACGAAAGTTTATTTCGCAGGTAATTATGTGGGAGAAAGCATTATATCAACTGAAAATGTGAGCGATACACTTTCGCTTTCCTTGGGCAGAGATCCAAAAATTCAAGTTATTCGCAAATTGAAATCTGAAATGAGTTTAAAGAAAGTTGCAGGTTCAACCAAGAAAGACACGTATTATTACGATATTATGGTTAAAAACAACCACGATATTCCTGTGAATTTAATTGTCTATGATCAAATTCCCTTATCTCGCACAAGTGAAATTACTATATCCACCGAAACAACTGGAACTGGTATTAAAAATGACTTAACAGGCGAAGTAAAATATGATCTCAATTTAACAGCTGGTCAGAATCAAACATTAGAAATTGGTTATACAATTCGTTATCCGAAGAACACAAATGTTCAAACAAAACAATACCGAACAGTTTCTTGCCCAACTTTTTAAATCTTTTACAGATTTTCAAATTTGTTTGATAAGTATTTTTTGCTTTAAAGCAATATAAAACAATTATCACTTTTCTAAACTGGAAATTCTTACATGCCTATTTTGTCCATTGCCATGTCTGCATAAAAGTCAAACATCGATTTCAAAATATTTTTGTTCGTTTCTTTCGATTTTAAAAGTACTTTACTTCCTTTTTTTGTAGCTTCAACAGTAACATAGTTAAATGTTTTCACAACTTGCTGCGCATCTTGTAACGGATATTCATCCCAGTTTATTTGCTTGAAATCTAGAAAGAAAGAAGCCGTGTTTTGTCCGAACTGTGGCGCAAAACTAGGTGCAACAAATGCCGAGCAATCGTTACAGTTTTTCGAACAAATAGACATTCCTTTTTTTGTGCTTGTGATTGTTGGTGCTAACGGATTTTTATTAAAAGTTGAATTCATAGAAGACTTCGCAAACTCACCCATAATTTCTCCCTTATTCGAAAAACCTACATAGGCACAGTAATTTGGAATTTTCCCTTCACTCGGTAAGCCATCAACTGTGTAAGCAAATTGACCACTAAATAGTTGTGAAAATGGGTTTTCGCCAATTGCCATTAAACCAAATCCAACTTCTTCTGGTAATTGATTCATTATTGATTTGTAAAATTCGGGAAGGTAATCCTGCATAAAACTTTCAATATTCTTTACATTCAAATTAGCCGCTGCCGCCATGCACGATTTTCCTTTTAATTTTTGAACTAGCGCATTTCCATTGTTGTCTTTAAAAAATAAGCGGTTTTGAAATTTATCGCTAAACAAATGTTTGTTTTCGATGGACAATTGACCTGTTTCAAACTGAATGCTAGTTTGTAAAAAACAATCAGCAATAGTTTCTTCCAATTCTTTTTTCTTCGCTTCATTCAAATTATTTAAACTCGTATTTGATGTTGCAAATAGACGTTCAAAATTAACTCCAGCAACAATATCGGCTTTTGAATCAATAATATTTTGTGTTTTCCCTTCACTTAAATCGCCACTCATTTTTTCAATCGTAGCAACTAATTCTTTTTTGCCATCGTATTCGTTTCGCTTAATGATAACAACCAATAATTTGTGAATCATTCCAAAAGTAACATCGTTGTCTTGGAAATACTTCATTTCACCCTCTTTTTCCATAGAGTAGCCCATTTCTGCTAAAACATCGTCCATTTTCTTTGCGTCTTTTACATCCAGAATAATTTGAATTGTTTCAGGCGAACCATCTGCTGCGAAAAGAGCACTTGCACTTACGTAAAAAGGTTTTGATAAATCAATTCCAGCTTTCCATTGGTCAACAATTCCGCCAATTAGAACGTCCGTTTTTGGATTAGATTGGTAATTCATTTTATTTAAAATGTCTAGAACCGTAATATGCCCGAAAGCAGCAATGTTTTTATCTGCATTCAATAGTGCTGAATGAGCTTGTGCGGCATTTCTGTCTTTCAGCGAAGGACCAGAGCACGATTGAATAAGGAACAGGTTTCCAACTAAAAACAAACAAAGGCTTAAAGATAAAATTCGATTTTTCATAGAAGTTATTTTTTTCATAAATAGGTAGTCAAATGTAGAGTTTTTTTTAATGCAAGCGAACTATCAAAGTCTATACCACATTTTATTTTTCAAAACACTTTTTTTCAAATTCGATGCACAGAATAACGCGCAAGTTGAGTAGTTTTGTCTTCGCATGCATTTTATTGAACCATATTTCAATTGGAGACATCTCTACATCGCTTCAGACGATGCGGCATCTCCGTTTTATAGAAGAATTTA
The DNA here is from genome assembly GCA_031409255.1 of Crocinitomicaceae bacterium. GTDB lineage: Bacteria > Bacteroidota > Bacteroidia > Flavobacteriales_D > Crocinitomicaceae > Fluviicola. The sequence goes on from JANNWW010000110.1 coordinate 28,367, forward strand.
TAGTGAGTTTGAATACACCAACCAAATTTACAATTACTTGATTCATCCACAATGGGATAATTTCGGATCGAAAACTCTCTTAATGAAAATTCTTTTTGTGGATTACGAAGAAAGTTATGCTATTCTTGAGTTTATTGGTGAATGGAACGATGCAATTGAAAACGATATTATGTTACTCAAACGCGATGTAATTGAACAGTTAATGGAAAAAGGAATTAATCAGTTCATTTTAATTGGCGAAAATGTGTTAAATTTTCATTATTCAGATGATTGTTATTACGAAGAATGGTTCGATGAGGTAGAAGAAGGTTGGATTGCCTGTGTAAATTTTCACGACCATGTTATTGCGGAATTTGAAAAAGCCAGAATTCATCATTATTTTGTTTTCGGCGGCGAATTAGAGGAAATTGAATGGCGCACTTTTCAGCCCAAACAATTCTTTGATAAAATTTCTGACTTGGTTCAGCGAAGAATTGGTTAATGAAACGAATTCCTGTAAAGAGCTCAAGCGCTTGAAAATCTGTAACAAGCGATGCTTTGATTCGGAAATCGTACATTTTTTCACGAAATTTCTTGCAGGAATAAAATAAGTACCTATCTTTGCAAAGCTTTTAACGAAAAGTTATACAGATTCAGAAACGAAAATTGTATAGTGGTTAGTAAAAAACGAAGTCTTTAAATTTAGCTGTTGCTAAAGCATTTTATTGCAAGATATTCGGTTTGGTAGTTCAGTTGGTTAGAATACATGCCTGTCACGCATGGGGTCGCGGGTTCGAGTCCCGTCCAGACCGCTCACTGTTAAAAGTAAAGATAAGGCTTATATGGCTGTAAGCTTAGAAACCCTCAAGATGTATCAAATGTCTTGAGGGTTTTGTTTTTATATCAAAATCAAAAAAAAAAAATCTTAGAAACAAAAGACAGAACAAAAACATACTATGATACAACACTCACTTAAGGACGATATTCTCACTATCTCTATCGCGAATAAAGATTTTTCATACCGTATATCCTTGAAGAAGTTAGGGAATAAATGCAACTGGAAAATAGGAGAGAACGATTCAGAACAGATTATCATAAAAGGTGTTTCTACGTGGGCGCTTCAATTGTTTACAAAAGCAGTGACAGAGTTGAAATATGTAGAGCAGTTTAAAGTACTTGTGCAGAAATTCTGTCCGAAGAACTCAATTCATTGGGAAGTTACTTTGATGGCTTTGAAAATTCAAAACGAATACAATTCCTTAACTCAAAAAAAGAATCCTACAAAAGGATAGCAACATTCAAAAAGAGCTGATTGCTCAGCTCACTGATAAATATGATCTTGATTATTGAGGTAATGATTTCTTACTTGGCGCTACAACAAATTTCTTAATGGTTTTGATTTTTATTGATATATTTAGTTGGTATACATTATTCAAATAAAAATTGACTAGCATGAAATGTAGTTTGAAATCCCTTTTTTTTGTTCTTATTTCAATTGGAATATCAAACAAAGTTTGCGCTCAATCAGATTCTATTTACAACAAACTTTCGCTTACTAAAATTGACTCAATTTTTACTGATTCGGTGAGAAAAGAATTCAAAATTCAGTTTCCTATCTATAAAGTCTATGCATTCAACGACAAAGCAGGTGAATATTTACTAGTGCTAACTGAGAATAATTTTAAAGGAAACAAACACGAATTCAACGATTCAATCCAGGCATTCCATTTTCAACTACTAAATGGTATGCTGAAACTAAAATGGTCGTTTCTTGATTTTAAAATTGGTTTGCCTCAACATTATGTTCAAGAACAATCTATTTGGTTTTGGTCAAAATATATTTCGTTGAAAGATCTGAACAACGACGGATTAATTGACCCAATTATTGTTTTTGTAAGTTCCTCAGAATCAAACGATTTAGGTGACGGAAGAATTAAGATCTTGTGTTATTTTAAAAATGAAAAAACAGCCATTCGACAACAAAATGGCGTGACAGATTATGATCGATTTTGTAAAGTA
>JANNWW010000111.1:0-7942 GCA_031409255.1 Crocinitomicaceae bacterium
TTTTATCAAATCCAGCTGCCAAGCCAACTCTATTCGGAAATTCGATTCCTGCAACAGTAATTTTCAGAGAATCGTGTTCAACTGTAAACGTTTTTTTCCATATGCTTTTTGCAAACGGAATTTTATGAACAAAACGAATCATTGAAAAGGTAAAGTAGTGTGCTTTTTCAGGGTCAGATTTGAATAAAAAGAATTTCAGTAAAGAATACATTGTTGAAATTAAATAACTCCGTAAAGGTATATACACAAAACGAGGTAAACAATACTGCTTACCTCGTTTTTAATATAATTAATTCTGTTATTAGAATTTATTGATATAACTTTTCTTTCTAGATCCGAATTTACCTTTATATCTTGTTGAAGACGAAGCAGTAAGATTTCGAATAATTGTTAAATTAGCATAGAAAATAGCATCTCTTTCTTTATCCCCTCTTAACGCACCATCATCTGTGTGTAAAAAGGGATTTAAACCTGGATTAGATAAATAATAAGATTCTTGACCGTATTGAGTCAATAAAATATCTCTGTCGTAATATGTTCCGCTAACATCGTCAATATAATCTGAAAATGTTTTCACGTAAGTAAACTCAAGTCCAACTCTCCACATACGGTTTATTCCGAAACGCATACCAACTCCAAAAGGGATAGTAGCTGTAACACGGCTATAATCTTCAGGTCCTCCTGGTAAACCTTGTCCACCGGTACTTAAAGGCTGAAGCGCAACCCATGAACCTTGGTAATTTGCTTTCGGATTGTAATACATAACACCAGCACCTGTAAAAAGGTAAATCTGATCATTTTTGTCTTTAAAACCTTTTAAACCAGGAATATTATATCTTCTACCAACTTTCTCATTTGCAAGAATAATTAATTCAAATCGCTGAGATAAATTGATTATTGGAGAGCGAAAATGTAAGTTTCTGTTGTTTCTAGCAAATTCTTCCGTATTTGCATCATTACCTCTGACCATACCAATATTCAAAACCGTAGAAGTTGAATAATAAGGATGCCATCTGTATCTGTAAGCGATGGAACCGCCCAAACTAACTGAAGGAAAATCCCAATCTTTAATAGAATAATCTGTTCCGATTTGATTTGCACCTCCTAAATCTCCTAAGAAATTTGTTCCGCCAAAACCAATAGAAATCTCTTTTTTACTCATTGACCAGTTTCTTTGAGTATTGAAATTACTCTGAGAAATTACGGAAGATATACTTAAAAATGAGCCTAATAAAAGACTTGCTGCTTTGATAGTTGTAGTTTTTATCATCAATTTGATCTTAATCACACCGTAAATTTACATCTTTTTATTAAAAAAAGTATCATTCAGCGACATAAGTTGTTAAAACTGTGTTGTGAATGAATATTAATCGGTTATAAATGAACAAACCGCTCAATTACTTGAACGGTTTGTTAGTTTTAAGCTACATTTCGCGGTTGATGAAAAACAATTTTAAGCTTTTCAAGCGCCCGAAAGGTTTTAACTTTTGCATTATTTTCTGTCATTCCGAGTTCTTCGCCAATTTCTTTAAAAGATAATTGCTCGAAAAAACGCATTTCAATTAACTTCAACTGATCTGTTTTAATCTGATTCATTGCATGTTGGAGCCGTTTTTGAACCAATTCATACTCTGACCAATCAAAAGAAAACGTGTCAAAAGTTGCCAATTGAATGTGATCCATACTTACTTTTCTGTTCGAATCGTTTTCTCTAAAGAATTGGTTCATTTCACTTTTTGCAATGCGAAACAACCAAGAACAAAAGGGAACTCCTCTAAATTCGTAAGTGTGTAGATTTTTCAACGCTTTCATAAAAACCTGAGCCACAATATCGTGTGTGTGATCTGGATCTATAATTCGTTGCTGAACATAACGATGAATCATCGCTTGATACTTTTTGTAAAACGGGCCGAATGCTTCTGGATTCTGCTTCGCTTCTTTTAACCATACTTGCTCCTCCTGAAGCTTGTCTGGCGTCTGATGGAAATAAGGATTGACTGCCATTGTTTTTTTGGGTTTTTGGTTTGCATTTGTTTTGGTTTATATGCTAAAATAACGCCAAACTTTTTAAATATTGCACCAAAACCCAATAAATGTGTTAAAATTTGATCATTATTCGACCAAACGCACTATTTGTTCTATAAACTTAGTGGAATAATAAAATTTAAATCAAAAATTAAAAGAAAATAAAATTAAATTATTGATTTACAGATCTATCTGTCAAAGTTTTTAAGAATGATATCAATTCAAACTTCTCAACTGAACTTAATTTTCTAATCCGAACCGATTTGATTTCACTTTTTTCATATAAATTAATCACTTCTTCCAAAGTTCTTATGGATCCATTGTGCATGTATGGCGAAGTCATTTCTACATTTCTTAAAGACGGTACTTTAAATTTCCATTTATCAAATGACTTTTGAGAAACCCGAAAGCGACCTAAATCATTTTCATTTTTCACTGTCAATCCATTGTCTTTGAAACGCGAATTCGTTAAATTCTTTCCCGAATGACACGATACGCATTTCAATGATTGAAACAATTCAAAGCCCTCTATCTCAGATTTAGTGAATTTAACTTCGTTTCGTTTAAATTGGTCGAATTTACTGTTTTTTGAAACTAAACTCTTCTGATAATTTGAAAGTGAGCGTGTTAAAACATAGGCATCAAAAGAACGTTTATACAGTTTTTGTGATTTCAATTGATACTTTTTATTTTTCTTTAAGCGATTTAGTAAGGTTCCAACATGCATATTCATTTCAGCTGAATCTTGAAGTGGAATTAAAACTTGCATTTCAAGCGTTTTTGGTCCGCCATCATACATAAAATACGGCAAATCAACTACGTTATATAAACTCGGAACATTTCTCAAAGATGTTTTGCCATTCACTCCAATTCCTTTTTGTTTTCGATTTGTGAAATAGTATTTCGGAATGTGACAGGAAGCACAAGAAACTTTCCCATTAGACGAAAGTTGCTTATCGAAAAACAGCTCTTTTCCGAAGATAATTTTTTGTTCTTGAACTGACAACACACTTAAATTTGATTCAGTAGAACCACAAGAAATAAGAACTCCAATTAATAGTAAATGAAGACAGGTTAATCTTATTATTTGCAGAATTGGTATCACACACTTTTTCGAACAACATATAACACTTCTTTTTCCATTAATCGATAGCGTTCTATTTGTTCTTTCGTTAACGGATTTTTTTCGAAAGCAATATCAACACCAAAACCGGCGTTCTTTAACCAACTCGGATAATCTTTTCCAAATAATCTTACGTGATCTTTCTGCCAAAAATGCTTTTCACGGTCTTCAGGTGTAACAATTGATTTATCTTCGTAAGTGATTTCACGGGAAAAATCTTGTGGAACTTGCATAATCCCCCAACCTCCAGGTTTCATAACGCGGTGAAGTTCACGCATACATTGCAATGCATCTTCTACATGTTCCATCACATGGTTACAAAAAACAATATCAAAACGGTTGTCTTCTAAAGGAACTTGGTGTAAATCAAAATGTATATCAGCAATTGGAGAATTCAAATCGCCAGTTAAATAAGTCAGGTTTTTTTGATTCTTAAACCTTTTATGAAAACATTGTTCTGGAGCAATGTGAAGCACGTTTAATTTATCAGCCGAAAAAAAATTACTTTCTTGTTTTAAATAAAGCCACATTAATCGGTGACGTTCGAGCGTTAAATCATACGGACACAAAACATTATCTCGGTGATGGTTTCCGTAACCATACGACAAAAACTTTCTGAATTTTTTTTCACAAACCGAACATTCCACATTATTTCCTTTGTATAACAAAGGCGCAAAACGTTTAAAGATATAACTCAAACGAATTAATAAAGGTCGAGGAAGTTTGTTAATCAGAAACTTGTATACACTTTTCATACATCAAAATTAGTATTTGTTTGTATTTAATGAGTCGAAAAAAAGCATAATTCGTATTTTCGTGGCAATGAATCGAATCGTATTACTTCTATTTCTGTGTTTTAATGGCGTTTTTTATTGTCAAGACACCACAAAAACATACATAAGTTTTGACACAAATTATGTTTGGTATACCGATTTGGGCTTCAGTTCGGGACCAGCTAGAATTAAATCAGACTTTTTTACTTCAACAAGTAAGATAATTTTAAAAAGCAATACGAATGCAATTTTTGGAATTGGTTTTTCTTACAAATGGTTTTCACTTCGTTTAGGAATCTCAATGGGAAGTATTCGACCTGCATCGAAATATGGAAAGACACAGTATTATGATTTAGGATTTGATTTTAGTCAGAAGCGTATGTTTTGGGATTTTGATTTACATTTATATACCGGTTATGCCATAAAAAACGCGTATAAATGGAACGATACAATTACCCAATTTCAAGCCAATGAAATACGAAATGATATTAATACTGCTAGTATTTCAATAAACAATTGGTATTTCTTCAATAAAAACTTCAGGATGCAAGCTTTCAGGGGGAAGAAAGGGCATTATAAAACAGATGAGAAGTCTTTCTATTTAAAAAGCACTGTAAATGTTCATGGCATAGGATCTGGAATGGATTTAGCTCCTGTTCAATTAATTGACACGAATTTCGACATTAGTTCGTCTAATTATTTTACAGCTTTTGATTTCGGGGTAATTCCTGGGTTTGGTTATGTGAAAAGACATAAATCTATGCAAATTGGTGTAATGACTGGACTTGGCGGAGTTATTCAATCAAAATTTTATGAAGCAAACGGCAGTGCACGCGGGTTTCTCGGTTTATCTCCCAGGTTCGATTTTAAGTTTATTGGTGGATACAACACCAAAAGGCATTTCCTTTTATTTGTGAGCGATTTTGATTACAAATCGATTCGATTTAAAGGTTTGGTTTACAAACAAACTTTCTACAATCTGAAAATTGTAGCTGGAATAAGGCTATAGATTATTTAGCTAAATATTCTGAAAGTGGAACTCGCCATTTTTTACGCAATTCTCCAACTGTTTGAATTGAATTATTGAACACAAAACTTGGCGTAATTTCGTTTAAAGAGGAAAAAGCAACATACTTTAATTCTCCATTTTCTTCAATTAACATTTTCAAACGATTGAAAAAAGAACAATTCAATTCTTTTTCTAAACTTTTAATAAAACGAACTGAACTGTCTATTGAACAGCCAGATGCAGATGCTTCGTCTTCTTCTACTGCCAAGCAAACAAAATGATTCTTAACAACGGAACCTGCTGCATTTAATTGACTTCCATGTGCTTTCCACGTAGAAGTAAAAAGTGGTAATTGATCGTTTATCCATTCTACTTCGGTATCTGAAAATTTTCGATCTGACTGATACACCCACGCTTTAGCGCGTTCACTGAAATGTTCAAAAGGAAATTCCATACTTATAATTCGGCTGCGTTAGCAATCAACTCTGCAACATCTAAGACTTGAATTTCACCTTCTTTATTGAAGTTTTTCAATCCGTCTGTCATCATTGTGTTGCAAAACGGACAACCAGTTGCAATAATGTCGGCCTTCGTTTCTAAAGCATCTTCTGTGCGTTCAATATTGATTTCTTTGTTTCCTTTTTCAGCTTCCTTGAACATTTGCGCTCCACCTGCTCCACAGCACAAGCCATTGGTTTTACAACGTTTCATTTCAACCAACTCAGCGTCTAACTTCTCAATCAATTCGCGCGGCGCTTCGTAAACATCATTCGCTCTTCCAAGATAACACGGATCGTGAAACGTAATTTTTTTCCCTTTAAAAGTATCTCCTTTAATTGTTAATTTTCCTTGATTAATCAAATCTTGAATCAGTTGAGTATGGTGAATTACTTCATATTTCCCACCTAATTCTGGATATTCATTTTTTAACGTATTGAAACAATGTGGACATCCGGTAACAATTTTTTTCACTTCGTAGCCATCTAAAACCTGAATATTCATCATTGCTTGCATTTGGAAAGTGAATTCATTTCCTGCGCGTTTTGCGGGATCTCCGGTGCACGATTCTTCAGCTCCTAGAACTGCGAAATTCACGTTACACGCATTTAAAATACGAACTATTGCCTTCGTTATTTTTTTTGCTCTGTCGTCAAAACTACCCGAACAACCAACCCAAAAAAGAATTTCAGGAGTTAGGCCTTGCGCCATCATTTCGGACATTGTTGGTACTTTTAAGGTACTCATATTTCTATTTATTGAAAAGTCAAAATCTAGAGTTTCTCAACTCTCTAACAATTTACATTTAATCTTCGTGAATCCAATTTCCGCGATCTGCCTGAGCAAACTGCCAAGGAGCGCCATTGTTTTCAATGTTGGTTAACATTCCTGCTAATTCAGTTGGCATTTTCGATTCTTCCATCACTAAAAAACGACGTAAATCTACTATAATTGCAAGCGGATCTATGTTTACCGGACATTCTTCTACACATGCGTTACAAGAGGTGCAAGCCCAAATTTCTTCTTCAGAAATGTAATCTATCAACAACGATTTTCCGTCGTCATAATCTTTCCCATGTTTTCGAATGTTGTTTCCCACTTCGGTTAATCGGTCTCTTGTGTCCATCATTATCTTACGAGGTGATAATTTTTTACCCGTCAGATTTGCCGGACAAGAAGAAGTGCATCGTCCACATTCTGTGCAAGTGTATGCATCCATCAAGTTTTTCCACGTTAAATCGGTCACATCTTTTGCTCCAAAACGTTGTGGAACAGTGTTAGCTTCAGCTGGGGCAGCATACGGATCTGCACTCGGGTCCAACATCAATTTCACCTCGCTTGTAACCGATTCCATGTTCGTTAACTTCCCTTTTTTCTCGAGATTGGAATAATAGGTATTTGGAAATGCCAACAAAATATGGAAATGTTTGGAATATGGTAAATAATTCAAGAATGCAATTACCATCACTAAATGTCCCCACCAACCGATTCGTTCCAAAACAATTAAAGCTTCGGGCACAACGTTTTCATTCCAAAATGCGCCAATGTATTGTGAAACGCTGAAGTTAAATCCGAAAGCAAATTCTGAATAATATTCTCCATGAGTAGCGTGAGAAAGACCCTGACGTAAAAGTGCATCGTCAGCTCCGTTCATCATCATTATGCACGTTACCAAAACAATTTCCATTATTAAAATAATGTTTGCATCTCGCGTTGGGAAACCTTTCATTTCAGGTTTGTGAAAACGTGTTAATTTCAGAATATTACGTCTTGCTAAAAAGATAATTGTTGCAATTAAAGCTAAAACGGAAAGAATTTCGATAAAAGAAATTACGAAAGTGTAGAATTTTCCGAGTGGAAGCCAAAGTGTTCTGTGATTTCCGGAAACTCCATCAATAATAATTTCAATTAATTCAACTTGTGTTACTACGAAAGCAACATAAAGCGCAAGGTGAAGTAAAGCTGGTATAGGCCGGGCAAACATTTTCTTTTGTCCCAAAGCAACTAACGCCATTGTTTTCCAGCGTTCTGCCCTATTGTCTGAACGATCAACTGCTCTTCCTAAGCGAATGTTGTTTCTGATTTTCATCATGTTCCAGATAAAAAACCCAAAACCTCCAAAAAATAAAATTATAAATAATATAGTACTCAACATATTCTTTTGATCAATAATTATGGAATTGTATCAATAACTTGACGAATTTTCTTTTCTTCATCTACACTAAAGTTTGCTCCTTTTGAACGAGCCCCTAAAACTGAAAAATGGATATATCGTTCAGGATGCAATTCTAAATCTTTCAACAAATTTTGAAGTCCATTGTTCGTTTCAACTAATTCATTATATAGTTTCTCATCTTTCACTAACTTACCTAAAGTACCATGTCCGTTGTTGATGTCTTCTAAAGTTGCATTGAGTTTTTTCACAGTTGTTTGAGCATCTAGAATAACAGCTTTAAAGTCCGCAGAAACCATATCGTCGCTTATTTTTTTTGCATTGCCAATTATGGCTTCAAC
>JANNWW010000112.1:0-2221 GCA_031409255.1 Crocinitomicaceae bacterium
CCCTGTAAAATGTGTCTTAAAAATCATATAAATCTGCAAGCTTTTAAGTAATAAAGATACGAAACTTGTAGATAAATCGCAATGTTTTAAATATTATATTATTAACAATCAGATAGTTAAATACTTTTTAAGGGTTGACTATTTAAGTAAAAATTTTACACCTAACTTTTAAACAATTATTAACAAGCGCATGAAAATCAATTTCTAAATTTGTTGAATAATCTCAGAAAGTAATTTCGCAAATTTACTTGTTAGCTAATTCCCAAAGTTCAAAAGCAAAAAAATCTATTTCAGTTAAAAGCGAAACGTTGCTCCAATCATTGCCTGAAAACCTTGCACCGGATAATTATACCAACGTTGGTAGCGTTGCGCAGCGAGGTTGTTCAACCTTACAAAACCGGAAACACGGTTGTTGTAACGGTATTCGAAACCTAAATTCACATCCACAATTGCGCCTAATTTCTTTGCAAATTGATTGTTTTCCTCAATAACATCTGTTCCAGCTGCATAAACCAAAGCTCTTCTTCCAGTTTGAACTGTTGCATCCATGTTTAAAATAAATTTATCGTACAAATTATAGGAACCTCTAGCAACAAATTCTAACTGTGGTAAGTTCCATGCAAAAATATTGTTCACTGCTTGATACGAATAAAAACGACCAATTAAATCGATTTTAATTTTTTCCATGAATTGGTAATTCAATGAACCTTCAATTTTTGCGATGTTCATGGTTTCATAAATTACTTTGAATTTATTTCCTGCGCTAAAAGTGGTATCTGTAACAAAAAGCGCTCTGTCTTTTACATTTGAAAAACTCGCAAATACATTAAAACCAATTCGTTTGGAAACCGTTCCTTTAATTCCACCTAAAATTTCTGCGGTTTTACTTTCATTTTTTAAATTCACATTCGAAAGAATAAATTCGTTCTGCGAAGTCAAATTGTAATAAGATTGCTGCGTTAAGCCGCCAACAAATTGAGCATATGGAATTAAAATATCATCGAAAAGTGAATATTTCGCCTCCATGTTTGGATACAAGTATGCTTGCGGATTGGCTGTTCCACCTGCAATTGTTAAATCTATTCCTAATTTGGCTTTAAAACGCCCATTTTTTGAATAGGTTGTAATTGCCGGTCGAAGAGAAAAAGTTGTGTTTTGATAAAAAATCCCTGAGTCTTGGGCAAAAGCTAAAGTGTCTCCATCAATTCCGTGTTTGTAACCGTTGTATTTCAAATCTGCGTCTGCAGAAAGAATTTCATTCCCCCAGCGCATCCAAGCACCTCCGAAAAGAGTAAAATAGTTTTCATTCGAATTCCATTCTTGCAATGAATCTGCTTCTGGTTTTTTGTCGTTGAAATGACGGTATTCAATGTTTCCAATCCAATTAATTCCTAAACTGTCGTGCTGATGATTTGTGAAAGAACCTCTAAAACCAGCAGTTTGATATCGCTGTGCAATTGAATCTGCATTCGCCTTTGGGCTTCTGAAACCATAGTAATGCAAACCTTGGTTTTTGTAAAAAGCTTCTGCATTCCAATTGAATTTACGTTCGTTCATTCCTACAAATCCGCGCAAGGCAGTTCTATCGAAACTTGCCGGAGCGTAGTCTTTTATTGGTCCGAATGACGACAAGTGTTGGGCATGAATTCCGTAATTGAACTTACGTGTGCGCGCATTGTTGAAATAAAACTCACCCATTGGCATCATGATCGAACCGATTCCAACTTTCAAGTAACTTTTATACAATTGCGGCAACTTCTGCGTAATGTTAATTGTTGCGGGTGCAATTGCTTGAATAGCTACAGTTGGTTCGTAATTGATTGCCAACAAAGGATAATTCACCGATGGAGTTGGAAAAACTGTATCCATAATTTTCGGACCTTCAATTAAGCGATATGCGGGTTCTATTTCTCTTTGCCCTGTTGTCATGATAACAATCGGACCATTTGTATTTTGCTGCGCAAAACTTAAGCTCGTTTTCATGAAAACAAGACTCAATACACTATATTTTAGAACTTTCATTAGTTTCCGATGTTTTCTTGAACTTCAATAACAGTGGGTTCAACACCCATTTTTTCTTGTGCGTTTGGTTGCGATTTCAACTGCATAATTTCATCATACAATTCGTTTGCTTCCGTGATAATTCCATCGTCGGCTACAGGGTAATTGTCAATCACTGAATTAATAGTGTTTTCAGCTTGGAAATAATCTTTCTTCGTCA
>JANNWW010000113.1:0-1512 GCA_031409255.1 Crocinitomicaceae bacterium
CAAGCATGTGTATGTGAGCCAATGTGATGTCCAAGAATATTATGATTCACCCATATTTTAGCCTCTAAACGCCAATCACCTCCAACAGCAGTGCCATATAATTCTTTATCTTGATCTGTACATGCATTTGTAGTATTCATAATAATATCAAATGGAATTAAACCTACAATTGGGTTTGCGGGAGCAAATCTCCCGTCTGTCATGAATTGTTGAGAACCAGTTACATCTTCAAAATAAACAACGGTTAAAGGATAAAACTCACCTTCTGAAGTGTATACGTGTTCCACAATCTGTTCAGTATAAGGAGATATAGTTTGAGTAGGTGTTCCATCTCCCCAGTTGATAGTTAAAGTTACTGCAGGTCTTAAATTATATGGATATGGATTAGAAACTAGATATGGAGCACCTGTATTTGCGTCAGTTTGGTATGTCACTTCATCTAATAGTATTTGCAAACCCTTTTTGAATTTATTGCAATTCTCAATTATTGGTACTGGTGGAAAAGAAGTTTGATATTGATATTGATTATCAATGTCATGAATTATCAATGTCATGAATTATCAATACGTTTTTTGTTATTGGCTTTTTACCATTGATTGAGGAAGTGTAAATTATATCATCTGTTCGATAAATAATACTTCTAGGATCGTAAACATCATACCCACCGTTTGTTTCAGCGTCACTAACATCATAAATCAAAGACAAATATTTGTCTAAAAACTTTGTACTGAAATTGATAACCAAATCTCTATTATGCCAATAATACAAATCATTTTCTATTACAACAACTCTTTTTGAGTTCAAAAACGTTTTCAAAATTTCATCATTTATAAAGTCTTCATTCTCTATTTTAGTAACTTGATCAGAATTATAAGATTTGTTTTTAAAATCATATTTATTGTTGAAATATTTGTTGTAAGAAGTGAAATTTGGGAACAATTTTTCAATGTTTTTGAGCATCTTTTTTTCCGATTTATCGTTCATGCTTTCAATGTATACATTTACCATTTCATACACTTCAAAAAGATGTTTTTGGCTTTGGAAATATAGAATCCCACCTTTTTCAACGGGTAAACGATTATATAAGTCGTTTGGAATACCTGAAGTGTTTACGTTATTGTTTTGATTAACACGCTCAGCCATAATGATTTGATTGTTTTTTAAATCTTTTACTGGCACTAATAAGTCAGTACCAATAACATCATTAACCTCAACGACCTCACCGTAAGCAAATTTATTATGCTCTAAGCCAACAGTTTTGTATAGTTTTTTTGATATATTTTCTTCTAATATAAAATAGCTGAAATTTCCAATTGGAACTTCAGAAATAACAGTTGCAGTTTGTTCATTTTGCGCAAACAGAAAAGAGGGCAATGCACATAATAGAATGATTAATTTCTTCATAATTAATTTGTTTAAATAATTTAGTTTTTTTTCTTAAAAATGCCACATTAAGAATTGTGGTTTTAAATTGTGATTGATCAATTACACAGCAATTTTACAAATTAATCA
>JANNWW010000114.1:0-22260 GCA_031409255.1 Crocinitomicaceae bacterium
ATCAAATCCAATTTTCGCTGCCCTTCCATTCTTTCGCCTAATCGATACAATTCTCGACCAATTTCTTTTCCACTTTCATCGTGCGCAGTTTGCCAGCCATGTTGTTCGCCATTTGTCCAACGTTCTTGAATCATTAATTTCCCATTCGGGTGGTTTACTATTGCCAAACCAGTGCGTTTACCTTTAACAAATGATGTGCGAGACTTTATTACCCCAGTGTCAAAATACTCCAAAACCAAACCATCTTTTAAGCCTTCAACGTAGTTTGCTACGTAACTTGGTTTTAAACTTTTGTCGTTCACATCTTCTGGAACATAATAAATGGTATAGGGTCCGTGTAATTTTCCGTTTTTATAACTTTCTTGCGTGCTTTTTCTTCCTGAAGGACCGTAAAAATCCCATACAGAATCTTTCTCTTGGTTTTGAAAAACGCCTGTTGCCATAATTTTTCCGTTTTCTTCGTGGAACATTTTGCAACGCGACCGACCTGTTTTTTCTTCATGCACAACAATCATTTTCACTTTGTTGTTTTGGTAATAATAAGTGAAAGTTCCAACTGGTTTATCGTCTTTAAACTGTCCTTTGTATTCAACTAAGGTAGATTTTGGATAGGTTTTTTGCCACACTCCTTGTTTTCTTCCTTGCGCATCTTTTTTATTGTTGTTTTGAGAAAAACCAATTAAACCAATTGCAAGAGAATAGATAAAAATTAAGACTAATTTCATGACGCTAATATATTTTTAAATTCAATTAATGAAGTAACTATTAAATTGGCTGAATTATTTGTTGCACCTTTATGTGAAACATATACAGTTTTCATACCAAGATTTTTTCCGAATTCGATATCAGAATCAGAATCGCCTACCATAACTGATTTATTAAAATCAATTTCAGGAAAATCATTTTGCGCCTTCAAACCCATACCCGATTTTGGTTTTCTCATTTCGTTATGAATTGAAGTTAAATCGGGTGCGAAATAATACATATCAATTCTCCCATTTTTTTCTTCTAATAACTCTGAACTATAAGCGTGAATATCAATTAAGTTACGTTCGGTCATTAATCCTTTTCCAATTCCTTGTTGATTTGTAACAACTAATACTCGCGCAAAAACTTTGTTAAAGAACGAAATAGCCTCAGCCGAACCGTCCAGAAATATAAATTCACTTCTTTTTTTAACGTAATCGCCCCAAATTCGCTGATTAATTACACCATCTCTGTCTAAAAACAAGGTCCACGATTGGTCAATATCCCAAAGCATTAGATTTCTTTTTCTACAAGGTAAACATTTCTACTAGAACTATTTCTGCCAATTAATTCAGCTATGAAACCTGCAAGAAAAAATTGTACTCCCATAATCATAGCTGCTAAGCAAATATAGAATTCAGTTCGATTAGCTAAAAGTCTTCCTTCTGTGTTGAAGAATAATTTCGAAATTCCTAAATAGAATGCGAAGCCAAAACCAATAATAAAAAGCATCATTCCGATTACTCCAAAGAAATGCATGGGCTTTTTACCATATTTCCCCATGAAAACAACTGTCATGAGATCTAGAGGACCGTTAATGAATCGGTTCAGACCAAACTTTGTTGTTCCATATTTTCGCGCTTGGTGTTCAACTACTTTTTCTCCAATTTTATTGAACCCTGAAAATTTAGCTAGCGCAGGAATATATCTGTGCATATCGCCGTAGAGTTCGATACTTTTAACTACTTCTAATTTATACGCTTTTAAACCACAATTAAAATCGTGTAAATAAATGCCTGTTAAACGGCGTGCTGCCCAATTGTATAATTTTGTAGGAATTGTTTTAGAAAGCGGATCGTAGCGTTTTTTCTTCCATCCAGAAACAACATCAAAATCTTCTTCCACAACCATACGGTATAACTCTGGAAGTTCTTCTGGCGAATCTTGTAAATCTGCATCCATTGTAACAACAACTCTTCCTTTTGCAGCTTGAAAACCAAGGTGAAGAGCAGCCGACTTGCCGTAATTTCTTTGAAATTTTATCCCAAAAACGGACGCATCAATTTCTTTTAACGATTCAATTATTTTCCAAGAATTGTCTTTACTTCCATCGTCTATGAAAATAATTTCGTATGATAATTTATGTGCGGATAACACACGTTGAATCCAGGCATGTAATTCGGGTAACGACTCTGCCTCATTTAACAAAGGAACGACTATAGAAATGTCTGCTTGTTTTTCCAAAATGTGTGTTTTTAGCAAAAATAAGAAAAGACTTCCTTTCTACAAGGCGAATACCAATCGACTTTGAACAATTTAAGTTTAATAACTATTTAACGAACGCCTTTGATTCAGACTCTGCTCGGATAAAATACAAACCAGAATCTAAATTATTGATGTCTATTTCTATTAATTCAGTTTCCTTTTGAACTGTTAAAATAAGAACGCCCATAGAATTGAAGAGCTGAACTTGACCAATGAATTTAGATTTCATGTTTAATTTATCACTTACCGGATTTGGAAATAATTCTAAATCGAATGAATTAATCGAAGTTTCAGTTGTTGCAGCAGTTGGCAAGTTATTGATTGAGAAATAATCAATTGCTGCCTCTGTAATGTTTACATTCGAATCTAAATCGCTGGTTTGAAAAGTAACACGCATGGTAGAAGTGATAGGTAAAAAGTCTGAAATTAACACACTTTTGTATTTCCAATTTTGAATAGTACCAGTGTTTCCTTCTTTGAAAACTTCAACAGATAAAACACCATTTGAAACTAAAACACGAAGTGTATCGTCAACAGCTAATGGTCCGAAATAATTGTAAAACCAATATTCAAAATTCAAATAAGGTGAAGTATAATTGGTTAAATCCATTACAGGTGAAATTAGTTTCACTTCGCCATCGTGCACATCGTCTATGTTTGCAGAATAGGTTGAAGCATTCCCAGTAATATAACATTGATTCCCACAATCAAAAAAAGCATCAACTTCAGGAGAAACAGTGGTGAAACCTTCAAATGGAACAGCTCGTTCCCACAATCCGGTTTGTGCCGTTGCTACTGTTGACCAAGAATTATCAAAAACAAAATCGTCATAATACCCTTTTTGAAGTTCAATGGTAATGACTGGTCCGCCACTATTGATGGTTAGTTGACTACATTTTGTAACATATCCCCATTTTCCAACTGAAACCAAATTTGAACCCGGATAATAAATATTCATTGCAGCTTCACCAAAACCATTCGTTAAACTTTCAACTGACATTTGAGGCACTTCAACCAGCACATTAGCACCAATTATTGGAGTTAAACTTCCTGCTTCAACTACATTTATTTGTATTGGTGTTGGCGGAATTGGGACCAAATCAAACGTATCAATAATTAGTAAATTTGCAGCGAAATTTACAGCAATTTGAAGATCAAAGTAAGCTGTTTTCGAAACTTTCACTTGCAAAACCCCAAAATTTGGTGTGCCTGTTGCAAAACTTCCATCAAGAGCTGAAAAATCAAAATCCTCCTCTCCAATTATTTCCACTTTTGCACCATTTAACGGATTCAAATTACTTGCATCGCGCACCAATCCTTCTAAATAACTTGCAGAAAAATTTGTTGGCTTCACAACATGTAAACCAGTTGTCATGTCTGATGCTAAAAAAAGTCCGCTTGGAAGAAAAGGATAAACTCCCCAAGATCCGTCAAACACACCTGATGCAAGCGGATGTGAATCATAAGTTGCTACCTCAATTACGTTATTTGGACGGGTCATATTGTGCATCACAATTCCGTCTGTGTAATAAGAAGTGACAATAAAAGAATCGCGCAAAATAAAGGCGTTGTGAGGAATTATTGGACTATCGAAAGTAGATTGAACTCTGTCTGTTTCTTGAATGTTCATGGGGTCTGAAACATCGTAAATTGTAACGTATGCTCCCCTAATTTCATCTGTTGTAACTGCGTAAGTATCGTTTGAAGTTACCCACACGTTGTGTGTAAAAGAATTTGGAGTTGTGGTGGTGTTTATTAAAACCGGATTTGCGTGGTCTGTTACATCTATAATTGACAAATAACCAGCAGAAATATGCGCTCCATATAATAAATTACCTTGTGCAAAAGCATCGTGGCAATACCAATCATCAAAAACGCCTACTTCAATTGGTGCAATCGGATTGGTATGGATGTCTAAAATAATCATTCCCCCATTTCCTCTATTTGCTCCACAAATATAAGCCCAACCGCCAGTTGTATCTATGAAAATATCGTGAGCAGACGACCAATAACTCGGTCCAGCTGCTCCGAAATACGTGTAAGTTGGCAGTACATTTGAAAATGGCAGCGGAGAAAGGTCAATAATAACTAATCCATCGTCGGCTTCAGTGGTAATATATGCGTAATCTTCGTAAACTTGTAAATCTCTCCAGATAGATTCTGTTCCCGGAATCCAAAATACTTCTACCGGATTTGCGGGATCATCTAAACTAACCACAGAAGTTCCCTTTGTGGTCCCAACAAGTGCATATTCGTTCCCTAATTCATCGACATATCCCCAACAATCATTCAGGTTTGCGTTGTGCAAGTTGAAATAATTGATGTTTGAGAGAGAATCAAAATGATGTGTTTGAGAATAGCTAATCAAGCCACAGCAAGTGAAAATTGAAATTAAGATTAGGTTTCGTATTTGATTCATCATTTTATTGTTTTTGGATTCGAATAACATTGCTTCCCAACTCGTTTTCAAGTTTCATCAAATATAAACCATTTGAAAGAAAATCTAAATTTAAATCGCTTGAAGAATTTATTTTAAATATCTGAATTAATTCGCCTGAAGTGGAGAACACAGAAATCTCACTAGGAGTTTCAGTTGAAATATGCAAAAATGAAGTGAACGGATTTGGAGAAGCCTGAATATTATTATCAATTTTAGCAGATTCGCTTAAATCAGCAACACTAAAAATAACTGCAGGAACTGTGTTAGATGGGTACGATAAATCCGAACCTAATTTAATAATAAACAATGTATTACTAATTTCACCAAGCGTTGTATGATAGCCAATTGCAACAGCTGAACCGTCCATGGTAGATGCAATTTCGTTTGTTTGATCTTGTCCTTCTCCGCTATAACCTTCGCCATAATACCAAAACAAACCACTGTCATATAAGCCTAAATATTGGTCTTCTCCACCTTCAAAAGTTGGGAAAGTTGGATTTTTTTTCTGATACCCTACAACAAAACCCGGCGATCCGCTTCCAGTCGTGTTTGCTAAACAAACGTTTCTTGTAATGTATGAATCGGTAATTTCGAAGCCAAAGATCATGTTTCCAACAGAATTTGTAACCAAATTGTATTCTGCAGAAGTAATTCCTACAGTATGGTAACCGCAAGCAAAAATTTCTGATCCGCGCATGGTCACATCGGTCAAATGAAACTCGCCATTAATTCCGTATTGTTTTTCCCAAATGACCGTTCCATTGATATGAATTTCAGCTAAATATGCCTTAGTAGTTAACGAATCGTTGTTGTAAATTGAACCGCAAACAACAACGGAAGTATCTGTTTTCGACCAAACACCCGTTAAATCTGAATCTGCAAAATAGCTGTGTTTAGTGGTGTAAAGCGTGTCGCCCATCCGATTTATTCGTGCAAAAATATGTGAAACAGCCGACGAACTTGTTGATTCAGATTTACCTACAACAAATAAGGAACTGTCTTTTAATTCAGCGCCATCATTCCAACGTTCCCAACCGCCAAAATCTAGGCGTTTTTCCCAAATTAAAAGACCTGCGGTATCAATAAAAAACGTGTATGTATCAAAATTAGCACTTATTCCACTGTTAGAAAAACCTGAAACGAAGTAACTCCCTTTCCCCGACTTCGTGATGTCATTTGCTTCATCAGATTCTGTTCCGCCAAAAGATTTAGACCAAATTATATTTCCAGCTTTGTCCATTCTCGAAACAAGCGCCTGACTGGGAGCATCTTCCAAGCTTGAAGTTGTTCCGCAAATAGCATATCCGCTGTCTTTCAGTTGAAGAATTCCGGCTCCACGGTCATACCCGTTTCCTCCGTAAACACGGTAGAATTTAGCTTGCGAAAAAGAAAAACTCGAAAACAAACAACAGCTTGCAAGAATTAAATAGTTTAGAAATGCCATAAAAATCTGGTGTTAATTGATTTACCGAATCCGTTTTTTGAGATTAAACCATATACATCATCTGTTCCAATTCCAAGCGAGCCATTTTTGAATCTGTAATTAAAATAAATTCCGCCTCTAAAATTCCCGAAACCGCCATAAGCAGCCGTTGCAGAAACGGAAAAGTTTTCAACTACTTTATAATACAAACCTGCAAATCCGGTTGGAACTCCTTGGATAGAGGCAAATAAACGGAGTCCGAAAAAGAATTGAAGTTTCTTAGGTGAAAATTGATCGACCATTTTTTCAGCTTGTAAAAATCCGGGAACCCGAACAATGCTTTTGCCTTCTCTTTTTGTTATTCCTAGCGAATCGAGCAGTGAGAAATCTGAATCGAATAAATTTGAATTACCAATTAAATCTTTGATCGTGAAACCAGAATAATTAATGGTATCGTTGAAATTATACCGAACTGTAGGTTGATTTAAAAAAGCTAGTCCTAAATTATTTACGGAAAATTTGAACCATGTTTTTGTTCCTTTAATCCAATCTGTTTTAAAGCGGAATTCTAAATCGAGCGCCAAACCAATTCCTTTCGATTTTTTATTTCCTGCGGCATAATTCAAATCTGCGTTCATATCTAAATTAACAGCTGAAATAGCCGAATCTTGAATCCAATAACTGTCGCGAACAAACATTTGCGCATAATTTTGTATATTCATTAAATTAAATGAGATCGCAGAAAGGTTATCTTTCGAACGAATTCCGAATCCAAATTTCTGGGCTTGAAATGCATCAAAACGCATGTTCGAAAAAAAAGCCGTATCGTTCGTTAAGGTCGAATTTCCTTCAAAAGCAAGTTGGTAGGCATCTGTTGTGTAGTTCAAACTTCCCAAAGAAACATAACCAGCTTGAAGAAACCAAGAGAGTTTTTCATTCGCAAAAGCTTTTCCTTTTCCACAATTGAATTGAATACTTGAATTCACAAAACCCCCAATTCTGTTTCGTGAGTTTTGGTTGGCTTTTGAATGCTGAATAATATCTGAGGTAATTTCTCCACCGAACAAAAATTTAGAAGTAAATTCATTTCGAATAGACGTTCCTTGAATATCTGCTGCGCCTACAATTTCGATATAATTTAGTTGTCCTAAAGTAGTGTCTTGAAATTGAAACACATTGTTTTGAGAAAAACTAGCGCAATAAGCACTTAAAAATAAAAAAGTAGTTGTTATTTTCATTACACTTTTACGTTTAGGTTGAACTTTGCGTTTAATTTAAACTTAAAAAATGCATCTACCGGAATAGTATACTGAATTGGTGTTCCGCTATTGTCTGGTGTATTTAAAACAACGCGAACTATCATGTATTTTGTTGAATTAATTTCGTCTAAAACAGCACTCGAAATTGGGAATAAAACTTGAGATTTCTTTTGCAAAATACCGTTAAGTATAGAACCATAAATAGAACTTTCAACCAATTGCGAACCAGTAATTGTTCCGAGTAAAGACTTGTTTTGATCTAAAAGTTGCAACTGAACTTGTGCATTCATTGGAAAAGCATTTGTTACATCGAGCACAAATGTTCCTGATTCGAAATGTGTATTTTCTTTGTTTTGATTTATTTTAAAAGGAAAAGTATCTTTTAAAATTAAATTATTTGCACCAAATTTTAAGGGCAAGGTTCCGGCTAAGTTCACAACAAACGGACTTTCGTCATAAATTTCATCCCAACCACCAGAAGTGTTTCCCCACGGATTTAATTGCAAGGTATAATCTATTTTATTTGTCGCACCATGATTTTCCACAAATGCTTCAATGGAACTATTTCCTGCATTAAAATCATAATTTGTTTCAGAAGAATTAATATTGGCCTGAGTTCCTGTGGCTCCAGAAATAGATTGCCATTGGTTAATTATTGGGTGACTTAAACTTACCTCACTTCCCTGTGCATTTTCATTTTTGAGTGAGTTTAGTTTAAACTTCGCATTAATTTTAAGTCCGTTTTCAATTTTTAATTTCAAGTCTGCAGCATCTAAATCAATGGTTCCATTTTCAATATTATTTAAAAAATCTACCGTTACGTTTCGTTCCTCCGTTTTAGTAAACTGTCCTAAATAACCACGCACGTATGAAAGTGCAATGTTTTGAATGGTGAAATTAAACTTGAAACTATGTGCCGTTGTAACACTCACACTTGGTCCGTCTGGATCAGAAAGCACCAATAACTTAGATTGAATTCTATTGAAAAGTAAATTATTTGCACCGCGGAGATCCATTTCATAGCCTGCCAAATCAACGAACGCTTCTGTTAAAGTTGGATTTGCCAAAGTTCCGGCTGGGGCAGAAAACGTTTTCGTTAAGGTTACTCCATTTTTAGTTACACCTGGAAGTTCTACTGTGAAAAATGTTTTTGTTTCAACTGGATTATATACTTTCAATACTACTCCACCCGATTTAACTCGCACCACTTTTAATTCAACATCTCCTAAATCTATTACGTGTTCTTTTACATCATTTACAAACGAAAAACCAGGTCCAACGTTCAAGTTTAAAGGGAAATTATATATGTGATTTACTGAAGTGTCTGGAATTTTAACAAAATCTGAGAGTTTAAATTTAAACACTTCTCTATCGAATGAAAATTCATATTCGCCCAAATTGGAGACAATAAGAGAATCACTTAACCAATTAGTTAAGGTGAGTGAATCTTGAATTAGGGGCAAATCCCAGTTCGTGTTCCAAGAAGTTTTCTCTTTCTTACAACTTGTAAAAAGAAGTAAGACGAGGAAAAAGAGAGTATATTTCATAGCGTTCTTTAGATTCATTTTTTTTGAAAAGGTTGGAAATTAAACCCGTTCAATTACGGTTGCATATCCTTGTCCAACTCCAATACACATTGTTACCAATGCATATTTTCCATTTGACCGTTGTAATTCATTTGCTGCAGCTAATAAAATTCGCGCACCAGACATTCCGAGCGGGTGCCCCAAAGCAATTGCCCCACCATTGGGATTTATACGTGAATCGTTGTCTGCAAGTCCCATTTTTCTTGTGCAAGATAAAACTTGCGCTGCAAAAGCTTCGTTAAGTTCCAAAACATCCATCTGATCTAATGTTAAACCAGCACGTTCCAAAGCTTTTCGAGAAGCTTCAACGGGACCAATGCCCATAATTCGCGGTTCAACACCCGCAACTGCAGCAGAAACTATTCGTGCAATTGGTTTTAAGTTGTGTGTTTTTAAACCTGAATCTGAAGCAAGTAACAAGGCCGCAGCACCGTCATTTAAACCAGAAGCGTTTCCGGCGGTTACCGTTCCATCTTTTTTAAATGCTGGACGAAGGACTGAAAGCGTTTCTATTGTTGTATTTGAACGAATAAATTCATCTGAATTGAACACTAAATCGTCTTGTTTTTTACGTGGAATTTTAACTTCTACAATTTCTTGAGCTAAAATTCCTGCTTTTTGCGCATTTGCTGCTTTTTCTTGCGACCAAACTGCAAATTTATCTTGGTCCTCTCTTGATATATTGAAGAGTTCAGCTAAATTCTCGGCTGTCACCCCCATTGCATCAACGCCATATAATTCCTCCATTTTTGGGTTAATGAATCGCCATCCGAAAGAAGAATCGTAAAGCTGCTGATCTCGCCCAAATGCAGACGAGGCTTTGCCCATAACTAAAGGACCTCTTGTCATGTGTTCAATTCCGCCAGAGACGTAAATATCTCCTGCTCCACACTGAATTGCTCTTGCGGCATTTATTGTGGAAGCCATGCCAGATGCGCACAAGCGATTTACAGTTTCACCACCTGAAACAAGCGGATAATTAGCCAACAAAGCCGCCATTCGTGCTACATTTCGGTTGTCTTCTCCGGCCTGATTTGCACAACCTAAGATTACATCTTCAATTGCTGAAGGATCTAGGTTTGGATTTCTTTTTAAAAGTTCTATTAAAGGAATTGCAGCTAAATCGTCTGCACGAAGTGGCGATAAAGTTCCGCCAAAACTTCCAATTGCAGTTCGAACGCCAGATACTAAAAATGCTTCTTTCATTTTATTGACTATAAATATTGCAGCGCTAAGTTAATCAAAAGTTCAGCTTGGCACAAATTATGCTTACGACTTCCCATTGTTAATAAAAAAAGAAAATAGGGTTCGTTTTATTTCCCTATATTCAACCCTCAAATTACGCTAATATGATAAACAAAACCAGTTTAATGGTCGGTTTCCTTTTAAGTGGAATGTCAACAATTGCTCAGATTGATGCCATGACTCCGAGTGAAATTCGTTACCGCGATTCGATTACAAAATTGAATCTTCAAAACAATGTAATTGCTTCAAGTCAAGAGGCATACAACAAAGGAGTAACACTTTTTGGAGAAAAGAAATTCACAGAAGCAATTTCTGAATTCAAGAAATCTGTTGCTGCCGACCCTAATTTTACTGCAGCTTATTACAACAAAGGTGTGGCCGAAAACGAGGTAGATAAATTCACAGAAGCTATAGCAACTTTTGATTTATTATTGCAGAAAGATGCGTCTTATTCTAAGGCCTATTTTCAGCGTGGAAGAGCATATCAGGGTCTAAATTTATATGCTAAATCTGAAAAAGATTACGAAAAATCGATTGCAATAGATGCGAAAAACCCAAAAGCATATTACAACTACGGAACCTTAAAATTCTTGCAAAAGGATTACAATTCGGCAATCAAGTATTTCACAAAAACAATTGAATTAGACGCAAATAACGCGTATGCATTTAACGACCGTGGTTCTTGTTACCGCATGTTAGATCAATATCCGAAAGCAATTGCTGATTACGAAGAAGCACAACGCAAAAATCCGAATTTGGCTTTTGTTTTAAACAATATTGGCACTACAAAGAAAAAAATGAAAGATTACGCAGGTGCGTTGGCAGCTTTTAATCGTGCTATTTCTATAGACGTAAATTTTTACATGGCTTACAACAACAGAGGTGCAACCATGTTGGAAAAAGGAAGTTTGGAAGACGCAATGAAAGATTTTGAAAAAGCATTGCAAATAAATCCAAAATATGCGCCTGCTGCAAACAACCTTTCAGGGGTTTATTTCAAGAAAAAAGAATATGTAAAAGCGGTAGATTGGGCTAGTAAAGCTATTGGCATGGATGCGAATTATGGAAGCGCATATGTGAATAGAGGAATGGCAAGAGAAATGTCGAGAGACATGGAAGGAGCCTGCCAAGACTGGAAAAAAGCGAAAGAATTAGGCGCAGCTGAAGGAAAAACATATTATTCAGGAAACTGCTCAAACTAAAAACAGCATTTAAAAATACCATTATGAAAAAAATAGTTATACTCTTTCTTTTTATTGCTGGAATTTCGTTTGGACAAAACGTAGAATTCAAAGCAGCCAATTTTAAAGATAAAAAAGAAGAATTAAAAAAAGCAGAAGATGCAATCTCTAAAGGAGATGCATTCTTTAAATTAGGAAACGAAGCTGTTTTCAATGTGCAAGATTATGGTTTGAACTATAAAAAAGCGTTGATGAGTTATGAGATTGCACAAAAATTTAATCCCAAAAATGGTTTATTGAATTATAAAATTGGTGTTTGTCATGCGTATTCAACAGATCCATTTAAATGTATTTCATACATAAAAGCCGCAAAACTTTTAGATGCAACTTGCGATCCGTTTCTAAATTACTACAACGGCTATGCATTGCAATTAGAAGGAAAATATGCTGACGCAATTAAATCGTATACAACATTCGAAACAGAATACAAAAAGGCAGATAACTTCACGAAGTTTGTTAATTCAAGAAAAAAACAATGCGCTTCGAGTGAAAAAGCAGAGAAAAGTCCGGTTCGCTGTTGGGTAGATAACATGGAAAGTTTGAACACTTCAGCAAATGAAATATCACCTTCAATTTCAACAGACGGTTCTGAAATGATTTTAAGTTCTGACCGCTCAAACGGACATTCAGCAAACGAAGTTGGTGCTTTTGACTACGATGTGTATTCTTCAACTCTTCTAGAAAACGGTTGGGCAGCGCCAAATAAAGTGAACGGAACCTTGAATTCTACTGGCGACGAAATTGCAAACTGCATGTCGTATGATGGTTCAAAAATGTTGCTTCACCGATTGGAAGGCGGACAAACAGATATTTGGGAATCTAAATTAGTGGGGGCAAATTGGGGCGATCCAAAAAGAATGCCCTTCCAAATTTCTTCTGAGAAAAACAACGAAAAATTTGCTTCTTACAGTGAAGATGGGTGGAAAATTTATTTCAACCGCGACAATGAAGGCCGTGAAAACGGAACAGAAATAATGTTTTCAGCAATGCAAAACAAAATGAAGCAAGATTACATGGCTGCATCTATGCTGTCTTCTTGTAATTCTAAGTTCAATGAAGGACCGATTTACGTGCACATTGATGGTGAAACAATGTATATTGCTTCCGAAGGATTTGATTCTTATGGCGGATACGACATTTTTGTTTCGAAGAAAACTGCAGGTCAGTGGACAGCGCCCGTTAACATGGGCTTCCCAATTAACACACCTTATGACGATTACTTTTTTGCTTCAACTGCAAACAGTAAATTTGCTTACATTGCCTCGAACAGAGCTGGCGGAAAAGGCGGATTCGATATTTACCGTATTACTTTCTGGGGACCTGAAAAGAAACCAGTAACGGAAACGGAAGATTATTTATTGGCTTCAATTGCCCAACCAATGAAAGACCATGCAATTGAAAGCTCAGTTACAGTGAAGAAAAAATCATTAACCGTTTTTAAAGGAATATCCATTGATGCCATTTCTCGTAAACCCGTTGAGGCCCAAATTGAAATTACCGACAACGCAACCGGTCAAATAATTGAGACCTTCACCTCAAACTCAGCAACAGGAAAGTTTATTATTACCTTGAACTCTGGGAAAAACTATGGTATTGCCTTAAAAGCTACTGGCTACCTCTTCCATTCTGAAAATTTTGACATACCTAGCGGTGCAGATGACCAATTAGTCAATAAAATAATTGAATTAAAAAACATTGCAATTGGTTCAAAAATTGCGCTTCGAAATATTTTCTTTGATTTAGCAAAAGCAACACTTCGTCCTGAATCTAACTCAGAATTAGATCGCTTGGTGAAATTAATGAAAGACGTTCCTAGTTTAAAGATTGAAATTTCAGGTCACACAGACAACACGGGTTCTGCACAAGTAAACGAAACACTTTCGCAACAACGCGCCGAAGCAGTTGTTACCTTCTTAACTCAAAAAGGAATTGCAGCCAACCGCATGACGGCGAAGGGATATGGTTCAAACATGCCAGTTGCCACAAACAATTCTGACGACGGCAGACAACAAAACCGACGTACGGAGTTTGAGATAAAAGGAAATTAATCACATACATTAACAAGCTAAGAGGAAAACCAGTCAGATTTGGCTGGTTTTTTTTTTGGAAAGGATGTGATTAAATATGCTTTCTTATTTATTAAATGTATTTAAAACTCGCTATGCTTAAAGAACAAGGAATCGTTTCAGAAGATGAATTCACTGAACAAAAAAAGAAACTACTCGAAAAATTGTAAATACTACCAATAAAAGATTACGAGCCACAGCTATTTCAGTGCGCTTGTAGTTGTAAACGGTTCCCATCTCGTTTTTTCAAACGGATCAATTGCCACCATTCAATTTAACTAAAAAAAGGTAGCCCTTTCGAACTACCTTTTCTCAAACTTTAAACTTTATTAAATCGCTGTTTCAAGCGAATGCTCAGTTTCATCTTCTTTTAGATCAACGCGAATTGGCATGCCAAACCAACGTTGGCGAGCACGGTCAACTAAATAATAGAGAATTGGCACTACCAAGATGGTTAAGAACATAGAACTTGTTAAACCGCCAATTAAAACCCAAGCCAGACCGTTTTTCCATTCGGCTCCCGAACCTGTTGCCGTAGCAATTGGAATCATTCCAACCACCATTGCAATTGTTGTCATTAAAATTGGGCGCATGCGCTCGCGAACAGATTCTAGAAGTGCAGTGTAAGTTGTTTTTCCATCTGCTTTCAATTTATTGGTGAAATCGACAATTAGAATTGCGTTTTTAGCAACCAAACCTAGTAGCATAATCATTCCGAGCATGGTAAAAATCCCTATATTCATAGAAGATAAATTCAATGCTAATAAAGCACCAGGAAGAGAAACGAGAATTGAGAAAATTACTACAAACGGATAAATAAAGTTGTCATAAAGGGCAACCATAATTAAATAAACCAAACACAAACCAACAAGCATGGCAGTTCCCAATGCCCCCATCGATTCTTTTTGACGCTTAATTTCACCTCCCCACAACATGCGAACATCTTTGTTTAATGGTTCTCGTGTCAAATATGCTTGTATAGAATCGGCAATAGTTCCGGGCGCAGCTCCATTAACATACGAACGAATAGTAGTGTTACTTACTCGGTTTTTACGCTCCAAAGAACCTTTTCCATTTTCAATGTATATGTTAGAAAATTCAGCCAAACGAATTTGTTTTCCTTGAGTAGATTGGAATGTGAGCGAGCTAATATCTTCCAAGTTTTTGCGGTCGAATTTATCGAGCATAACGCGAATTCCATAATCGGTTCCTTTGTCGTCTAGTTTCGAATCGTCATTTCCGGTTAAGGCATTCTGAAGTTGCATTCCCACAACAGCAATTGGCAAACCAAGTTGACCCATTTTTTCACGATCTAAGTCAACGCGTAATTCAGGTGTAACATCGTCTGTTGAAATGAAAGGGTCTTTTGCGCCGTGAATTGACTCAATGCGTGCTTTTAAACGACGTGCTTCTTTCATTAAGATTTCATCATTTTCTGAACTTAGAAATAGTTCAATTGGCGCTTCTTCAGATTCAACCATTCCAATATTAATTGCTAGTACTTCTACACCCGGAAATTTCGATTCCACTTTTTTCCGCACCTCTTCCATGTATTGAAGAGTTGGAAAGGTTTTTTGCATTTCGGGTTTCATTTTCATAGTTAATTCTGCTTTGTTTTCTGATCCAAAAGATGCAGCACCTAAACCAGCACTTGGTCCGCCAATGTTAGAGAAAACCAAACCAACAACATCTTTCTGCGCCAGAATTAATTGCTCAATTTTTAGCGTTGTTTTGTTGTTTTCTTCGAAAGTTGTGCTCTTGTCGTATTTCAGTTTTAGCATAAATTTCCCTTGATCGCCTTGGGCAACAAATTCTTGACCCACAATTCCAAGTCCCATTGAACTTACTCCTGCAATAAATAAAATAAGAATTGAAACTCCGGCAGCAATTTTATTTCGCAAAGACCACCCAACCAATTTCACGTACGCGTCTGTAAAATTTGCAACTCTTCTTTCGAACCAAGCTAGAAAACCGTGAAAGAAATTTTTCTTCGGATTGAGAACTGTTTCCTTCGCTAATCGCGATGCTAACCAAGGAGTTAGTGTGAAACAAACTAACAAAGACATTAAGGTTGAAACGACAACAACGATAGAGAATTGCTGTAAAATATCTGAAATAATACCTTCCACAAAAACTACTGGAGAGAAAACTACCACGTCAACTAAAGTAATTGCAAGGGCCGTGAAACCAATTTCGTTTCGTCCGTCTAATGCTGCTTTTCGTTTTCCTTTCCCCATTTTTAAATGGCGGTAAATATTTTCGAGCACAACAATAGAGTCATCTACGAGTATTCCGATGACTAATGACATGGCTAAAAGTGTCATCAAATTGAGTGTGTAACCCAATAAATACATGGCTATGAAAGTAGAAATTAACGAAGCAGGGATTGAAACCAAAACAATTATTGCATTTCTCATGCTGTGCAAAAAAAGTATCATCACAATTGCAACTAATAAAATTGCAATCATTAAATCGTGCGTAACTGCGTCAACAGATTCAATTGTTGGCAGCGATGTATCTGTTGCGACTTTGAATTCTAATCCGCGGTCTTTGTATTTTTCTTCTAAGAACTTAAATTTTTCACGAACCACTTTTGCCATTTCTACTGAATTGGCGTCAGATTGTTTCATAATGCGCAAACCAATTCCGTTTTGTCCGTTGTAACGCGAAATAGTTGATTGATCTATTTTTCCATCAATAACTTCGGCAACATCTGAAAGACGCACAGTTGAATTTTCATTCGAAAACAAAATAAGTGAACGAATGGAACTTACATCTTTCATTTTACCAGCCAGGCGAACTGTTAATTGCTCGTTGTCGTTTTTAACTTTTCCAGTCGGAAATTCTACGTTTGAAACTGCAATTGCTTGATTTACTTGCGCCATAGATAAACCATAGGTTTTCAGTTTGTTTTTATCAACGTTCACGCGAATTTCTCTTTTTTCGCCACCCAAAACAGAAATAGATGCAACGCCCTTTGCTTGTTTTATTTGAGGAAGCAACTCTTTGTCCATCAATTGCATGAACTCACGGTCTTCCATTTTTGAGGCAACAGCAGAAACTTGAAGAACGGGAGCTGCATTTGGCTCAATCTTCATGATCACTGGGTCTTTTGCTCCATCGGGAAGTTTTGCTTTCACTAAGTTCATTTTCCGCTGCGCATCTTCCAAAGATGTTTGCATGTCTGCACTTTGCTTAAATTCAACTAAAACGAGTGAAGCATTGTCTAAAGAGAATGAAGTAATTTCGGAAATGTCTTCCAAGCCACTCATTTCGTCTTCAACGAGTTTAGATACCTGACTTTCAACCGTTGCAGGCGATGCACCCGGATAAATTGTTTGCACAGTTAAAAGTGGAGGAGAGAAATCGGGCAAAAGCTGATAACTCAATTGAGTGTAACATAGCATTCCGCCGCCAATTAATATTGCAAAAATTACAATAATTAAGGATGGTCTTTTTATGGATAATTCTGTTAATGTCATTGTTCTTTATTTTTTCGAGATTTTAACGTTCGAATTGTTTTCTAAGTTCACTTGACCTTTAATTACGATTAAGTCAGTTTTCTGAATTCCAGAAACTACCTCAATGAATTCGCCATCAGAGGTTCCAGCTTGAAAAGAAACCAATACTGATTTTCCGTTTCGAATAACATATACACGAGGAGATTTTGATGAACCAATTAATGCTTTTCGCGGAACTGACAAAGCATTTTTAGATTGTGAGTTTGCTAGTTCAACAGAACCGTACATTCCGGCCATCAATTCACGTTTTGCATTTGAAACTGTAATTTGCACTTTAAAATTGTGCGATTGATCAGCAACCACATTAATATTACTTACTTTTCCTTGAAAAGTTTTACCAACATAAATATCGGCTGTTAAAGTCACCACTTTTCCGAGTGAGAATTTCAAAATATCGCGCTCTGGAACACTAACCGTTAATTTAAGCGACGAAATATCTGTTAATTCAATTAGCGGAGTGCCCGGGCCAACAACTGAACCTAAGTCGATCATTTTTCGAGTTACAATTCCAGAAAATGGTGCTGTTAAGTTTGTTGAACGCAATTGTTTGAGTAATTGTTTCTTCTGTATTTCAGCTGTTTTCAGTCCGGTTTTCGTTTTTTCAACAGTTATTCCTGCCACTGCGTTTTCTTTTGAAAGGTTCTCATAACGTTGGTCGTCTTTTTTTACGCTTTCAATGTTAACATCAACAGATTGAATTTGGAGTTGCAACATTTCATCGTCTACTTTCGCAATTGCTTGCCCCTGCCCGATTGCTGAACCCATGTCAACATTCATTCGAATAATTTTTCCGTTTGCATCTGAAGAAATAATGTTTTGGCGAACGGGTTCAAAAGTGCCTAAGTAAGAAAAGGAACTTTCAAAATTATGCATTTCCGGGTTTGTTGTTTCCACTAAAATTGATTCGTTCGAATCGTGGATATAGATTTTCTTTTGCACTTCTGATTTGTTTGACATCAATTTGAAAACCGTTAATGCGATTAATCCTAAACATACCACACCAACTATAATTACACGTTTGTTCATTGTTCTATTATTTAATTTGAGAAATTGTTTTTAAGTATTCTAATTCTGCTTGTCGAAGCGAAACATAAGCCGCCACAACACCAGTTTGCGATTGAAATAAGGTGTTTTGTGTTTGTATATAATCGTTCGAACTAATTGTTCCTTCTTTTAATTGCGCTTCAGTTTGTTTCATAATTCGTTCAGAAAGTTCCAATTGTTTTTTTGCGATTTCTAAAGAATTAGATTGAATTCCGATTTGTCGTTGCGCATTTTCAACTTGCATATTCAACTGCTGGTTCAACAATTCTTCTGAGTTTTCAATTTTTACTCTATTTAAGGCGTTCACTCTGTTTTTTCTGAGTTTTTCAAAGCCATCGAAAAGCGTCCAATCTAAACGAACTCCTAAAAAAGCAGATTCAATTCCTGTTCTGAAATCGTTCTCTGGATCCATATTGTAGTTATAATTGTATGCTGCATAACCAGCAACTGATGGCAAATAAGACATATTTGTTCCGCTTCGCTCTTCTGAATTCATTTCTTTCTGAGCTGCAATTAACTCCAATTCAGGGTGAGAAATAGTTGATGCATCTACCAAAATAGTTTTTTGAAGAAGTTCATCCGAAACCAGTTCAATTTTTTCGCTTGAATTTAAGCCAGTTAAAATTTTTAATAAATTTTCTAACTGAATTTTAGTTGATTCAAGCATTTGCTTTTGGTTTTCTAAGGTCAGTTTAGAGATTTCTAATTTATCGACCTCCGTTCCAATCACTAAACCTTCGCGGTTCATGGCTTTCATATTTTCCATTAGTTTGGAAATATTCACCAAGTTTTGATCAATAAAAACCAGCTGCCGACGAATTGCCTGAAAATTGAAATACGCGCTAGCAACTTGTTGTTTTGCATCTCGGTCTACAATTGCTTGCTGCGTTTCAATAATTTTCTGTTGAATATTAATTGCTGCAATTCCGTAATTTATTTGCGGATTGTAGAGCACTTGCGTGAGTTGAACGGTATTACTCAAATTAATTGGCACTCCGAAAGCAAGTGTGGTGAAGGTTCCTGGCGGTCCGCCAAAAATTGCTGCAGGCACAACCTGACCGGGAATTATGGCATTGTAGCGATAATCTCCAGTGAAATTAATTTTGGGTAAGCGCGCAGTCATGTACATGTCTACCTGCTTTTCATTGATGGCCACGTCTAGTCGCGCATTTTTGATTGACAAATTAGCTGTATCAGCCATTTTCAAACAAGTTTCTAAGTCGAGAACGATTGATTGGGACCATGTTGTGCCAGTCAATAGTACTAAACCGAGTGCTAATTTTCTTTTGTTAAGCATTTGTTTAAATTTTGTTTTTGTTAACGTTTATTATCTGGAAACAAGTAATCGATTAGCATTTCAATTACATATTGTTTGTGCAGTATTATTTGTTCGGTAAATTGTTCGTCTGACATTCCTTTCATAACTTTCATTAATGGCCGAGAAAGCACTGGGTAGTGACAATTTGATAACAATAACATCATCAAAGATGGCATTTCTATTTTTCTCATTTCGCCAGATTCTTGTGCTTTTAAACAGTCTGAATAGAACGGTAAACTTTGAATTTGATTAAAAACACTGTCCATTCCCAAAGTTTCGTCTTTTGAGCGCGATAATTCTGAAATAATAAATAGCGGAATTTCTGGACATTTATTCAAAAACTCATATTCTTTCTCAATAAATAGGCGGAATTTACTCTTCAAAGCTACCGGTCGGTTGAACACATCAATCATTGTTTCCATCAGATCGGCAGTGGTGTCCATGAAAATGGCCTTAAACAATTCAGATTTAGATTTAAAGTAGTAATTTACCATTGCCACGTTTACGTCTGCTTCTTTTGCAATATCTCTGGAAGAGCAGCCCTCAAAACCATTGCGCATAAAAATTTGCTTCGCTACGGCTCTTATTTTCTGTTCTGCGCTTGTGTTTTTTTCTGACATAACTTTAATCGTCTGCAAAAATAAACACAATAATTAAACACTTGTTTAACTTTATGTAAAAAAATGTAAAAAACAGTATGAATTGCCGAAAATTAAGGTTGAATTGTAAACCAAAATAAAAACAAAAGAGGTATTCACCTGAGTTAGATTAAAAAACTTGTTCGCTTATTCGTTTCTAACTGTTTTATTCACTCCAATCCTCATCCAAATCAGTGTCTGAACGTTCGTTTCCAAAATAGTAAGTAATTCCGAAGCCAACAATAATACTTTGCTGTGGACCTTTAAAATCTTCAGGTTTGAATCCACCGAAGTTGTCCATTCCTAATTTTTGGGGATCGAAAGAATTTCCGGAAAAAGAATAACCAAAAATCCAGCGGTAACTTACTGCTTCATCACTCGAAAGAAGAATCGAAACAAATGGTTCAACAAAAACGCCAGTTGAGGAAGGAGAAATTCCGTTTGCACGGGTAGAATCTGTTCTGTATAATTGTGTTGCATAGCCTGCTCGAGCAGCAAATTGAAACGCCCAACGATCTGTTGCTTGATATTGATATCCGAATTCCAGATCTGCTCCTATGCTGTGCATTCCGCCAGTCATTTTCTCTGGAACTTTGTATTCAGAAATTGTATAATAGGAATATCTGGGAGCGAAACCAACGAACAAAGATTTAGAAAACTTGTATTGAATTGCAGGGCGAACCATAACCAAACCGTTCAAATAATTTTTAAATGGTTTGCTAAAAGTTCCTGATGGAAGCATTAATTCGCCTGTTATGCTCCATCTATCAGATTTAACTTGTGCATACGAATTCATAGATAGAAAAAATAGCAAAAGAACACAAAACAAGGTTTTCATATAATTCATTTGATTATTAAACGAAATTAATACAAATCTGTTGCATTGGTCCTTTAAATTCGATGTATTTTTGGAAAATGATCAAAGGCATACTTTATATTATTATTTCTGGTTTGTCTTTTTTTGTGGTCAATTTTATTGTGAAGATTTTAAGTAATCCGAACTACTTTCCTGATTTAAATTTACAAAAATACCCCGCTCAAGAATTAGTTTTTTCGCGTTCTTTGGTTTCGTTTTCTATTTCAGCTTTCATTATTTACAGAAAGAAACTTCCGCTTTTTGGAAACAATAAACCTTGGCTGCTCATGCGCGGAACTTTCGGAATGATTGCTTTAACGTTATTTTTCTTTTCTATCGAAAAACTGCCCATTGCTATTGCTTCCACTTTGCAGTACCTCTCGCCTATTTTCACAATTTTAATTGCAGCTATATTATTTAAAGAACGAATAAGTAAAACCTCCTTTTTTGCTTCAACCATTGCGTTTATTGGCGTGGCGTGCATTGCAGGAACCGCTTTGTTTAGTTCAGCTAGTTTTTCATTCGAATGGGTTTTAATTGCTGTTCTGTCCGCTTTTTTCTCTGGAATAGCATACAATTCAATCAAAAAACTCAAAGAAACCGATGAAGCAATCAATATTGTGATTTATTTTCCAATGTTGGCAATTCCAATTACGGGTGTCTGGACTTTAATTGACGGCATTGTTCCACAAGGCATTGAATGGTTGCTATTGTTAACAATTGGAATTTTCACACAAATTGCACAAATTACCATGACACGGGCTTTTCTATTGGTTAGCACAAGTAAAATTGCACCATTTCAATATATGGGCGCAATTTATTCGCTCATTTTAGGATGGCTAGTATTTGAAGAATATTTAAATTTCTTTTCACTTGTTGGAATTTCTTTAATTGTGATTGGAATTTTAACTGAAGTGTTTTTGAGTAAAATTATTAACGGAAAATAGTGTAATCGAATTTTTCTTAAATCAACAAATTTGTTTGTTAAAAGATTCATATCGAACTAGCCATAAAATTGAAGAACCAATAAACTTCTAAAAATAGAACGACAAACTTAAATTTATTTTCGTATTTTCGTATGAATGATTCAATCCATTCAAAAAGAGCAATTAGCCCAATTCGGAAACCTAGAACTTCTTGCAAAACAAGTAGTTGAAGGATTTATTACCGGAATGCACAAAAGTCCATTTCACGGATTCTCAGTAGAATTTGCCGAACATAGACTTTACAACAAAGGAGAAAGCACTCGCCACATCGATTGGAAACTTTTTGGACGAACAGATAAATTGTTTACAAAAAAATACGAAGAAGAAACAAACCTTCGCTGTCAATTAGTAATTGATACATCGTCTTCTATGTATTTTCAAGCGAAAAATGGTTATACAAAACTT
>JANNWW010000115.1:0-51428 GCA_031409255.1 Crocinitomicaceae bacterium
TTATTTTGAGTTTTTTGAAGAAGACAATTCTTTTGTTGATGAAGGAGACGGAGATTATAACAAACATGGAAACGATTCTTGGGCCTATGATCAAAGAGGCTTTGATTTCATCATGCGAGATGAGTTCGGATACAATAATGAAATTGAACATCAAATTTTCCCAGATGAAAATAGAGATAAATTCCAAAGGGTAATCATAAAAGCAGCTGCAAACGATAATTATTCTTTTGAACAAGGAGCGCATATCAGAGATGCATATTGTGCAGTTTTATCTCAAAAAGGTGATTTAAAACTAGACGAACGCTCATGGCGACCTTGTATTGTATATCTCAATGGGCAATATTGGGGGGTATACGAAATTCGTCAAAAAATTGATGACCATGATTTTACAAAACATTACAGTGACCAAGATAAATTTAATTTGCAATACCTAAAAACATGGGGTGGAACTTGGTCTGAATACGGAGGAGCTCAATCTCAAACAGATTGGAATGCTTTGAGAAATTATATCAACACAAATAATATGGGTGTTGCAGCAAATTTCAATTATGTGGATACAGTTTATAATTGGAAATCACTGATAGACTATTTTGTATTAAATTCAGTTACTGTTACAACAGATTGGTTAAATTGGAACACAGCTTGGTGGCGCGGAATGGACCCTGCAGGAACTGAAAAAAAATGGCGCTATGCTTTGTGGGACATGGATGCTACATTTGACCACTATATCAATTATACAGGGGTGCCAAGTACACAACCTGATGCAGACCCATGTAATGTAGAGAATTTACCAAATCCGGGTGGGCAAGGGCACACCCAAATTCTAGTGAAATTAATGGACGAGCAACCGGTTGTAGAACAATATTACATTGCGCGCTACGCAGATTTGTTAAACACACACCTTTCTTGTTCCCGAATGATTCAAATTTTGGATAGCATGATTTTGGAAATTGATCCTGAAATGACAGCTCAAGTAAACAAATGGGGAGGAACTTATGCGGGTTGGCAAGGAGAAGTGCAAGATTTAAGAGATTTCATCAATGCTCGTTGCGTTGCTTTAAATGATGGATTGGTAGATTGTTATGATTTAGTTGGTCCATTTAATTTAACAGTTCAAGTTTCGCCTGTTGCAGCAGGAGAAGTAAAAGTGAATTCTATTTGGGCGCCAACTTATCCTTGGAATGCAAATTATTTCGGTCAAATGAATACAAATTTCATTGCAAAACCAAATGTTGGATTCATGTTCGACCATTGGGAATTTACTGCAAATACCTTTATTCAACCAATTACACAAGATACAAATGCTATGGATATTTTAGCTCCAGTAACTGTAACTGCTGTTTTTGTTGCAGACAATCCGGATTTAGATGGAGATGGATGTTTGAACGTAGACGAAGTAACTGCCGGAACAGACCCCAATGACGCAGACACTGACAATGATGGTGAAAACGACTGTGTTGAGATAGGTGCAGACCCTACAAACCCAATAGATACTGATGGTGATGGAATAATTGATGCACTTGAGTCTACAGCTGTTGATTCAGACGGAGATGGCGTGAACGACGAAGCAGATCCTGCAAACACAGACCCATGTATTCCAAATCCAAATGCCGGACCTTGTGATCAGGATGCCGATGGTTTAACTAACACGGAAGAAGCTGCTGAAGGAACTAGCCCCACAAATCCGGATACAGACGGAGACGGAATAAATGACGGAACTGAAGTTACAAACGGAACTGATCCTTTAGATTTGTGCGATCCGCCAAATGCATTGCCTGCTTGTAATATTGATACAGATGGAGATGGATTACTAGACGGAACTGAAGGTTCAATTGGAACAGATCCAAACAATCCAGATACAGACGGAGACGGAATCAATGATGGCGATGAGGTTGACGGAAGTACAAATCCACTTGACCCTTGTGATCCAAACAATGTGGGTGACTTGTGTTTAACGGGCTTCCACTTACCAACTGCGTTTTCTCCAAATGGAGACGATTTGAATGATACATACGGACCTAAAATTGGACGTGATGTTGTTTCCTTTACTTGGTTTGTTTACGACCGTTGGGGCAACCGAATGGTGCATACTTCTGACCCATCTTACAGATGGAATGGCGTTTTCAACGATGTGAAAGTGAATACTGGTGTTTATGCTGTTATGGCTGAAGTGCTTTTCACGGATGGTCGAAAAGAAACAATCGCAACAAACGTTACAGTAACACGATAAGCAATGAATAAATTCATTTTAGCGGGTTTAATTGTTGGTTCAACTTTTACGTCAAACGCGCAGGATTTTCACTTTTCGCAAGTTTTACAAGCTCCAAACTTATTGAATCCGGGTGCTGTAGGAGTTTACGATGGATGGGAACGCTACGCAGTTCAACACCGCAATCAATGGTTGGGCGGAAACACTACGTGGATGTCGACAGGTTGCTCTGCAGATATAACTTTGATGAAAGACATGTATCGGCCAAAGGCACATTTAGGTGTTGGACTTCAATTTTATAACGATATTGGTGGAGCGGCTAAATTTGGAACACAAAACGCTTCACTTACTCTTTCCGGAATTTTACCCACTTCAAACGGAACCTTATCGCTCGGAATTCAGACCGGAATGGGAAGTAGAAGAGGCGACCCATCCAAATTGTTGTATGAAAGTCAATGGAACACAGTTAATTCTACTTACGACCCCACTTTTGCTTCTGGTGAAACACCCGGCTTAAGTTCATTTAATTACTTAGATGCCTCAACTGGAATTTTCTACAGTTTAGACGGTGAAAATGTAACTTTTGCTCGTAATAACAACATGAAATTACAGTTTGGTGCTTCAGTTTACCATTTGAATGCTCCAAAAATGAAGTACAGAACAGGTTCATCTGAAACCTTGAATCGAAAATATGTAGTAATGGCAAATTTTGGAATTGATATTCCGAATACCAAATGGGCTTACGATGTTCAAGCAGTTCAGTTTGTTCAAGGCGGACATTTTGAAACCATCTTTGGAGGTGTAATCAAACGTCGTTTTGAAGAAGGTTCCAAACAAACTGGTTTCAAGCGCGATGCTTCGGTAGGTTTAGGAATGTATACGCGTTTAAAAGACGCAATTGTTCCAACAATTCAGATTGATTACAGAGGTTTTCATTTCGGAATTTCTTACGATGTAACACTTTCTGCTTTGGGCAGAGCATACAAAGGTGGAAGTTTGGAATTTACTCTGAGTTACACGAATATAAAGCACGCGTTGTTCACTACTCGTCGTTTGATGCGATAGTTTACCCTAAATTTCATGGTTGAGCCAAAATTTGCAGTTATCTATTCTTTTAAAGTCAAAAAAGGTTTAGTAAAAGAATTTATTGAAGCATGGGAAGCTCTGACTCGATTAATCTACCAATATGAACATAGTTTTGGTTCTCGTTTACACAAAATAAGTGAAAACACTTTTTTGGGTTATGCCGTATGGCCTAGTAAAGAAATTTGGTCTTCGAGTGGAACTAATTTACTGCCAGAGAGCGTAGTTTTTAGAACTAAAATGCGCGAAGTTTGTGAGGAAGTTAAAACAATTTATCAGTTAGATATCATAAGTGACTTGATTAAAGAAACTCAATTTACTGATAAGTAGAAATTATTTCTTGACAAATTGCGTCAAAATATAAATCGATTGTCCATTAACTTTTCCTTCAATCAAATTTACATCGTCTTGGTTCACGCGAATATTGCGCACTGAAGTTCCCCGTTTCGCAACAAAACTGGTTCCTTTTACGTCTAAATCTTTGATGAGCACAACTGTGTCACCCGATTTAATTCGAATGCCATTTGAATCAACATGTTTCAATGCAAATTCATCTTCCATTCCTTCTTTTGCCCACTCCAAAGTATCGTCGTCTAAATAAGCACTTTCTAGTAAATCATTCGCCCAAGATTCTTCTTTCATTTCCGAAAGTAAACGATACGAAACAACTTTCACAGCATCAAATTCACTCCAAATAGAATCATTCAAACAACGTAAATGAGAGGTGTTTCGTTCGTCATTTTCAGTAATTTGTCCCAAACAAATAGAACAAACAAAAGTGAAATCTGTACTTTTTTTACCTTCTTTCGGAGTAACTAAATAAGCGGATAATTCTGAAGTTGTTCCACACATCTCACACTGATTATTACTTCTTGCACTGAGTTCTTTTTCGAAAGCCATAAACAAAATTTTCGTGTAAAATTAAAATTAATTCAGTATATTTTTCTTAAAAACTTAATGTGATCATAGTAAGTCTTAAATTTTTATAGCTTTTGAAACCATTTTTAAAAAATACCTTTTTTAAGGTATTAACTAGAATGATTCTAAATAGTAGTTTTGTAAAAAAAAACATTATGAAAAAAATAATTATAAGCGTTTTAGTTGGATTACTATCTAACTTTAGTTTTGGTCAAATAGTAACAGACACCGTTTCGATTGGTGCAGGATATATTAATCAAGTTTGGTATAGCTTAGAAAATGATAATCAAGGTTTGCAATCGAAAGATAATTGGGATATTGCCTTTGAAATAACAGGATATTCTGCATCAATTTTGGCGAATACTCAAAAAACAAATTTTGGTGTTTATCAAGCACCATATGCTATTTCAGATTTTAATTCAATTGATACATCTGGAATTTCAAGTTGGAAAAAATTACACAACAGCGATACTACCTGGTCTGTTGGTGCTTTTAATGAGTCGGGAACATTTGTAAACCCTAATTATTTGGGTTGGGGATTGTACGATTTTAATACACACATCGTTACTGGTGATAGTTGTTATGTAATAAAACTTTCCCCAACAGTTTATGTGAAATTTAAAATTGATAATTTAAGTGGTGGTATTTACAATTGTACTTATTCGAATATTGATGGTTCAAATAGCCAAACAATTGCTTTGGATAAAGCGAATTTTACAGGTAAAAACTTTGCATATTTCAATTTAACAACACATGAGGAATTAGATAGAGAACCTTTAACAAATAACTGGGATTTAACTTTCTCCAAATATATTGCTTTTGTTCAGCCAGGCAATGTTCCGTATCCTGTTACAGGAATTTTAGCTAATAAAGGAGTAAAAGTAGCTCAATTAAATGATGTAATTAATCCAACAAATTACACAAATTTTTCATCAGAAACTTTTGAAACATCTATGAGTGTCATCGGAAACGATTGGAAAACATTATCACCTTCTTTTACATGGCAAATTTCGAACGATACTATCTATTTTATAAAAGACAAAGAAGCAAGTATATGGAGACTTCAAGTAACTAATTTTGGAGGTTCGGCTTCTGGAAACTTTGTTTTCAATAAAGAAAAAATCAGCTCAGCTGGAATTGAAAACACTAATGAATCAAATTTCAATTTTACTGTTTATCCAAACCCATCAAACGATGGTAAATTAAATATTATTTTAGATTCGAAACTTGAAAGTCAAGATGTAAATCTTTCAATCATTGATATAAATGGTCATTTAGTTTACGATGAAAATGTATGGATTAATTCAGAATTTAGTGTAAAAAGCATTCAATTAAGTGATATTCAGAACGGAATTTATTTAGTGAAAGTAGAAACAACTGAAGGCTTCCAAGTTATTCGTTGGCTTAAAAATTAGTTTCAATAAAAAATTTAAATAACAAATTAAAATGATTAAAAGATTCACACTCATATTAGTAGTTTTATTGAACCAAATAGCATTTTTTGGACAATCAAAAACAGAAAGTAAAGTCAAAGAAAATAGTGTTCCTGTTTTATCAAAAAAAGAACTAGATAAACAATCGATTAGAAAGATGGCAGGAATTTACCGTGTAAATTTTGATTTTGCTGAAACATTTTCGCCTGATACGTCTTATCAATACCATGAACGCTACAGTGAATGGGGGGTTGAATATGTTTTTATTTTAGAAGAGAATGAGAATTTGATTTCTCTTCAGCATTTATTAATTGTGAATGATACTATGATTATCAAACATTGGCGTCAAGATTGGTTATTTGAAAATAAAGACATTTACACTTATTACAAAGACAATGAATGGATTAAAAGTAATTTAACAAATGAGCAAACAACTGGCACTTGGACACAAAAAGTGTTTCAAGTTGACGACAGCCCAAGATACGAAAGCGTTGGAACTTGGAATCATGTTGATGGAAGACATTTTTGGGAGGGAAAAAACGATAGTCCATTACCGAGAAGAGAATTTACTAAAAGAAGTGATTATAACGTTTTAAACAGAAAAAGCAGAATAGAAATTTTAGAAAATGGCTGGGTATTAGAGCAAGATAACAAGAAAATTAAAAGAGAAAATGGAATAGATAAATTAATTTGTTCTGAAAAAGGAATAGAAAAATTCTCTATTGGAGAATATGTTTCTATACCAGCTACAAAATGGTGGTCGGTTGAGTCAGTTTATTGGGCAGATGTTAGAAAAGAGTGGAATAAAGTGTATGAAAGTAATAATCATTTAAAAATCTCAAAAAAAATTGGAAATAAAATGCTTTGGGAATCACTATTTGAATTAGGAACAAATCGGTGCAATGAAACTACTTATGTTCTAGG
Source organism: Crocinitomicaceae bacterium (assembly GCA_031409255.1). Classification (GTDB taxonomy): domain Bacteria; phylum Bacteroidota; class Bacteroidia; order Flavobacteriales_D; family Crocinitomicaceae; genus Fluviicola. The sequence goes on from JANNWW010000115.1 coordinate 6,568, forward strand.
AAGTGCGTCTCAAGAAATTAGTACAATTATTCAATCTTATATTCAAAAGTAAAAGATTTTAGATAAACAGTTTCAAATAACGAATAAGATGTGTCAATACAAAAAATTAGCACTTTCTAAAAATGGTTATATTCTTGAATGTAATAATTGTTGTGATTTTCAAATTGCTTTTGGAACAACTTTCATTCAGTTAAACCCAATAGATTTTATTGATTTTGCAAAAAAAATACTCAAAAGTCAAAGTGAAATTAAAAAGCAACTTGGAAAAAATCAGAAAACTATTTTGATTAATATACCAAATTGTTCCGTAAAATATATTTTCAGTATCTGTGAAATAATCGACTTTATAAAATTGTTGAAAGAAGCACTTTTTACTATAGACAAGGAACGAATATTAAAAATTAATAATTGGAATTAATGAAATTACTGTTATTTTTTATTTTTTTCTCAGGATCTTTATCTGGTCAAAACATTTCAATTGTTTCAAAAGAAGATTCTTTAGGAATACCGTTTGTAAATTTAAAAATCGAATATCAAAATCAACTCATTCAAAGAATTTCTGATCAAAATGGAGTTATTGTTTTAGGCTTCAATATTGATGATACAATCAAATACTTCTTAACTTTTAAATCGATAGATTATCAAAATTATAAACTGATAATGAAAGGTTTTGAATTTAAGCAACTTAAAAAAGTGTCACTCTTTTCTACTGAAAAAGAAATTGACCAAGTAGTAATAACTGCTCAATATTCTTCTATAAAAGTAGAAAATGCAATTATGAAAATTAAAGTCATTGACAGAAAAACAATGGATTTAATGGGGGCAACAAATCTAAAAGATGTGCTAGTTAATCAAATGAATATTCGAGTTGAGCAAGATAATATTTTAGGCTCAGGGATGTCATGTCAAGGAGTTGGTGGAGAAAATGTAAAAATACTTTTGGATGGTGTTCCAATTATTGGAAGACTAAACGGGAACATAGATTTGTCTCAAATTAATATATCAACTATTGAACGAATTGAAATTTTAGAAGGACCTTTATCTGTTCAATATGGAACAAATGCGCTGGCTGGAACGATTAATTTAATTTCCAAAAAATCTATAAATAAGCTGTTTGAAATAATTAATGAAAATTACTACCAAAGCAATGGAACTTACAACTTATTTCTAGGAACTAATTTTTCAAATAAAAAAAGTCAGTTTCAATTATCTGGGTTCAGAAATTATTTTGATGGGTGGAATTTTAAGGAAGAATTCGTACTTATCCCTAAGAAAACAATGGCAGATAGTTTGCGATTTAAACAATGGAAACCACGTGAACAATATTCAATAGATTTTGGATATAAATATTCCACTAATAGATACCAAGTTACTTATAAAACAACTTTTTTTACTGAAAAAATTCTAAATAGAGGTTTGCCGATTGGTCCTTATGCTGAAACAAGTTTTGACGACAGATACTATACAAAAAGATGGGACAATAGTATTTCGTTTAATGCAAAAATCAATTCCAATTGGAAAGTGGTTGCTTTAGCAGCATACAATAGTTACTCACGGGTTAAAAGTAAATCTTTTATTGATCTTACAAACTTGAATGAAGTGATAACTTCGAATGATGGAGATCAAGATACTAGTACCTTTAAAGCTGCATTAACTCGGGTTTCATTTATTCGATTTAAGGATTCTACAAAGATTAATTATGAACTTGGAATCGATTTCAATCATGAATTTGCAGTTGGAAAACGAATAGAAAATCAACTTCAATCAATGGGCGATTATGCTGCTTTTTCTACAATTGAATATAAACCATTTTCTAATCTTGAAACAAAAGTTGGATTAAGATATGCATACAATACGGTTTATACCTCTCCAATTATCCCCTCTATACAAATTAAATGGAATTTAGCTACTAATAACACACTAAGGATAAGCTATTCTAGAGGATTTCGGGCCCCGTCAATTAAAGAATTATACTTCTACTTTGTAGATTTAAACCATAACATTGTAGGAAATCAAAATTTAAAAGCAGAATTTTCAACAAATTTTATGTTGAGTTATAGTTTGATAAAAACGTTTAAAAAGTTAAATTATAAATTAGATGTTTCTTCTTTTTATAACGGAATTACAAACCTCATTACTCTAGCTCAATTAAATTTTCCGCAATATACGTATGTTAATATTGGTGAATATTCTACAGTTGGATTACAAGTTTCAAATCAATTCTCTTGGAAAAATTTTAATTCACAATTTGGAGCTAGTTATATTGGCAGAGAAAATATAAATGCGAGTTCTTCATTAGTTCCTTTTTTTAGTTATAGCCCTGAAATTCAAACTAATTTAACCTATAATCAGAAAAAGATAAAATTGAGTTATTCACTATTTTATAAATTTAACGGTCCTCTACCTAATTTCCAATTAGTTAATTCAGAAGTGGTTCAATTTAACACTCAGGGATATCATATTTTAGATCTCTCAATTGATAAACGATTTCCTAAGGATCTATTTAGTGTAACTTTTGGAATCAAAAATTGTCTGAACGTTACGAACATAAATGCAAATTTATCTAATGCTGCTCACTCTTCTGGTTCTGGACAATTATCTGTTGCAACAGGAAGAAATTTGTTCTTAAAAATCAAAATTAATTTAAAAAAATCAAAATGAAAAATGTGTTAAACTCTATTGTTTTTAAATTTCTATTAATCACTTTAAAATTAGGTCTTGGCGGAATGATGGTTTATGGTGGAATTGGAAAATTTACTAAACCAATACCTCAAGTAACAGAAATGATTCTTCTGGAAAATGCAGACAAAAAAGATTTACTTGATGAACCAGAAAAATTAAAAATTAAAAATTATGTTTTTGGAATGAAACAAACCGGTTATGCTTGGCAAGTGCTAGGAATCTTTGAAATAATAGGTGGCCTCTTACTTTTGAGTCAACTGTTTTCATTAATAGGATCATTTATACTTTTGCCAATTACTCTTCATATTTTCCTTTTTCACTTGTTTCTAGAACAACATGAAATTGGCGAATTAATACTTGTATCTTTATATTTTATTCTTAATTTACTATTTATTGGTTTGGAATACAAAAAACTAAAACCATTGTTCAAAATAAAAGTTTGGTGAAATGAAAATTTATTTTTTACTGATTTTAGTTTGTGTTTGCTTTATTACGTCTTGCGAGAAGGATGAAATTCCTGTAGCTAAATTTGATCGTGGAGATGTTCTTTCCCAACAAATATCTCTTTATTCAAATTACAAAAATCAAGTTTGGTATAAATTGAAAACAAATTCTATTGTTCAAACAAATTCAAAAGTTGATTGGGACTTAGCTTTTTCTTGCAATGAAAACTCAACAACTGGTATTTACCTTAATACCGCTAAAGTTATGAGGGCTTATAGAACCAATTTTACAGAACTTTCTCAAGTCTTGGACACCAATGGTTATGCAAACAATGCCATTGCAGATTCACCAACTGGAGAATTAGATAGTTTAGCTTTTTTTGAATGGTCTCTATACAATAAAGTTTATATCATTAACAGAGGATATGATGAAAGTAGTGCACAATTAGGGTTTTATAAACTCAAAATTATTGCTGAAACAAACACTTCAATTACTATTGAATATGCTGAATTGTCGGCTTTGATTAGCGACGTGAAAACGATTGTTAAAAACACTAATTACAATCGTGTTATGTTTTCATTTACCTCAAATGAAACTGTTTTTATTGAACCTCCAGCAGCAGATTTCGATTTGTGTTTCACCCAATACACTCATGTTTATACCAACCCGGTCCATTATTACCAAGTTACGGGAGTTTTGAACAATCAATTTAATACAAAAATTGGCGTGATTCCTTCAAAAGATTTCAATGAAATTGTAATCGCTGATACTTCTCTAGCTAACTTCTCTTCAAAAGCTAATGGAATCGGGTATGATTGGAAAACGTTTAGTTTAGTTACTAATACATTTACTATTCATCCTGAAAAAAACTATATCATAAAAGACAATGAAGGGTTTTTTTATAAACTACATTTTATTAATTTTTACAATTCAGCTGGAATAAAAGGTTATCCAACTTTTGAATTTAAAAAATTATAAATTCGTAAAAAATTAAACCGGTTACTTTTTCAAAAGAAAGCTTTTAGTTCCATTCCACCCGCATGAATAGCGCGCGAAGCTTCATTTTTTCGGCCATTGTATTGAATAGATAATTGTAAGTTTTTCGATAAGGTGCGTTGATATCCAAATGTCCAAACCACGTTTTTACCAGGTTTCAAAGCTTCCAATAATTCAAAAGCAACCGCACTATTTGTATTTCCAGCGTAGTTGAGTTGAATATAATTTACCTGTCCTTGGAAACTTCCTTTATTGGCTTGGTTCAATTTTGCAAGTATTCCAAAATCGAGCAAATTCAATTGTTCACCTCCAAAATCGAGCGAATTATTTTTCGAACTAATGCGCGATTCAACTGCAATTCTGTAATTCGAATTTGGCTGAAATTGCAACATTGGTTTAACTAACCAATACGAAATGAAGTAGTTTCTGTTGGTCGTGTAATCAACCAAACTACGTTTTTCACCTATCTCAGATTTTACAGTTGTTGACCATTGATTGGTAATGTTCCAGCGCATATTTAATTCGTGAACTGCCCGCGATTTTGCATCAAAACCAGAAGCCAAAAGTGTTTTGTTTGAACTTGTTTCGAAGGAATAATCGGCACCAAAAACAGAATTGTTTCGATTAAAAAATATACTCTGACGGTTCACGCTACTAGAACTTATTAGAGTGCTTTGGTCAATAGTTGAGTAAAACGGGTTGTAGGCATTCAAACCATCTAAGAAAGAAGTTTTTCGTTGAATTCGAAAGCGCGATTGGGTCGAAAATCGGGAAAGAAATCGTTTGAATCCTTTCGAATTACTCCAAACCCGATCCGGACGAAGCACAATACTCTGATTAAATTCGTTGGTGTATGTTTTCACGTATTCATTCGAGGGAGTAAAAACACGAATGTAACTTGCTTGGTCAGAAAATGCAGCCACCTCAAACTCGTTCAAATCTTTCACGCCATCAGAGTTGTAATCAATCCAAGTATAAACTCCTTGTCCGTCGTTTACCTTCAAATAAATGAATTCGCGTTTCAATTCCAATCCAGAACCAAGCTCGAAAAACGTATTCGTTTGAAGCACATTTTTAAATGCTTTCCATTCGTGATCTATTCTTCCATTCGAGGTGTTTTCAGGAGCTTGTTGAATAAGCACACTATTTTTTATACTCAATTCGCGGTAATTTGCTAGAACTGTTAGACGCTGATTTCTCCAACTTTTCACTACAAAACTCAAGCCCGCTGTTTTGGCTTTTGCAGCCAAATCGAGTCGTGCACTATCCGATCTTCCATCGAGTCTTTCCCTATAAAAAACTTTCCATTCGCTTTTTGCTGTGTCGCCATACGCAATAAAACCTTGGTAATCGAAAAAGGAATAAGAATTGGTTGAAAGTAGGTTGTTTGCTTTAAATTGATTGTTTTCTTGGTCGTCAATGAAACCGATTTGCACTTTTTTAATTTGCTTAGAAATAGATAAGCGGTGTCTGAAAAATTGATTTTTAGAATCCGAATTTGCTTGCAAAAAACTGGCATCACCGATCATAGACCAGCCTTTTTGATTCCAGTTTGTTTTCACAAAACTTCTGTATCCTTCAAAATCCGAACCAATTGAAAAGCGTTGTTGTTCTACTGAAATTCGACCAAATTCTTGATGAGAGATTTCAGTTCCAATTTTCGCAAATAGTTGATCTCCCAAATAATTTTGTCCGCGTGTGTTCCAATCTCTATCAAATTCAACAGCTCTAAATTGCTCAATCGGAATGAAGTTTCGGTTCAAACCCTCTAAATCGAGTTTATTTGTCCAGCTCCATTTTTGCAAACTATCTTTACCAAATTTTTTATTGTTTTCAATATGAATTTTTCCGCTAAAACCTCTGTCGTCTGAACTATTTAGTCGCGAGAAAGTATTTAAATCGTTCACACTACTTGCTAATTCGGAAGTAAATTTCCATTTTTCATTCGGGCGATACGTAAATCCTGTGGTAATTAATTGTTGTTTTTTTGGAGTACGAAGAATTGCAACCGGAGCATAATCTCCTTGCGAAACACCAGCAATTGGCTCAATCCAGAGGTAAACCCGACCAAGAGCCGAGAATTCTTTGAATCTGTAATCGCCATTTCCTTGTCCAACAAAAGTAAATTGTGTGCGGTAAACGGCCGAATCTGGATTCACTGAAAAAACAAGCACAGAGTCATACCCCAAAGAATCGATTAATTTGTATTGAATTAGGTTTTCGGCAAAACCAACAGAATCAATAATTACTGCTCTGGCCAAGTTCAAACTATCTCCAATTGATGCAAGTAATAATTTTTGATTAGTAGATAAATTTTGCTGCAGCGTTTGGTTTTTCGCATCTTGTTCTGAATAGGCGTTCACCCACCAGTCTAGTTTTTCACTTTTTCCAACAGTTGAAAATTGAAACAAAGAGCGGGCATAATTTTGGTCGGAATATTGAAATTCAACTACAATTCGAATGTCTTTTGTGATAAATCGTTTGGCGGTGAAAATTACTTCTGCCGTATTGTAATCTATAGAATAATCGTTTTCTTGACCTCGTTTTAGTTCTTGACCGTCAATAAAAACGCGTTCGGTTCCAGCTAAAACCAAAATAAACGATTCGTTTTCGGCTCCTCTTAAGCGATACGGACCTTGGTTCCCCTCGATTCCTGGAATAATTTGACGGTTAAACTTTCCTTTTGATAGTGCGCCACTTGTCTCAGTTCGAATGCTAGATTTTGCAGTTTTTTTCCAGTAATATTCGCCAGTTAGACCTTGTGCGCGTTTTTTATACGTTAAAAAATAACCTTCCGGTTTGGATAGCCAAAAATCGCCGGCTGTAATTTTAAATTGTTCATTAAAAAGTTGAATATAGACCTGATCAAACTCCTGAAGCTTGCTTGTGTTTCCCTCGGGTTGAATGGGCAAGTTGTTATCTGTTACAGAAGCAAGAATTTGTAAATTTGGAGCAACATAGCCGGAAAGTTGTAGGTTTAAAGATGAATTAACGCCTAAATTTTGTTGATTTCCGAAGGTTAAACCGCGTGAAATGTTTCCCGATTTTTTTACGCCACCTGTTTCAAATACGCTCGTATTTGTGTTATTTGTGGGAAATCGAAAGGGATCTTCTAAGCTTGAATTTTGTTTGAAAATTTGTGACGTATCTCGGTTTTGAAAGGGTTTATTGAGTGCCAATGGAAAACTGCGGTAAGAAAAAACGAGTGAATCTGTTGGAAGTAAAAAAATTGAATCGTTAAATGTTAATTCAGATTTAAGGTAATCGAATTGGTAGTTTGTGATTGGTAGTTTATTTCCTTTCTGAAAAACTTGAATGGAATTAGGCGCAACAAAACCCGAATCTAGAAAAATTGTTCTCTGAAAAGCCACTGTTTTTTTACGGGTATAAGTTTCTTGTGCACGAATGTTTTCGAACAAAAAAGAGAAACCGACGACGAATAGAATTCTGAGTACCACGTAATATATAAGAACGAATTTACAACCAATTTCGTGTGTAAACATGCTTCAAAGTGAAATATACGTAAATGTCTTAAAAACAACTATTTTTGTAACACGAAAATGATTACACCAGGTTCTAAAGGTTGGATAGCAAAATTTCTTCAATTATTGGAGGAAAATGACGTGAATTTACGTTCCGAAATGGAAGGAGACCATGCTTTTTTACTTGCCAAAACTGGTCTTTTCTTTGGTTATCCTTCGCATTATATTTATGCAAACGACTGGAATAAAGACTCTTGGACGGCAGATGAAAAACTAAAGTATTTACTTTTCGAATCCTTATTACTTACGTTTAAAAAAAATGTAGCGGTTTTTGATTCAAAGGAATTTACAGAACAATTATTTCGCTTCTATGGGAATCACAAGGTGCATTCTTTGTCGTCGTTTTTGGGTTATGTAATGAAAGATTCGAATCAAGAAAAACTGGAACGAATTTTACAAAAAAGAGTAGAAGTGCCCTTAAATCTGATGGAATCTAAATCGTGGTTTGGTCATTTCAGTAATACTTTTTTGTATTTAGATGTGGTGTTGTTTGGCGAATTTTTAAACATCAAACAAAACAACGATTATCAGAGTTTGGCCTTGGTCGCTTTGGGTTTAATTTCAATTTCCGCGCATTCAGATGGAAAAGTTGACGCGAATGAAAAGAGTTTGTTTAAGCAATTTTTACTTTCTGCCGATTTAGATTCGAAAGTAAAAGACAAAGCATTATCAGATTTTAAAAAGAGCCAATGGAACCAAACTTTTTCTCTTGAAGTGATAGATAACAACGACTTTAAACGTTATTTATTGGTTATTTCTACATTGGTTATTTGTATGAGTCAAAAGGGGGTCAGTGTTGAAAGAAGGTTTTTGCAGCAAGTGTTAGATTGGCTTCAACTGGAAGAAAAAGAACTTGAAAAAGCACTTTATATTACACAAGAATTTATTCTTGAAAACAACACCAAACTAAATTATTTAAAAGACAATACTACGGTCGAAAAAATGGCCGATCATGTTTCAAAACGGTGGATAAAAATTCTAGGAAGAAACAAAGATAAATTGGTTACGGAGCTAAAGCAAAGCAAAGAATTAATGGCCTTAATTCGTAAGTCGACAACAAATGAATTAAGTAAAGAAGAAAAAGAAAAAGTGAAAACGCAGTTCTTAGACATTATTAAATCTATGCCTGCTCTTGCTATTTTTCTATTGCCGGGCGGAGCAATTCTACTTCCAATTATCTTAAAAATAATTCCAAAACTGGTTCCATCTGCTTTCCGAGACAACATACTCAACGATTCAACTACTTCTGAAAATGAATAAATTTTTAATTCAAATAGGCATGTTCGCAACAACATTTGTAAGCGCATTAATTGCATTTAGCTCTTGCACAGCTGAAACTTCAACTACTTCAACTGAAGTTCAACAAATTACTGAAGACACCATTAAAAAAATTGAGATTCAAGAAAGTGGAACTTTTAAAGAACTCAAATTGGTGAAAATAATTCAGAGTAAAGTGATGTCGCCAAAAGACGCGTTTTCTGTATATGAACCCGCAATTAACTCACCAAAATCGGTTACATATTCAAAAGATGGATCGAAGTTTTACATCAATTCCTTGGAAGGTTACACAACAATTGTTTTCGATAGCAAAAGTTTGAAAAAAATAAAAGAAATTCGCCACGAATTCAATGCCACTAACAACAAATTATTTAAAAACAATGAGAACACTGTTTTTGACTATAAATTCAAGCAAACTAAAACGGAATACAACCATTTTTTAGGTAAACCAGTTGAAAGTTGTTTGTCACACGACGGAAAATATTTATGGGTAACGTATTACAGACGCGATTGGGATCCGAAGGCAGAATCTCCATCTGCAGTTGCAATTATTGATACCGAAACCGATCAAATTGTGCGTGTAATGCCTTCTGGTCCGCTTCCAAAAATGATTGCATGTTCTTCTGACAATAAACACATTTCAGTAACGCATTGGGGAGATAACACGGTTGGATTAATTGATGTATCGAGCACTGATCCGATGGATTTTTCTTATGTTTCACATATCATTGTCGACAACCGATTGAGCATGAATTTTTCAGCAACTTCTGACCGTGATTCTGATTGTGGAAACTGCTTACGTGGAACTGTTTTCACACCTGATAACAAACATATTTTGATTGCAAAAATGGGTGGAAATGGAATTGCAGTAATAGAGGTTGCAACACGAAAATACTTGGGAACAATTACAGGTTCGTATCTCAATTTGCGCCATTTAATTATCAATCAGGGATATTTGATTCTGAGTTCAAATAAGTTTGGAATTGTTCAAAAAGCAAAATTAGACGACATTCTTTCTCAGCCATTTAATGAAGAAAACCAGATCGTCTACAAAAATTGGGAAACAGTTACAGTTGGTCCGGGTGCTCGAACGATAGACATAACTGAAGACGGAAAATATATTTTCGCCTGTGTAAACAATGGCTGTAAAGTGGCTGTTATTGACGCGCTTACGATGGAAAAGATTGCCGAAGTAAACGCTGCTCAATTTCCTGTTGGTATGGCACTTTCGCCAGATGGGAAACAATTAATTACAACTTCTCAAGGTAAAGATGCCGTTCCGGGTTCAGGTAATGCTGTAATGGTTTTTGAAGTGGTTTACGACAAAAAGTAAATGGATTTTCAAGCGATAAAGTATTTCAAAAGTTTAAATAGTTTACGCTTTTTCGCTGCAGCTTTTGTTCTAATAGGACATTCAGAAGCTTTGCGGTTTCAAAAAGGAATAAATTCGAATTTACACGATTGGAGTTTTTTCAATAACGGACAAAATGCAGTGCTTTTTTTCTTCGTTCTAAGCGGATTTCTAATTACTTATTTACTGCTGAAAGAACTAAAAGAAAAGCAAAAAGTAGCAATTAAAAAATTCTATATAAAACGCGTTCGTAGAATTTGGCCGCTTTATTTTTTGTTGGTTTTTATTGGTTGTATTGTTCAACCTTGGTTAATTGATTACCTCAATATTCCATACAAAATGCCTTACACTTTTGGTGAAACATGGTATTATTTTGTGTTTTTTGTGCCCGGTTTAGTAACACTTTTTTATGGAAGTCATTTGCTCGAACCTCTCTGGTCTATTGGTGTTGAAGAAGTATTTTACCTCATTTGGGCGCCATTGGTTCAACTTTTTCGCAAACATTTGTTGCAGTTGTTGATTGCTGTAATTGGCATAAAATTAATTCTTCTCTTTTTGTTGCAATTTTTGCCCAAACAAAGTTTTCCACCTGTTACCTCGCATCTTATTCACACCATGAAATTTGAAGCAATGGCTATTGGTGGTTTGGGAGCATATTTGCTTTTTTACTTTGGAAAAAGACTAACAAAACATTTCTTTTTTAAACCTTTTTCACAAGTTTTGATTCTTTCACTAATTGCAATTTATTTAGGAGCACATTTAACGATAAATGATAAACTTCCGATTGAAAAACAATTTTTTGCTACTTCCATTAAAAGTGTATTCTTTTTGTATTTGATGTTGGCAATTTCAGTAATTCCACATAAAATTGTGTCACTTGAAAATAGAGCATTCAACTATTTGGGGGAAATTTCTTACGGAATTTACATGTTTCATTTGCTTGTTGCAACCCTTGTGTTAGATTTTATGGGCAAAATTGAAACTGCATCCCCTTTTTTAAATGGCTTACTATTTTATTTTTTAATTTTCGGCTTTACAATTTTACTTTCCGCTTTTTCGAAACGTTATTTCGAACGCATATTTATGAAAAAAGCTTAAAAAACTTACTTAGAACAACGTTCAATTGCTGAATAAACCACATTTGCAGCTTTATCCCAACTAAAATCTTTACTGCGTTCTAATCCTTTTTGCGACAGTTCATTCCATACAATTTTATCTGTAGCGAGCAAATTCATTGCAGCCACAATTTCAGTTACATTCATTGGGTCAACTAAAATTCCTGCATCGCCAACTACTTCGGGAAGCGAAGTCCGATTTCCGGCAATAACAGGAACACCACATTTCATTGCTTCTGCGACAGGAATTCCGAATCCTTCGAAATAGGAAACGAAAGTTAAAGCATGAGCTGCTCCAGTTATTTCAACCAATTTTTCAAGTGGTAAATGTCCCGTAAAATGAATGCGTTCTTTTGCTTCAGAACTCAATTCAGGAAAATTTTCACCTTCATGTTTCCATAATTCTGAACCTACAATCACTAAATCGATACTTGAATTTGTTTGTTGAAACACCTCAAATGCCTCCAAAAGAGTTTTTAGATTTTTCCGTTTATGGAGAGCGCCAACAAATAAAAAATAGGCATTTCCGTTTGCAATTTCAGCTTGAATAATTTGTTTCTTCTCATTGGGAACAGCTTTATATTTTTCGTTCACGCCATTCCAGACTACAGTTATTTTTGCGGGTTGAATGTTGTAAGTTTTCGCAATATCTTGCTTTGAAAATTCAGAGACCGTTATGATTTCAAGTGCTTTTTTCGCAAATTTAGGAAAATAATTGCGTAAATAATTACGTGGAGCACTAGGTAAGTCTTCCGGAAAATGTTCAAAATTTAAGTCGTGAATGCTGGCAACTTGCGGAACATTTGTTCGTAAACACAAGTACCCGTCGGGTGAAAAGAAGACATCAATTCGGTATTTCTTTAGGGCTCGTTTAATGGAATAATCAAAAAACCATTTAAACAAAATTGGGTGTCGAGCAGGTGGAAAAAGCACAACGGCTTCCACATTCTTTGCGAAAACAAACTGTGGGTCAAATGTACGGTCGAAGAAAAACACAAAATCGTGTTCGGGATGTTTCTCTACCAAACGTTTCGCAATTTCAAAGGTATACCAGCCAAAGCCTTCCATTTTCCCTTTTAATAAAAAACGCGCATTTATTCCTATTTTCATTGCAACGAAATTAAGCATTCCAATTTTTTTTTAATTCAATCCACTAATTTATTATTTCTTCAACCGAATTCTGTAGAAAATATATATCTTCACTCCCGCAATTGAAATGAAGAATCTTGTCAAATACATTTTACAGAAAACGCTTGGAATTAACACCTACTTATCTGTTTTTGCGCAGTATAAAATTCGAACACTTCACCTCGATAAAAAAGAAAACGATTTTTTTCATTTCATGGACTTATTGGAAGATGGAAAAGGGAATATTTTAGATATTGGCGCAAATTTAGGTGTTATGTCTTCTCATCTTTGTAAACGTTTTCCTAGCGCAACAGTACACGCCTTTGAACCGCTCGTAGTGAATAGTAGAGTAATTCGAATAGTTCAGAAGAAATATAAACTCAATAATCTGCAACTTCACGAAATGGCTTTAGGTGATGAAGACGGAATTGTTAAAATGATACTTCCATTAAACGGACAAACGGTCATGCAAGGTCTCAGTCACGTTAAACACGAATCAATTACCGATTGGAACGAAGGAAAAGAAATAGAAGTTCCAATTAAAAAACTCGACCATTTACAGTTAAGTGAAAACATTCAAGGAATTAAAATTGATGTTGAAAACTTTGAATATTTTGCACTAAAAGGTGGAATTGAACTCATAAAAGCGAATAAACCTCTAATTTATGCCGAATTGTGGGCAAATGAAAACCGGACAAACTGTTTCAACTTACTCGCAGAAATTGGTTATTCGATTTTTGTTTACGAGAACAATCAATTACATATTTTTGATGAATCGAAACACAAAACACAGAATTTTTTCTTTCGCTTTTCAAAATGAAAATAAATTGGAATGAAAAAAATAGTAACTTGTTAGAACGTTTCACCTAAGCAAGTGTTTATAAGCAAAAATATAATATGATTAACTTCGAAATAACAACACCAACCACACTTATTTTCGGTAAAGATCAACTCGAAAAAGTAGCCGAGCAGCTGAATAAATATGCAGCAGGAAAACGTATTTTAGTTCTTTATGGAGGAGGTTCTGTTGAGCGTTCTGGTTTTTTAAACAAATTAAAACAAGCACTTTCCTCATTTGATTTGCATTTTTTTCAGGGTATTGAAGCAAATCCAGAATACACAACATGTATTCGCGCAGCTGAATATATTCGTAAAGAAAACATTGGGTTTTTGCTTGCTGTTGGCGGCGGATCCGTTATTGATGCAACAAAATTTATTGCTGGTGCAGCTCAATACGGTGGAGATCCATGGGAAGTATTATTGCGAACTCCAGGTAAAACCTTTGAAACTGCATTGCCACTTGGGTGTATTTTAACTCTTCCAGCAACTGGCTCTGAATCAAATACCGGAATGGTTATTTCGCGTTCAGAATTGAAAGAAAAGCGCGCTTTTGGTCACGCACTTTTTTTTCCGAAATTTGCGCTTTTAGATCCAACTTTTGTGGCAACTTTGCCTCCACGTCAAATTGCAAACGGAATCGTAGACGCCTTCACACATACTACAGAACAATACATTACACTCCCCACTTCGAATAAATTACAAGAACGTTACGCAGAAGGAATTCTTTCTACACTCATCGAAATTGGCGAAAAAGTTTTGGCAAACCCTTCTAATTATGAATTGGCCGCAAACCTAATGTATTGTGCCAATCAAGCGTTAATAGGTAATTTGCGTTGTGGTGTTCCTACTGATTGGGCAACACACATGATTGGTCATGAATTAACAGCCCTCCATGGAATTGATCACGCGCAATCTTTGGCAATAGTTGGTCCGCGTTTGTGGGAACAGAAATTCGAAAACAAGAAAGAAAAATTAGCGCAATACGGACGACGTGTATGGAGTCTATCAGGCACAGATGAAGAGGTTGCACAACAAGCTATTCAAAAAACAGAAGCGTTTTTTCTGTCACTGGGTGTTAAAACCAAGATTTCTGATTATACAGATTCCTTTGAATCAACTCCTCAAATAATCAAAGAGCGTTTCAAAGAGCGCGGCTGGTTAAATTTAGGTGAGCGACAAGATTTAACACCTCAAGAAGTAGAACAAATAGTTCAAAACGCATGCTAAATATGGGACTTTCAAAACGCTTTACGATTCGAAATGAAGCAACTCCAGAACTTTTAGAATTACTTGGAAGAGTGAGTTTAGGAACAAATGGCGCCATGTATAAGCATTTAGATACTCCAACTCGTATTCACGAGGCCGATAATCCGCTTTTTGTATCACTTGAACGAGATGGAATTGTGCAAGGAAACGTTACGTTTTGTCAGCGTGAAAAAAATTGGTATGTCCGCTATTTTGCCTTTTCAATTCAAAAACAAGCATCTAACAATGTGAATCGTGGACAGAAAAGCAACTCGCTTTTGAAAGCCCAAATGGCCGATTTTTTTGATGATATTTTAGATGGAAAACAGGGTCAAGCTCCTGAATCGTTTTATGCTTACATTGATCCGAAGAACGAACGTAGTAAATGGATGTCTGAACAATTTGGTTTTCAAACCGAAGCTCAATTGATAACGCAATCTTTTTCTAGAAAAAAACCGAAAGAACAGCTCAACGTACAAGTTATTCAAAACCCATTGCTTATTAAAACGGCGCTCGATAAATTTCGCTTAACTCATTCTTATTTTATTGAACATCATGCAAAAAAAGGTCCTTTTTACGGAATTCTAGACGACGAAAACGAACTTGTTGCTTTTGCAAAAATCACAAAAGCAAACTGGATTATTGAGCGTTTACCTGGTTACTTTGGCGGAATATTCACTAAACTATTGCCCTTCACACCTGGTATCAACAAAATTATCAATCCGAAAGAACATAAATTCTTAGTAGTAGAATCTGTTTGGGTAAAAGACAATGATCCAAAACTTTTGGTAACACTTTTTGAAGGAATTCTTCATAAGGAAAAACGAAACATGTTGGTTTGGTGGGTAGATAGACGTGAAAAGTTGTGGAGAGACACAAAAGGAGCTGTGAAATGGGGATTGGTTCACCGCATGACTTCTCATCCAATTGTTGATGTGGTAGTTTTACGCAAAAACCCACTTAAACTAGATGAATTGCGCCAAAAACCTATCTATGTAGCTGGCTGGGACTTGGTTTAAGTCAAATGAAGAATGTGAAGTGAAGAATACGGAGGTTTAACTACTTAATATTTTTGCACTGTTTGATTGCTTACCTAAGCAATTAGAAAGCCAATATTTAGCCTTTCACAAATTTTGTTAAACAAATAACAAACAAAATAAACTACTCGTTTGTAGTATATAAATATCCAAACAGTTAACTTTGTTAATTAAAACAAGCAGAATGCACAATTATCAAGCAGGATCATTTTTGCAACAAATAGAATTCCCCGCAGATTTGCGAGAGAAATTCGCTGTAGAACAATTACCACAAGTTGCAGATGAATTGCGTCAATATATAGTTGATGTCATTTCCGAAATTGGGAACTCTCATTTCGGTGCTTCACTCGGAGTTGTTGAAATTACAGTTGCTTTGCATTATGTATTCAACACACCAGATGATCAATTGGTTTGGGATGTTGGTCATCAAGCATACGGACATAAAATTTTAACTGGAAGACGAGATGTTTTCCATACAAATCGTTTGAAAGGTGGAATTTCAGGCTTTCCAAAACGATCAGAATCTGAATACGACACGTTTGGAGTTGGTCACTCATCCACCTCAATTTCTGCAGCGCTCGGAATGGCAGTTGCCAATCGGTACAAAGGCGAAACAAACCGCCACCATATTGCTGTAATTGGCGACGGAGCAATGACAGCCGGTTTAGCATTTGAAGGTATGAACCACGCTGGTTTCGAAAAAGACGCAAATTTATTAGTTGTGTTGAACGACAACTGCATGTCTATTGACCCTAATGTGGGTGCATTGAAAGAATATTTAACAGATATTACAACTTCTCATACTTACAATAAAGTAAAAGATGAGGTGTGGAAACTACTCGGAAAAATTTCGAAGTTTGGTCCAGACGCTCAAACTATTGCATCAAAAATTTCAGGAGCGCTGAAAGGCTCTTTGTTAAAGCAAAGTAATTTATTTGAAAGCTTAAACTTCCGCTATTTTGGTCCGGTTGACGGCCACGATGCAGAAAATTTAGCAAAAGTTTTAGCTGATTTAAAAGATATTCCTGGCCCAAAAATTTTACATTGCATTACACGAAAAGGTGCTGGCTTTAAATTTTCAGAAGAAGGAAATCCAACTAAATGGCATGCTCCAGGGGTGTTTAATAAAGAAACTGGTGAAATAGTTAAAATTGTTCCCGCTTCGCCTCAGCCGCCAAAATACCAAGATGTTTTCGGACATACAATTGTTGAAATTGCCGAACGAAATGAGAAAATTATGGGGGTAACTCCAGCAATGCCATCTGGTTGTTCACTATCATTTATGATGGAAGCAATGCCCAACCGAGCGTTCGATGTAGGAATTGCAGAACAACATGCGGTAACTTTTTCTGCAGGTTTGGCAACGCAGGGCTTGGTTCCGTTCTGTAATATTTATTCAACATTCATGCAACGCGCATACGATCAGGTTTTACACGATGTAGCTTTGCAAAATTTACCTGTTGTTTTCTGTTTAGACCGCGGAGGACTAGTAGGAGCAGACGGGGCAACTCATCACGGAGCATACGATATTTCATACATGCGCTCTATTCCTAACATGGTTGTTTCGGCGCCAATGAACGAAGAAGAATTTCGTAATTTGATGTTTACTGCTTCTGAACACGGTTCTCCTTTTTCAATTCGTTACCCTCGAGGAAATGGTGTGATGTTGAACTGGAAAACTCCATTGAAAAAAATTACAGTTGGAACAGGTAGAAAGGTAACTTCTGGTGAAGAGATTGCAATTGTTACAATTGGTCACCCCGGAAATTTCGCTCAAAAAGCGATTGAAAACTTAAAAAGTAAAGGTGCCTCAGTTGCACATTACGATATGCGTTTTGTGAAACCAATAGACGAGACTCTATTACATGAAGTGTTTACTAAATTCGATAAAATTATTACCGTTGAAGATGGTTGCATTATGGGTGGGTTTGGCTCTGCAGTTATTGAATTTATGGCAGATAATGGCTATTCGGCTAAAGTTGTACGCTTAGGAATTCCAGACAAATACATTCACCACGGAACAGTAGAAGAATTGCAAGAAGATTGCGGTTTTGATGCAGACAGTATTACTCAAAAAGTAGTAGAATTATTAGGTATTTCTGCAACTGAAATGGATTCTGTAAATGTGAATGCGGGTTAATTCATTCAGGTAATTATTTCTTCTTTCTCTCGTTTTTCAAAGAAAAAATCCAAATTTCTTACTTATTTTTACGCTTCAAAATTCAAATAATGAAACGAACAAAAATTGTTGACGTACTCAATCAGCCAAAAGTGGGTGATAAATACTGTATCAAAGGATGGGTGAGAGCTTTTCGAAGTAACCGCTTTATTCAATTGAATGACGGCTCAACAATTAATATGATTCAAGCGGTTGTTGATTTTGAAAACTTTGAAGAAGAAACATTGAAACGCATCACAACTGCCGCATCAGTTAGTTTAACTGGAACGTTAATTGAATCGCAAGGTGCTGGTCAGGCAGTTGAATTGCAGGTGGAAAGTATAGAAATTATTGGAGATGCAAACCCAGACGATGTGCAAAAAACAGTTATGCAGCCAAAAAAACACAGTTTGGAATATTTGCGTGAACAAGCACATTTGCGTTTTAGAACCAATTTATTTGGCGCAGTTTTCAGAGTGCGACATGCGGTGAGTTTTGCAATTCATAAATTTTTTAATGACCAAGGTTTCTTTTATATCCATACACCAATCATTACCGGATCAGATGCCGAAGGTGCAGGTGAAATGTTCCGCGTTACAAACTTAGATGCTAAAAACCCACCTTTAAATGAGGATGGATCTGTCAATTTTAAAGAAGATTTCTTCGGTAAAGGAGTGAACTTAACAGTTTCTGGTCAGTTGGAAGGTGAATTAGCGGCTTTGGCTTTAGGTCAAATTTATACTTTTGGACCAACATTTCGAGCTGAAAACTCAAACACCTCTCGGCATTTAGCTGAATTTTGGATGGTTGAGCCCGAAGTTGCCTTCAATGATATTCACGACAACATGGATTTGGCTGAAAACATGCTAAAATATATCTGTAAATATGTAATGGAAAATTGTGCAGATGATTTGAAATTCTTACACGAACGTGAAGCACAAGAGCAACAAACAAAGCCACAAAACGAACGAAATGAACTGGGTTTAACAGAGCGTTTACAGTTTGTGACTGAAAATGATTTTAAGCGCATAACATATACAGAAGCAATAGATCTTCTTCTCAATTCGAATCACTACAAAAAGAAAAAATTTAAGTATGATGTTGATTGGGGAACCGATTTGCAATCTGAACACGAGCGTTATTTGGTTGAAAAAGAATTCAAACGACCAGTAATTATTACGGATTATCCGGCTTCGTTTAAGGCGTTTTACATGCGTCAAAACGACAATTGCGAAGCAGGAAAAGAAACCGTTGCAGCAATGGATATTTTGTTCCCCGGAATCGGAGAAATGGTGGGTGGTTCTCAGCGCGAAGAACGCTTAGATGTTTTGAAAGAAAAATGTGCAGCTTTTGATATTCACGAAGAAGAATTGTGGTGGTATTTAGATACACGCAAATTTGGAACAGTTCCTCATGCAGGATTTGGCTTAGGTTTTGAGCGAATGGTTATGTTCGTAACAGGTATGACGAATATTCGCGATGTAATTCCTTTTCCACGGACACCTCAGAATGCCGAATTTTAAGTCTTTACCAATAATTCGCTAAATACATCATTTGAGTTATTTCTTGCTTTGTTCTATTTATTTAACTTAGCTGAAAATTAGTCACATGTTATTTAAACAATTAGTTCTATCAGTTTCACTGATTTTAGTTACCTTCAATTCAAACGCACAGGTTCAGTGGGCCAATGAAGTTGTTGCTTTTTCTAGTCAAAACACGTCGCTTATAAAACAACAATCGAAAGCTTCTCAAGTATTGGGGAAACCAAATAAATTGCCTTCGTTTGGAAGCTCATTTGTTGCTTGGTCTCCAGAAACTGACGAAAGAGGAGAAGAATTCATTACCGTTTCATTTGCAAAAGCAATCAAAATTCAACAAGTAGCAGTTGGTGAAAGTTTTAACGCAGGAAGTATTACAAAAATAACGGGTTTTGATTCACTTGGAATAAGTTATATTTTGTACACGAACTCATTGCCAAAATCTGTTCCTGAAAATGAAGGTAGAATGTTTAACTGTTATTTTGAATTAACTGAAAAAACAATAAAAAGAATTCGAGTAGATTTAAATACGGCAGCTGTTTCAGGTTCAAATCAGATTGATGCGATCGGAATTTCAGCTTTAAAAGAACCAATTCTAGCAAAGATCAACTTGTTAAAAATCACAGAGGAAATTTCACCAAAAGAAAATTTAGGAGCAAATGTTAATTCTCCAACAGATGATTTGTGTCCGGTTATTACTCCTGACGGCAAAAAACTCTATTTCACACGACAAAATCACCCAGACAACATTGCACCAGTAACAAATCAAGATGTTTGGGTTGCCGATCTTAAGGAAGACAATACCTTCAGTGCAGCAAAAAACTTAGGGGAACCAATTAACAACACAGATAATTCGTCTATTTGTACAATTACTCCCGACGGCCAACGTGCACTTGTTTTAAACGTTTACAAATCAGATGGAACAATGGAAAAAGGTGTCTCAATTTCAAAATTCAACGGAATTTCTTGGGGAACACCAGTTAAAGTGCTAGTTGATAGTTTCTACAATGACAATATTTATGGCGAATACAATCTTTCAAACTCCGGACAGCAAATTATCATGACCTTAGAGCGAAACGACGCTATTGGAGGTAAAGACATGTACGTTTCCTTTGAAAAAGAAGATGGCACTTTTTCAGTTCCATTGCACATGGGGAAAACAATAAATACAGCAGCTTCTGAGACTTCGCCTTTTCTTTCAGGAGATTTAAAAACTTTGTATTTCTCATCTGCCGGACATAGCGGGTATGGAAAAAATGACATGTATGTAACCCGAAGATTAGATGAGACTTGGACAAATTGGAGCGAACCAGAAAACTTAGGTGATAAAATCAATACGCCAGATTGGGATGCATATTTTAGTATGCCGGCAAGTGGAGAATATGCGTACTATGTTAGTTACAAAGACGGTTTGGGCGCAGCAGATGTTTTCCGCCAAAAATTACCTGCAATTGCTAAACCAACTCCTCTAGCTTTGATTACGGGAACTGTTGTACATTCAAAAACTAAACTTCCTTTGCGCTCAAAAATTACGTATAAAAATTTAACAACAGGTAAAATTTTAGGTACTGCTTATTCGGATTCAATTACTGGACTGTTTAAAATTGCTCTTCCAGCAGGTTTTAAATATGCAATTTCTGCAGATAAAGAAGAATTTTATGCTGTAAACGAAGCAATCGACTTAACAAAATTGAAAGCTTACGAAGAGAGAAATATTGTTGTTCAAATGGTGCCAATTGAAGTGGGCGAACTAGTACGCTTGAATAACTTGTTTTTTGATTTTAATAAGGCAACACTGAAACAAGAATCGTTCGTAGAACTCGATTTTTTATGTAAGCTGATGAAAGCAAAACCAACAATGAAAATTGAGATAAACGGCCACACGGATGATGTGGGAGAAGATGCGTACAACTTAACATTGAGTGTAAATAGAGCAAAAAGTGTGTATGCGTATTTGCTTAAAAATGGAATTGAACCCACGCGTTTGTCGTTCAAAGGATTTGGAGAGAAAATGCCGATAAAGAAAGCAACCGATGAGGTTTCTCGTCAGTTAAATCGTAGAGTTGAATTCAAGATTATTTCAAAATAACTTCCATGAAAATGTAATTTCTGTTTCTGTGCTAAAAAGAAATGCTTAAATTTCCTTAAATTTACGTTCACGAAACAAAGAAAAATGGCATTAAGACAATCGCTTTCTTTTAAACTAGAGCAACGACTTTCCCCACAGCAAATTCAATTAATTAAATTGTTGCAAGTTCCTACTATGGAACTCGATGCACGTATTAAACAAGAATTGGAGGAAAATCCGGCTTTGGACGAAGGTTTGGAAGAACGCGACGAAGATTCGGATAACGACGAAGAGGATTACAACGAAGAAGAAGAAAACGAATTTGAAGATTTTGATGTAACTGACTATTTCGACGACGATACGCCCGATTATAAAACACAAGCCAACAATACAAGTAAAGATGACGAAGAACGTGGAGTTCCGCTCTCTGTTGAGGTTTCGTATCAGGATAAATTATTGGAACAATTGCATTTACTAGATTTAGACGATGTTCAATTTCAAATTGCAGACACAATCATCGGAAATTTAGATGAGTCTGGCTATTTGAATAGAGAAATTGAAGCAATTGTTGACGATTTGGCTTTTTCTGCTAACGTTTCAGTTACTGAAGAGGATGTTGAAGAAGTCTTGAAAGTTGTTCAGGATTTAGACCCAGCAGGAATTGCAGCGCGTGATTTACGCGAATGTTTAATTCTTCAAATTAATCGCAAACAAGACGGAAATATTACGCTTTTCACGGCCAAAATAATCCTTCAAAATCACTTTGAAGAGTTTACAAAAAAACATTACGATAAAATTCAAAAGAAACTTGAAATTGAAGACGCAGACTTAAAAGATGCTATTGCTGCAATTATTCGCCTTAATCCAAAACCAGGAGGTTCTTTAAAAGAAAGCGGAAAATCGAATCAACAAATTATTCCAGATTTCATGATCATGGAACTAGATGGAAAGTTAGATTTAACAATTAATGGTAGAAACACGCCCGATTTAAAAGTTAGCAAAGAATACGAAACCTTACTTCGCAACTATGCTGATGGAGCTAAAACCTCTAAATCTGACAAAGACGCTTTGGTTTTTGTGAAATCTAAACTAGATGGTGCGAAATGGTTTATTGATGCGTTGCGTCAACGTCAGAACACCTTGTTTACCACCATGCATGCAATCATGACATATCAATACGATTATTTTTTGGCAGGCGATGAAACACGTCTCAAACCAATGATTTTAAAAGATATTGCAGAAATAGTTGGCTTAGATATTTCCACAATTTCACGCGTTGCAAATAGCAAATATGTGCAAACCAGCTTTGGTGTTTTTGCATTGAAATATTTTTTCTCAGAGTCTTTATCTACTGATTCTGGAGAAGAAGTTTCGACGCGAGAAGTGAAGAAAATTTTGTCGGAAGCAATTGAAGCTGAACTCAAAAAGAAACCACTTACAGACGAACATTTGGCCAAATTATTGAACGATAAAGGCTACAATATTGCACGCAGAACTATCGCAAAATACCGCGAGCAGTTGAATATTCCTGTTGCGCGACTTCGTAAAGAATTGTAAATGAACAAAGTTGCACTTGCTATTTCGTGGTTGTTTTTACCACTTTTCGCACCCGTTTATGCCTTGCTAATTGCACTGTTTTCAGTAAATTTTGAATCCTACGGTTTTCAAGACAATTGTTTGTTTGTTTTGCAGCCAGAGCAGAAGAAAGCTATACTATCGCTTTTTTTTATTTTCTCATTTATTGGTCCTGCAATTAGTGTTGTATTATTGCGTTTTTCAGGTCAAATTTCTTCCGTAATGATGGACAAGCGTTCAGAGCGTTTTGTTCCGAGCATCATGACAAATCTGTTTGGCATTAGTTTACTCAGCATTCTATTATGGAAAATGGATTTCACTTTTCCTGGGGCACGTTTTCTTTTCGCACTAGCTGCGGGCTCTTGCTCTACGGTTCTTATTTGCACAATTATTACACGTAAATGGAAAATTTCTCTTCATGCTGCTGGTATGGGAATTTTGTCTGGATTTTTATTCGGCTATTTTAACAAAATGGAATTTTTTAATGTGTGGTTATTTGCAGGTGTAATTTTATTGAGCGGTTTGGTTATGTCTGCTCGAATGTTTCTTGGTGCACATTCACTTAAACAATTAGCTGCCGGATTTTTAGTTGGGGCATTAAATTTGGTTTTTTTCTGCTGGCTTTTTCAAACTATACTAAAATGAATATAGAAATTTTTCCTTTCAACCCGATTCAACAAAACACGAGTGTTGTTTATTCAGGAAAAGATGCAGTGATTATTGATCCTGGATGTTACGACCGTCATGAAGAAGAAGAATTGAAGGATTTTATTGAATCAAAGGGATTACAAGTTCACGCAATTTTGAACACCCATTGCCATATAGATCATATTATGGGAAATGCTTTTTGCGTGTCAGAATTTGGTGTTGAATTACTTGCGCACAAAAAAGAATTATTTACGCTTTCTTTTGCTGAACGTTCAGCTCAGATGTATGGTTTCCCCAACTACAAGGCTTCACCTGAGCCAACAGTTTTCATTGAAGACAAACAAGTTTTAACGTTTGGTGAGTTAGAGTTTGAAGTGATTTTCGGTCCCGGACATTCAGTAGGACACGTAGCTTTTTATTCAGCTAAAAATAATTTATTGGTTGGTGGCGACATTCTTTTCAAAGGTAGTTTTGGGAGAGTAGATCTTCCAGGTGGAGATATTGAAATCTTGAAAAAAACGATTCATGAGCGCATGTTTACTTTACCTGAGCAAACGGTTGTTTACCCAGGACATGGCCCAACAACAACAATTGGAGAAGAAAAAAGAACGAATTATATTTTCGAATTTTAACACGAATTATGGCAACAGCATTGATAACAGGAGCGTCAAACGGAATTGGTTTGGAGTTAGCTAAAATTCACGCTCAAAAGGGTATAGACTTGATTTTAGTTGCGCGGAGTAAAACTAAATTGGAGGAATTAGCTGAAGAATTAAGTTCTATGTATAAAGTTAACATCTATGTTATATGTAAAGATTTGTCTCTAGAAAATGCAGCACAAGAGGTTTTCGATGAAGTGAAATCGAATGGACAACAAGTAGATTACCTAATCAACAACGCAGGTTTTGGTGATTATGGCTTTTTCATTGAACGTTCTTGGGAGAAACAGAAACAAATGATTGATTTAAATATACTTGCGCTTACTCAATTCACGCAACTTTTTGCCAAAGAAATGTGCGCTCGTAAACAAGGTAAAATAATGAATGTAGCTTCAATTGCTTCATTTCTTCCCGGACCATTGATGTCTGTTTATTATGCAACAAAAGCTTATGTGCTTCATTTTTCTGAGGCGATCAACAACGAAGTCAAAGATTTTGGGGTAACAGTTACTGCACTTTGTCCCGGACCTACCACAAGTGGCTTTGAAGCAGCTGCTGATCTGGAGGGAAGCGCTTTATTCAAAGGAAAAAAATTACCAACATCACAAGAAGTTGCACAATATGGATTTACCTCTATGATGAAAGGAAAAGCAGTTGCTATTCACAAATTCAAAAATTACTTAATGGCAAACGCTGTTCGTTTCACGCCTCGTTCTTGGGTGGTGAAGTTGGTGCGTAAAGTTCAGTCTGAAAGCTAAGTTTTTTCTATTAAAAGGTGCAATCATGTGCTGTAAATAATTTTTTCTCCAGCGGTTCATTGATTCCGTATTCCTTTGGAAATTGTCTAACCACAATTCTTAGCAAACCGTTTATACCAATATTTAACCACTTGTAACAAAATTTATTAAAAACTCATGTAAATATTCGATATTTGTTCCATCCCCGTTATTATCTCAGTATAATAGCTTTGCTCCTTCTGGGAGCTTTTTTTTTGAATATTAATGAAAAGAGTAATTTTTTATTTTGATGGATTTAATTTTTACAATGGTTTAAGAGAAAAATCCAAAAGCGAAAATAATTGGAAAGATTATTATTGGATTGATTTTGTGAAGTTTTGTAATAACTTTTTAAGTGAAGAACATAATTTAATCAAAGTGAAATATTTTACTGCGCCACCATTTAAATCTGATAAACGTGGTCGCCAAACAGCACTTTTTAATGCTAATAAATTGATTAATGGTGATTTAATAGAGTTTGTTAATGGGAAATTTACAGATAAAAAATAAAGTGTAAAATTTGTACAGAGGAATATAACAGTAAGGAAGAAAAAAGAACTGATGTAAATATTTCAATAAACATGATTATGGATTGTGTAACTAATAAAGCTGACACTTTAGTTTTAATTAGTGCTGACAGTGATCAAGTTCCAACGATTGAAACAATAAAA
Organism: Crocinitomicaceae bacterium; assembly: GCA_031409255.1. Classification (GTDB taxonomy): domain Bacteria; phylum Bacteroidota; class Bacteroidia; order Flavobacteriales_D; family Crocinitomicaceae; genus Fluviicola. The sequence continues at coordinate 32,319 of JANNWW010000115.1, forward strand.
AAACACTTTCCTGATAAAAAAGTTAAAGTTTATTTTCCACCTTCAAGACATTCTACAGATTTACTTCACGTATGCAAGCCAATAGTCTTTTTAGGTGAAAATGAACAAAAGTTTAAAAATTCAATGTTACCTAATGAAATTTCTATTGATAGTAAAAAGTACTATAAACCTGAAAAATGGAAAAACATTAAATAATCTAAAACGATTTCACCCTGTAACCATCTTCCGCATACGTATTTCCTTCATTTATATTTCCACCAGAGAAACCTAATTTGAACCATCGTTTGCGCTGTTCAGAAGTTCCATGTGTAAACGAATCTGGAACTACACGGCCTTGCATTCTAGACTGAATTGCATCGTCGCCAACTGCATGTGCCGCGCTCAAAGCTTCTTCAATATCGCCTTCCTCTAAATATTTTTTATTGTAATGCGCCCAAACGCCCGCATAAAAATCTGCTTGCAATTCTTGGCAAACAGACAAACGATTTGATTCAGTTTTTGAAACACTAGCCTGCAACTGATTTACCTGATTAGATGTTCCTAAAATAGTTTGAATGTGATGGCCAACTTCATGCGCAATTACATAAGCAATTGCAAAATCGCCACCTTTTGCTCCAAAACGCGTGCGTAGTTCTTCAAAAAAGCTTAAGTCCATGTATACTTTTTTGTCAGCCGGACAATAAAAAGGACCCATGGCAGCCGAAGCGCTTCCACAACCTGTTTCCACGTTTTGAGAAAACAAAACCATTCTCGGCATTTCATATTCTAATCCATTTTCTGCAAAAATCTTTTTCCAAACATCTTCATTGTCAGCAAAAACTGTTTCGGCAAAATTACCCAATTCAATTTCCTCTTTTGTTAATTCGCGCGTTTTTGTTCCTTGCGTTTGCTCAGAGCCACCCATTTGTTTGGCCATATCTGCATATTGTTTGGCGTCTTCTCCACCGAAAAGCGTTATTAGAACAACTATAATTCCGATTAGTCCACCACCAGCAGCAACTTTTCCACCACCAGACATACCACGTCTGTCTTCTACATTTGAACTTTGTCTGCGACCAATCCATTTCATAACTTTTCTTTTTAAGCTGAGTTGCTAAAATTAAAGCTTTCGAAAATTATATCAAAGTATTTTCTACCGAATTCCTAAATTTGAAACATGTTGAAGCAAATTATTTCCATTTCAGAGTATGCTTTTGAACGCAAATCTGCTCCGCTAGTGGTTTTCGTAAATGGCTTTACGGGTGGAATTGGGAAATGGTTTGGAAAAGGGTGCGAACCACTTCGTTCTTACTGGTCAGAAGGATATATCTGGGATCAATTACCAGATAATTCATGGACAGGAAAATATGAACCCAATCAATTTATTCATTCTGCTTGCTCATATTTTGCTTACAAAGCCGAGGAATGTAATTGGTGTTTCATGGACGGTTCAGATGGTTTTTTCGGATTGTCAAATGCTAGAATGCGTTATCGAAAAGGAAAAAAACAATCAATTTCTGATAAAGAATGGGCGGTTTTTCAAGAAGCAAAAGAAGTGTTTTTTGTTACACATAGCATGGGTGGAAGTTTCGCAGAAGGAATTATACAACAATTTAGTTCGCGAAATATTTCTGTAAAAAAAGTTGTTCATTTTGCAACCGCTGGAGCTCGAAACATGATTTGTTCAACTGAATGTTTACCGATTGACCGAATTCAACTCAACACTTCTGGCGACAAAACCATCGATGGACTTTCCGATCCTTGGTCTAGAGACTTAAAACGAAAGGTTCCATTTGTGAATTTATATGGGCGTGTTTTGTGGGATCCGCATCACAATTATCCTAAAAAAATGCAATCTGTTCGAAATGGGGAATCAAAGATGAACATCAATTCACATTATGATACCAAAACGTTTGGAAAGGTATTTAGTTGGGTAAAACATTTAGAAAAAATTCAAGAAGAAGTTGAGAATGATTCGAAGAATCAGCTAGAGAGATTTCAATTAAATGTTCATTTCGAAAGCTTTTATGCAAACAAAATGTATTATAAATGGGATCATGAAATATATAAATATACAAAAATGGTAGATTAGTAATCATTGAATTCTCGCCATTCACTCAAAAAACACAACCATTTAAAAAAAAGTATAGATTCTTGTTTGCTAAAACCGATTTAGTTGCATTACATTTGTCCCATGAAAAGAAATCAAAATAACAATATGTGTATGTGTCCGCGGAAAATTTCGAGGATACTTAATGCATGATGTCTATTTCTGCATATTACAAGGTCCTCCAACGAGGGCCTTTTTTTTGCTCTAAACTTTAAAATAATAACAAAAAATAAAAATGAAAAAAATAACTTTTAAAAATTCGCAAATGTGCTGTTCAAATCAAATGATGTGCATGTGTATGTACTCAATCGGGCGATGTTGTTTCCAACGAATGCACCTTTAGGTGCAATTTCAACAACTTTTAAGCCCGTCGGATGAATCTGAGGGGCTTTTTTAATGCAAAAAAATAAATAAGCAAAATAAAAATAAATCTGCTGGTAAAAATAAAATACCAGCTCAAAAACAAAAAAAATGGCAACTAATTTTAAATTTGAAACATTACAATTACACGCAGGACAAGAAATCGATCCAACAACTAAATCGCGTGCAGTTCCTATTTACCAAACTTCAAGCTTCGCATTCGATAGCAGCGAACATGCAGCAAATCTTTTTGGATTAAAAGAATTCGGAAACATTTATACTCGAATCATGAATCCTACAACCGACGTGTTCGAAAAACGAATTGCAGCGTTGGAAGGAGGTGTAGCAGCTCTTGCTGTTGGAAGCGGACAAGCAGCTCAATTTATTGCTTTAAACAATATTTTACAGGCAGGAGACAATTTCGTAACAACCTCGTTTTTATATGGTGGAAGTTACAATCAGTTCAAAGTGGCTTTCAAACGTTTGGGAATTGAAGCCCGTTTTGCAGATGGTGACAAATCGGAATCTTTTGCAAAATTGATTGATGAAAACACGAAAGCAATCTACATTGAATCTATCGGAAACCCAGGCTTTAATATTCCTGATTTCGAAAATATTGTTCAAGTAGCTAAAGATTACAACTTACCACTTGTGGTTGACAATACATTTGGTGCTGCCGGATACCTTTTCCGACCAATTGATTATGGCGCAAATGTAGTGGTTGAAAGTGCCACAAAATGGATCGGCGGACATGGAACGACAATTGGCGGAGTAATAGTTGATGGCGGAAATTACGATTGGGGGAATGGAAAATTTTCACAATTTTCGGAACCAAGCGAAGGGTATCACGGACTAAAATTTGCCGAAGTATTTGGTGTAGATAATCCGCTTGGCTTGCCCAACATTGCTTTTGCAATTCGCGCTCGAGTTGAAGGCTTACGCGATTTCGGACCAGCGCTTTCGCCTTTCAATTCATTTCTGTTATTACAAGGTTTAGAAACGCTTTCACTTCGCGTTCAACGAACTGTAGACAATGCACTTGAGCTTGCAAAATGGTTAGAAAAACAAGACTTCGTTGAGTCTGTAAACTACCCAGGATTGGAATCTTCGCCCTACAATAAATTGGCTAAAAAATACCTTACAAATGGGTTTGGAGGTGTGCTTTCCGTTAAAATAAAAGGTGGAAAAGAGTTGGCAAATTTACTAGTTGATAAATTGGAATTGATATCGCACTTAGCAAATGTTGGAGATGCAAAAACACTCATCATTCAACCAGCTTCAACAACGCATGATCAATTGTCTGAAAACGAACAAATTTCTGCAGGTGTTTCGCCAGGATTGTTAAGAGTTTCTGTTGGAATTGAACACATTGACGATATTAAACAAGACATCGAAAATGCAGCTGTATTTGTGCGAGAAAAATTGGGTTTAGCGAAATCGACCTTGTCTAACTAATAACTAAATGACTCTTTTGGAGGCGTTGAACACAGGCTTTCGACGCTTCCAAATAAGTTAAAAATTAGAAATGGAAACAAACTATTTATATAACAACAAAGCATTCGTTCTCGAATCAGGCGAAAAACTTTCGGGGTTTACGTTGGCATACACTACATTGGGGAAGCGAAATCAGGACGATTCAAACATTGTTTGGATTTGCCACGCATTAACCGCTAACAGCGATCCGAGTGAGTGGTGGGAAGAATTAGTTGGTCCGGGTAAAACTGTCGACACAAATCAATATTTTGTTGTTTGTGCAAATGTTTTAGGTGGATGTTATGGTTCAACAGGCCCGTTAAGTATTAATTCTTTAACTAATGCACCTTATTTTCATGAATTTCCAAGACTCACCACGCGTGATTTAGCAAATGCACATGAACAACTTCGGAATCATTTAGGAATAGAAAAAATTGCGCTTGGTATTGGTGGAAGTTTAGGCGGACAACAACTCTTAGAATGGAATGTTACACATCCAGATCGGTTCCAAAACTTAATTTTATTGGCAACAAATGCGGTTCATTCTGCTTTTGGAATTGCCTTCAATGAAACACAAAGAATGGCAATAGAATTAGATTCAAGCTGGAAAAATAACTCACCAAATGCTGGTTTAAACGGACTAGAAACTGCACGAGCAATTGCTTTATTGAGTTATAGAAGTTATGGTTCTTATCAGCTCTCACAAACAGATTTGGATATAAATAAACGCGACTTTTTTAAAGCGAGTTCTTACCAACGCTACCAAGGGTATAAACTTAGAAATCGGTTCAATGCATTTAGTTACTTTTTATTAAGTAAAACAATGGACACGCATAATTTGGGAAGAAACCGCTCAAGCATCGAGCAAGCATTGAAACAAATTACAGCCAAAACATTAATTATTGGAATTAGTAGCGACCTTTTATTCCCAGTTTCGGAACAAGCTTATTTGGAAAGAAATATAGAAGATTCAAATTTGGTTGTGATTGGGTCAAATTTCGGGCACGACGGTTTTCTAACTGAAACTAAAAAACTAAGTCAGCATTTTGAGCAATTTTTTTTCAAAAACATCATAAATAATCGATTAGAGATAGAAGAGCTTGTTTCGAACTATTAAAATAAACAGTTTAACCATCATTAAAATTAAAGAAAATGTCAAAAAAAACTAAAATAGGATTAATTGGGTTCGGAGTTGTTAACTCTGGCTTGGCAGAAATTATTCTTCAGCAAGAATGTCAATTATTTGAAATAAAGAAAATTGCGGTAAAAAACCCCAATAAAAAAAGAGACTTTGACGCAAAACTTTTTACTTTTCAAGCAAGTGAAGTTATACTTGATCCAGAGATTGAAATAATTGTTGAAGCTATTGACGATGCAGAAGTTGCTGCTGAATATGTGAGATTAGCGCTGAATTCCGGAAAACATGTTGTAAGCGCAAATAAAAAAATGCTTGCCTACAATGCGCATGAGTTAATTCAATTAGCAAAAGAAAAAAATGTTGCTTTGCTTTATGAAGCATCAAGTTGTGGTGTTATTCCTGTTATTGAATTATTAGATAACTATTTTTCTGAAGAACCAATATCTAAACTGCGTGGAATATTTAATGGAACAAGTAATTATATACTTTCTAAAGTTGTTAACGAAGGTTTAGCTTATAATGTGGCACTAAAATGCGCACAAGATTTGGGCTTCGCGGAAAGTAATCCGGAAAGTGATGTTTCCGGTTCAGATGCAAATTATAAATTGAGTTTACTTTCTAGGTTTGCTTTTGGTGTAAACCTTAATCCGGATGAAGTGCTTCAATTTGGAATAGAAAACATTGATTTGGAAGATTTAAAATATGCACAACATTTTGATTCGAAAATTAAATTGGTACCAACTGCCATCCAAACAAGTAAAGGAATTATTGCTTGGGTTGGGCCTCAATTTGTTTCAAAATCAGACCCTTTGTTTGCTGTTGATAACGAAAACAACGCACTCGATATTGACACAATTTATTCAAAGAGACAACAGTTCATTGGAAAAGGAGCAGGGGGCATTCCAACTGGAAGCGCCTTATATAAAAATTTACTTCAAGTATCAAAAGAACAGAAGTATGCCTATTCAAAAATTGATTCTGCAACAAGTTCAGATGAATTAATAGTTGAAGTTTATATAAAATTAACAAGCGTAGAGCAATTAAGTGAATTTAAGTTTACAAATAAAGAGTTCATTAAAAAAAGCGATAGTGGAATTTCGCTAACAGCATGGATACCTATTTCAGAGTTGAAAAAGTTTAAAAGTTTTCAGCGAACTAATAGCTTTTCACTAATATTCACAGGTAACTACACTGAAAGTTTTACTTTTAAATTAAATGAAAACAAACGCGTTGAAGAGGTAGAAAAAAGTTTTGGTTAACTAAAAAACTGTAGTAATACCGATTAACCTATGATAACACTTGACTAAATCAAGCTAATCAGAGCTAGTTCGGTATAATACCAATATATTTATTGGGAAAATTAAAAACAAGAATAGTATAATTTTGAATGGCTACAGGGTTAATTTTTCAAGACTAACTAAATCGGTTTTAAAACAAAGTATTCAAAAAAAAGCACTATTTTTGCATCTTCAAAAAAATTGAAAATTCGCAAAAAATGGAGCAAAAAAAGAAAATAACTGGGGCATTGATTTCGGTTTATTACAAAGATGGTTTAGAACCGATTGTTCGTAAATTACATGCTGAAAATGTGACTTTGTATTCTACAGGTGGAACCCAAAGTTTTATTGAAGCGTTAGGTATTCCTGTTGTTCCAGTAGAATCAATGACTTCATATCCAGAAATTTTTGGCGGACGAGTAAAAACACTTCACCCAGCTATTTTTGGTGGAATATTACATAGACGAAACTTGGATTCAGATTTAGCACAAGTGGCTGAATTTGATATTCCAACGATTGATTTAGTGATTGTTGATTTGTATCCTTTTGAGGAAACATTAGCATCGGGAGCAGATCATCAGGCAATTATCGAAAAAATTGATATCGGTGGAATTTCGCTTATTCGCGCTGCAGCAAAAAATTACAACGACGTGGTTATTATTCCATCCGTTAAGCAATATGCTCTTTTGGAAGAAATTCTAACTGAAAATGGGGCAGAAACAACGATTTCTCAAAGAAAAACATTTGCGAAATTAGCATTTATGGTCTCGTCGCATTACGACACTCATATTTTCAATTTCTTCAATCAAGAAGACGAATTACCTGTTTTTAAACAAAGTATTTTAGAATCTAATTCATTGAGATATGGCGAAAATCCGCACCAAAAAGGTTGGTTCCATGGAGATTTCACTGCTATGTTTACACAGATTCATGGTAAAGAATTGTCGTACAATAATTTATTAGATGTAGATGCTGCAGTGCAATTAATGGCTGAATTTAAAAACGACAAGCCAACTTTCGCGATTCTTAAGCACAATAATGCATGTGGTTTAGCTACACGCAACACATTAGCTCAAGCATACGCAGATGCGCTTGCAGGAGATCCGACTTCCGCTTTCGGTGGAATTTTAATTGCAAACCGCTCATTAGATTTAGCAACGGCTGTTCAAGTGAATGATTTATTTTGCGAAGTGGTTGTTGCACCTAGTTTTGATGAAGATGCTTTAGAGATTTTACAATCAAAAAAGAACCGTATTTTATTGATTCAAAAGGAAGTAGAATTGCCAAAACGCCAATTTAGAACTTTGTTGAATGGGGTTTTGGAGCAAGAAAAAGATTTAATTTCTGAAGCAGCTTCGGATTTCGAATCTAGAACAATTAACAAGCCGAATGCTCAGGAGGTTGAAGATTTAGTTTTCGCTAATAAATTAGTGAAACACACAAAATCGAATACTATTATTTTAGCAAAAAACGGCCAATTGTTGGCAAGTGGAACTGGTCAAACATCACGCGTTGATGCTTTACGTCAGGCAATTGAAAAAGCAACTTCTTTCGGATTTGATTTAAATGGAGCTGTAATGTCTTCGGATGCTTTTTTTCCTTTCCCTGATTGTGTTGAAATTGCTCATTTAGCAGGAATTACTGCTGTTGTTCAACCTGGAGGATCAATTAAAGACGAATTATCGATTGATTATTGTAATGCCCATGGTGTTGCAATGGTGTTTACAGGTAATCGACATTTTAAGCATTGATCTGAAAGTCGTATTTAGGTAAATTATTTAATTTCCGTTTGTAGTACTTTTTTTTTCAGATTTGGCGAAATATGATTTCACAAAACGAGAATGAAATGAGGTTTTTTTGGTTAAAAAAAAGTGATAAAAAACTTTGTGATTAACAGTTTTTACTGGGAGAGTAAGTAATTTTGCTTATTTGCTTATTTGCTTATTTGCTTATTTGCTTATTTGCTTATTTGCTTATTTTGGAAAATATATTTGTTTTTTTGGTTAAGAAATCAACTTTTTCACTAACTTTTATAAGAAAACAGTTTTTATGGGAGCAATCAAGCCAAACAATTACACACAAAACGAATTAAATGTTGCTTTAATAGCAGATGCAATTTCTCATCCAATTCGAAAAAGAATGGTTGAGATTTTACACAATGAAATCTTTATGAGAAATATTGATTTTGCGAAACAATTTAAGTTAACTAAGCCAACTATTCAAAACCACCTTCAGAAATTAAAAAACGCTGGACTAATTCATTGCATCTATCATACACACTTTTACGAAATAAAACTCAATGCAAATAATTTCTCAGAATTAATTGCATTTATTAATGTGGTTAATGATGCTAAAAATGATGAATGAATTCATTAATATGTAAAGTATTTCAATTTATTTCAACTACTTTCGTAACTTATTTGTAAATTTTACGAATAAACAATCACAAATGCATAATTTACGCAACCAAAATGGGGTTATTTAATTTTCTAACGCAAGAAATTGCAATCGATTTAGGTACGGCAAACACACTGATTATTATGAACGACAAAGTTGTTGTTGATGAGCCGTCTATTGTTGCCAAAGATATCCAAACCGGAAAAGTTGTTGCTATCGGAAAGAAAGCACAACAGATGCATGGTAAAACTCACAAACTAATTGAAACAGTTCGTCCATTGAAAGACGGAGTAATTGCAGATTTCCAAAGTGCTGAACAAATGATTCGTGGATTCATTAAAATGATTAATCCAGGGAAACATTTATTTAACCCAACGCTTCGAATGGTAATTTGTATTCCCTCTGGAATTACAGAAGTAGAGAAAAGAGCGGTACGTGATTCAGCTGAACATGCAGGAGCAAAAGAAGTTTATTTGATTCATGAACCAATGGCAGCTGCTATTGGAATAGGAATTGACGTTGAGGAACCAATGGGAAATATGATCATCGATATTGGTGGAGGTACTTCCGAAATTGCAGTAATTGCTCTTGGTGGAATTGTTTGTGACAAATCCATACGTATAGCAGGAGATGATTTTACTGCAGATATTGAAGAATACATGCGCCGTCAGCACAACATATTAGTGGGAGAACGAACTGCTGAACAAATTAAAATTGAAGTTGGTGCTGCCTTACCTGAATTAGACAATCCACCGCCAGATTATGCCGTGCGTGGTCGCGATTTAATGACAGGAATTCCAAAAGAAATAATTATTTCATACACAGAAGTTGCGCATGCCTTAGACAAAACAATTTCGAAAATCGAAGAAGCAATTTTAAGTGCATTGGAACAAACACCACCCGAACTTTCTGCAGACATTTACCGTACTGGAATTTATTTAGCAGGTGGCGGATCGATGCTTCGCGGATTAGATAGAAGAATTTCTGAAAAAACGAAATTACCTGTTCATATTGCAGAAGATCCATTGAGAGCAGTTGCACGCGGAACAAGTATTGCACTTAAAAACTTGGATCGTTTCCAATTCTTGATAAAAGATTAAGTTCTTTATACTATTTATGAAAGTCGTTCAATTTGAGCGACTTTTTTTATTTCGATAGAATTAAAATCAATTGTCCAGACTGTCTTCCGAAATAAACATCACTTCACATTCGAAACAATTGCAGCTATATTCGTTGTAAACAACTTCACGGCAATTGCCAAAAGAATAATTCCAAATACTTTTTTCAAAATTGCAATTCCACCTTCGCCCAAGAAATGTTCTATTTTTTTCGTTAAACGAAGTACAATGTATACAATTATTACGTTTATAATAATTGCTAAAATGATATTGATATTTGCAAATTCAGCCCGCAAAGAAACTAAGGTTGTCATGGTTCCAGCACCCGCAATAATTGGAAATGCAAGTGGAACTATACCAGCGGTTTTACCTGAAACAGTGTCGCGGAACAAACGCACACCCAAAATCATCTCAAAACTCATTGCGAAAAGTATAATAGAACCTGCAACAGCAAACGATTTAATATCAACGCCGAACAACCTTAAAATACTTTCTCCTAAAATCAAAAAACCAATCATTATACACAAGGAAACAACACTCGTTTGAAGCGGATTAATTTCTCCTGATTGCTCTTTTATTTTGATAATAATTGGAACCGAGCCAACTATATCGATCACTGCAAACAAAACAGTTGCGGTCTTAAAAAGCTCAGAGAGGTTGAATTCAGTGAAAAAGTTCATGTGATTTATTGTTTGATAAGTGTTTGCTCCACAATACTAGGAAAATATTTTTGTTCTAAGGCTTGAATTTTTTCCGAAATACTTGAAATGTTATCTGTTTTCTCTAGCTGAAATTTGTATTGCGCCAAAATTTCTCCTGAATCAAACTCTTCGTCTACTAAGTGGATTGAAATACCCGTTTCTGTCTCATTAGAAGTCAACACAACTTCATGAACATGTTTACCATACATTCCTTTACCACCAAATTTCGGAAGCAAAGAAGGGTGAATATTAATTATTTTATTCGGATAGTTTCGAATCATATTTAACGGAATCTTGCGCAAAAATCCGGCTAAAATAATCCAATCAATTGCCCTGTAATCTAATTCTTGTAATACGGTTAGTCCACTTTCAAACGATTGATTATCAAAAATTAAAACTTCTACACCTAAATTTCGTGCATTTTGAACAACTTCTGCATCCGATTTATTGCAAATTAAAACCGAAACACAAATTTTTTCATGCATTTCGAAGTGTTTAATCAAATTTAAAGCATTTGTACCCCTACCTGAAGCGAAGATTGCTATAGCTGTCATTTTCATGCTGTAAAGTTAGTAAAACCTAGGTTTTCACAAGAAGTATGAGGAAGAATTTTTAGATAACTTATCGACAAAATTGAAATTCAACACAATATATTTTGTTTTTACAAGGAATACTATTTTCTTTGCACCCTGATAAACATTAAAAAACAAATCAAATGTCTGATATCAAAGTAAGAGTAGTATCTATTATCGTAGATAAATTAGGAGTTGAAGAAAGCGAAGTTACAAACGAAGCAAGCTTCACAAACGATCTAGGAGCAGATTCTCTAGATACAGTTGAGTTGATTATGGAATTCGAAAAAGAATTCAATATCGCTATTCCAGACGATCAAGCAGAAAACATCCAAACAGTTGGTGACGCAGTTTCTTATATCGAGAAAAACGCAAACTAATTGAAATCCAAAGCAAACGTAAGATAAAATTATGGAGCTGAAAAGAGTTGTTATAACAGGTTTAGGTGCGATTACACCAATTGGAAATACGGTTCAAGAATATTGGGACGCATTACTCAGTGGTAAAAGTGGCGCTGCGCCTATTAAACAGTTCGATGCTTCGTTGTTCAAAACACACTTTGCTTGTGAAGTCAAAAACTTCAATGTGGAAGACCACATGGATAGAAAAGAAGGAAGAAAATTAGATCAATTTTCACAATATGCCATGGTTTCTGCTACAGAAGCCATGGTTGATTCTTCTTTATTGGATGCAAATCCGAACTTAGATCGCATTGGAGTTATTTGGGGTTCAGGAATCGGAGGTTTGAAAACCTTCCAAGACGAAGCTCAAAATTTCTTCGCAGGAGATGGAACACCCCGTTTCAATCCGTTCTTTATTCCTAAAATGATTGCAGATATTGCCGCTGGGCACATCTCAATCAAATATGGTTTACGCGGCCCAAATTACGTAACAGTTTCTGCTTGTGCTTCTTCAACTAATGCAATCATTGATTCTTTCAATTTGATTCGCTTAGGAAAAGCAGATGCAATAGTTACTGGTGGTTCAGAAGCTGCAGTGAATGAAATGGGAATGGGTGGTTTTAATGCATTAAAAGCACTTTCAACTAGAAACGATTCTCCAGAAACCGCCTCTCGTCCATTCGATTTAGATCGTGATGGATTTGTTTTAGGCGAAGGAGGAGGATGTTTAATTCTAGAAGAATACGAACACGCAATCAAACGCGGTGCAAAAATTTATGCAGAAGTTTTAGGTGGCGGAATGTCTGGCGATGCATATCACATGACTGCTCCACATCCGGATGGAATAGGTGCACGAAACGTTATGATTTCAGCATTAGATGATGCAAATCTGGATCCTACTGCTGTAGATTACGTGAATGTTCACGGTACATCTACACCTTTAGGCGATATTGCAGAAACGAAAGCAATTGCGCATGTTTTTGGCGAACACGCTTATAAATTGAACATAAGTTCTACAAAATCAATGACAGGTCACTTGTTAGGAGCAGCAGGAGCTATTGAAGCTATTGCTTGTGTTTTAGCTGTGCAAAACGATATTGTTCCACCAACTATTAATCATGTTACGAACGATCCTGAAATTGACAATAAATTAAACTTCACGTTTAATACTCCTCAAAAAAGAATTGTAAACGTGGCATTATCAAATACTTTCGGATTTGGTGGACACAACACATCTGTGATTGTTGGAAAATTCAAAGGTTAATTAAATTACAGTTTCGTGGCATTTAGGTTTTCTTTCTTTCGTGAAAAACGTTCAAAAGAAGACATTGAATTGATGCGTTTTTTTGTAAAAAAACTGGGCTACCGTCCTGTTAACATTCATTTGTTTGAACAAGCGATTACGCACCGCTCACTTTCTCATACAGGTATAAGTTACTCGAATGAACGACTCGAGTTTTTAGGCGATGCCATCTTTGATGCAATAATCGCTGAATTTCTGTATGACAGATTCAAAGATGAAGACGAAGGATACCTTACAAAAGTTAAATCTAAAGTTGTTTCACGAAAAACACTTTCTGAAATTGGTGAAGAGTTAGGAATACGTGAAATTTTGCGCTACAATCATAGTAGATCAATAAATATTAGTTCACTAGAAGGAAATGCTTTCGAAGCAATTATTGGCGCGCTCTATTTAGATTCGAATTTCGAAACAGTTAGAAAAATTATTACTCAACAGATTTTCAGAAAGTATATAGATTTAAATAAAATCTTAGAAGAAGAAATAGATTTTAAATCTAGGTTATTTATTTGGTCTCAAAAACGACGTCTTCAACTGGATTTTGTGGTTTTAAAAGAGGAAAACATTCAAGGTAATTGGAATTATGAAATCATTGTTGAAGTGAATAAAGTTCGTTATGGTTTAGGTTATGGTCCTTCAAAAAAAGTAGCCGAACAAGCAGCAGCCAAAGAAACACTTGAATTAATGGGCGAAGTGTAATTAAAAGATCTGATTGCTTTTTAAATTATCAAGAAGGGTTTAAAATTCATTCTTTCAGAATTCTTATCTTTTGTTAATGAGTATTCCTCAATTCATAATTAATTCGTACCTTTCAATCTTGTCTTGAGCAGTATTTAATTGTTACAGTTGAAAACCAAAAAATTAGTCCTCGATTTTGTTCAGCCTCCCATTTATCATTGGATTGGTATTTGTTCACCACATGCAGATTACCGTTTTGTTTGGAATTTGAACAACGAACTGGGAATTAAGTTAGTTCAAGCAAAAGAACAGTTTAAAAAATTCAGTAAAAAAACAGGTGATATAGAATTTTCTACTTTTGAATGGAAAAACGAAATTGATTTTTCGAATATTCGCTTACTAAAAAACAAAAATGGTAATCATTTTTTAATACCAGAAAAATTTCAAATCGATTATTGGTTTGTAATTTTGGAAACTAATCGTTGGGAAATAAACGAGCTAATTAATCAAATTCGCTCAATAAATGTAGTTATGTTGTGTTCACAATTCGATAGAGAACAGATGCCCAGCACAGAAACAATAATATTAGAATGAAAAAAACAAAAATAGTAGCAACCTTAGGTCCAGCATGTGCTGAGATTTCTGTTCTTCGCAAAATGTTTGAAGAAGGGGTGAATGTGTGTCGTTTAAATATGTCTCATGGTGGTCATGAAGGCCATAAACTTGCAATTGATAACATTCGCCAATTAAACAAAGAAACAGGTTTGAACGTAGCAATCTTAGCCGACTTACAAGGTCCGAAGATTCGCACATACGAAATGGAAAACAATGGTGTGATGCTCGAAAACGGATCAATTGTGAAAATTGTAACAGAAAAAGTTATAGGCACAAAAGATTGCTTCGGTATTAGTTACTCTGAAATGCCGAAAGATGTGCAAGCCGGAGAACGAATTTTATTAGACGATGGGAAATTAATGATGGAAATTGTTTCTACTGATGGAAACAAAGAAATTATTGCGAAAGTTATTCATGGAGGAATTTTATCTTCTAAAAAAGGAGTAAATCTTCCAAATACGAAAATTTCTTTGCCCTCTCTGACAGAAAAAGATAAAATCGATTTAGAGTTTGCTTTAGAAAACGATTTAGATTGGATCGGACTTTCATTTGTGCGTTCCGGTAGAGATATTGTTGAATTGAAACAAATTATTTTACAAAGAAAATCAAAAGCACGCGTAATTGCTAAAATTGAAAAACCTGAAGCAATTGAGGACATAGACGAAATCATGAAGGTAACTGATGCCTTAATGGTTGCCAGAGGCGACTTAGGTGTTGAAGTTCCTTATCAAACCGTTCCGTTGATTCAAAAAATGCTTATTCGAAAAGCCCACGAACAAGCAAAACCAGTTATTGTGGCAACACAAATGATGGAAAGCATGATTACAAATATTTCTCCTACTCGAGCTGAAGTGAACGACGTTGCAAACGCTGTTCTTGATGGCGCTGACGCGGTAATGCTTTCAGGTGAAACCTCGGTTGGAAAGTTTCCTGTTGAAGTAATTCAAACAATGGTAAATATTATTCATGAAATGGAAGGGTTCGACGGAATTTATAACAAAGAACAACTTCCAGAAAAAGCACAAGATCGTTTCATTACAGATTCAATATGTTTTAATGCGTGTCGTTTGGCTCAACGCGTAGAAGCTGATGCGATTATTACAATGAGTTATTCTGGTTATACTTCTTATAAAATTGCTTCACAACGACCAAACTGTCCAATTTTTGTTTTCACAGGTAATAGAGATATTATAACTCAACTCAGTTTAGTTTGGGGAGTTCGCGCATTCTATTACGATAAAAAAGAAAGCACAGACCATACTATTTCAGACATTAAAGACTTGTTATCTAAAGATAAATTATTAAAACAAGGAGATTTAGTAATCAATCTTGCATCTATTCCAATCGAAGAAAATGGAAAATCAAATATGTTGAAATTGAGTTATGTAGAATAAAAAAAGCGGCTTGTGTGCCGCTTTTTTTAAAAAGTATACTATTTTCACTTATTTCAAAACGTATCTGAATGAAAAATTACCGCCAAATCCTATTGAAAAATAGGGTACAATATTAACTGCTGGACCAACATCTAAGCCTATGTTAAATGGAATTTCATCGAAGGTATATTCAATACCTGCGCAACCGTATGCGCCAAAAGCTAAACCACTGTTGTAAATCTTATCATCATAATAATAACTATTTCTCCAGCTATAAACATAAGGACCAAGCCCAACATACCAATCAAAATTTCCGCTCAAGGTTTGTTGTTTTTCAGCCAAAGCAGTTAATGAAAACCAGTTTTTATTTCCCCCAAGAGTAAAATCGCCATAAATTCCACCGAAGTCGTGTTTTAAGTTTATTCCAGCTGCACCCGGAAACCCGCCGCGTACTCCAATTGCTGTGCTGTAAGCTTGTGCACTTACGTAGTTTGTTACAACACAAAGAATTGCAACAAATAGTAATTTAATTTTCATATTAAAAGTTATATATTGGCAGCAAGTTACAATTAATTTAACTTTCCTGCGAGGGTGAAAGCGATTCTTTTTGAAAAAGTTTTCCCACTTGCCGTATTAAAGCTAGAAACAACTGCAAAATAGATTCCAATTGGAGCTTTAATACCTTTCTCATTCACACCATCCCAACTAACAGAGTTATCGGTTCCTGTTAACTCACTTTGCCATATTTTTTTTACGATTCTACCAAAATCATCGTAAATAGTTAACTGAACAACATTGTCAGCGGTTTCTTGCTGAAGCGTGAAGAAAATTACATCTTCAAAGCCGTCAATATCCGGAGAAAAAACCGGTTTATCGGAGTTAAAAACACCATCTGTAACTACGATTTGAAATTGTGAATTTTTACCTCCAGGTGTGCCAAAACCTATTGGTTCTGCTGCTGTGTGCCAATTAGATTTGTCGTTCGAAATTCCAAAAGGATCTATACGTTCTAATGTTCTGTTCTCTGTTTCGTCGAGTAAAGAAAACTGCCAATCTGCTTGGTAGGAAACTTTGTCTAGTATAGAATTCGTAGGATCAATTAAATAAATTGTGCTCGAATCGTTGTTCAAACTTGGAAGAGACATTTGATAAAAGCTACCTAAAATAGTTGCTGGAAAAGTGTTGCGTACAAAAGTCGAATCAGCTGTTAATACTACATATTCATCTGGAAACAAGGTGTAGTTTTCTGAAATTAGTTTATTGTTTGATACAGTGTCGTTATCAAAATTTGCAATACTATAATTTTTAAGATTCAACACTTTGTTAGAGCGATTGTATAATTCGATGAAATCAGTTCCTCCTGTTCCTGGATCAAAAAGAATCTCATTTATTACCAAATCACCTAATATCGGATTGTCTGCTAAAGCAAAGTTTCCAGTAATTGTAGTAGCATTTAACCAACAATCTGCAAGGTTTGGAACTGAAAATGTATACAATTGATTTACAGCTAAATTTTCATTTAAAGCAATTAGCGCTTGGTTTTCAAAAGTAGATGCGACAAAAATAGATTGAATAGTGAGAGCAGGATTGAACGAATAAAGTGCCGAAACTAAACTCGTAGAATCCATTCCTTCTGAAAAAGTTAACTCTAAAAAATTTGGAACGAGTGCATTTGCAGAAATTAAACTGGGCAATTCTGCGTCGGGGGTGCTATTGTTTACAGTATTTATTGATAAAGGCGTTCCACCAACGAAGGCATTACTTCCAGTCCAATTGTTGATGTCCGAACATGGGTCATTAAGGTTAATGCGCTCAATCGAATAACCGCCTTCCGCTTTTTCATCACTTTTATACCAAGCATCCGTAAAGGTTATTTTATCGATAATTTGCGCAGAATTTGTTTTTAAAACGATGTCGTCTCCACTATTATTTAAACTTGGAAAACTGGTTACAGCATATGCAGCAGGGTAATCTACCAATGAAGCAGTTGCACATAAGAGTTTGTATTCTCCGGGTGAAATAAATCCGCCAGTAACTGTTCCTTCACTAGAAGCATCGCCAATTTTCCAGCCAGTAAGATCAATGTATTTAGTGCTACGGTTATAAATTTCAACGAATTCAACTTCTGGCAAACCAATTATAGGACTAGGATCGGCCATAAATTCATTGATAATCAAATCACCTTTTACAGCTATTTCACCAACAAGATAACTAAAGTTAGTTGTTAAATTAACGGCACTATTTCCGGCTATATCTTCTATAGAACCAACGGTTAACAGATAATTTGTTCCATTTGTTAAATTCGCAGAAGTTACTAAGTGAATTAAAGCCGGATTTGAACCGTCAATTGTTGAAGAAGTAAGCGCTAAACTCGGATTTAAAGTGTAATTAGCAGCGTTAATAGCAGCAGCTCCAATTACTGGCTCAGAAAACAACACATCTATTTGTGTAGCAGAAATGGCGTTTGCACTTACAAGTGTTGGAGCTAAAACATCAACTATTTCTGGACCAATATATACATTGTCATAATAAAATTTAGTTGCATTTGAACTTGTATAAACACACAAGAATCCGGTATGGGTTCCCAATAAACTTGTTGCATCTAAACCCGTATAAATTGTTCCATAATTTGTTCCACCGCTTGCGTCAACAGACAGTTCCCAATTTCCCAAGTTATCTCTAAAAACACGTATTCCAATGGTAAAAGACGCAACAATTGAGCCGTCTGGTGTTGCGCAAATTTGAGTCGGAACTCCGCCAACAGATTTAAACAAGCGAACTGCATCTATGCTTCCAGCATCGCCTAATTGCAAATAAAAACCGTCTGGATTTGTGGATACATCGTTTGATGTGGAAGTCAAGTAAATTCGCCCATAATTGGAACTTGATGGAGCAAAAGCTTGCTGTGTTTTGAAACGCCACTCCTGATTGTCAAGAGTTGAAAGTGTGTGCGGAGTTGACAAATAGGATGTTCCTGCAACCGTATTATTGAGTTGTAATTCGTTCGATGCATTTACGATAAAAACAACATCTGTTCCAGACCAAGAAGGTGAAGTAGTGAAATTGCCATCGGTAAAATCGTCTGTTAACTGTGAAAATCCGAGCATCGGAAATGCAAACAAGCAGAAAAGTAGTTTTTTCATAGCCCTAAGTTAGGAATAAAATCAGTTTTAAAACTTCAAAAATAGCATGTGAATGTTACTTTTTTGTGAACTTTAAAACTAAATCCTTTTAATTCAGATGAATTATTCTCAAAGAAGCGATTAAAAATAGCTTTTTCAGTTAATTTTACAAAAAAAATAAGAAATGAGAGTAGCAGTTGTTGGCGCAACAGGAATGGTTGGCGAGGTAATGTTGAAAGTTTTGCGGGAACGCAATTTTCCAATTACAGAATTGATACCAGTTGCATCTGAAAAATCGGTCGGTAAGCAAATAGAGTTCGGGAGTTTGAACTATTCAGTAGTTTCTATGCAAACTGCAGTTGAAATGAAACCAGACATTGCTATTTTTTCTGCCGGAGGAGACACATCTTTGGAGTGGGCTCCAAAATTTGCTGATGCAGGAACAACAGTAATTGATAACTCATCTGCATGGAGAATGGATCCAGATAAAAAATTA